>NZ_JBFTRZ010000003.1:0-324494 GCF_056399785.1 Brevundimonas sp. 01N35
AGCCGCTAACAGCGGCGCCTGCCCCGAGCTCATGTCCAACTCTTCGCGCGGGGCGCTTTGCTTTCGTCGAAACGGTAAAACTACATCCTCTCCGGGCGAAGGCCCGGCGCCCCGCCCAGCCCTCCACCGCCCGTGCCAGCACGAGGCGGGCGTCGGCGCTCAAGCAGCCCGAAGGGCGGTAGCGCACCCAAGATGTTTCCTTCTCCCCTTGCGGGAGAAGGTGGCCCATCAGGGTCGGATGAGGGGTCTCGCGACATTGAAAGAAAGGAAGTCCAGACCTTCTGTTCAGCAACCCCTCATCCGACCTCGCTCTGCTCGGCCACCTTCTCCCGCAAGGGGAGAAGGACAACTTCGGCGCCCTTCACCGCTCTCGCGCGTTCAGACCTCCAACCCGCCAACAGGAGAGATCCCATGAAGATCGTCACCAGTCTCAGCTTCAAGGGCCAGTGCCGCGAGGCGCTGGAATTCTACGCCCGCGTTCTCGGCGGCAAGGTCACCGCCGCCTTTCCCTTCGGCGACGGCCCGCCCGACATGCCGGTGGACCCCAAATACAAGGATTGGCTGATGCACGGCTGGCTGGAGGTCGGAGATCAGGCGATCATGGGCGCCGACATGCCTCCCGAGTTCGCGCCGAACATCGACAAGCCCAAGAACGGCTTCGACGTCGCCTATCACACCGACGACGCCGCCAAGGCCAAGACGGTGTTCGACGCCCTGTCCGAAGGCGGCAAGGTCGGCATGGCCTTCGCCCCGACCTTCTGGTCCCCCGGCTTCGGCACTCTGACAGACAAGTTCGGCATCCCGTGGATGATCAACACCAACCCGGCGGCGGACTGGAAGCCCGGCGGCTGACGCCTTTGTGATCACGGATCGTTACGACCAAAGCCGTATTGGAATCAGGGTGATGCGGCGCCTATGTCCGCCTCTCTCCCCGAGCCCTCAGGGGCCGCCGTCGTCAGGTTTCCGATGTCCCGCGTCCGCAACGCCGCCCTGCAGTCGAAGATCATGTCCGCCCAGGACGCCGCCGCCCTGATCCCGGCGAACTCGACCGTGGGCATGAGCGGCTTCACCGGCTCGGGCTATCCCAAGGTCGTGCCGATGGCGCTGGCCGCCCGGATCGAAGCCGAGCACGCGGCGGGCCATCCGTTCCGGCTGAAGGTCTGGACCGGCGCCTCGACGGGGCCGGAACTGGACGGCGCGTTGGCGAAAGCCGACGGTATCGAGTTCCGCCTGCCCTACAACTCCGACCCCATCGCCCGCGAGAAGATCAACAGGGGCGAGATGGAATACCTGGACATGCACCTGTCGCAGGTGGCGCCCGTCGCCTGGCAGGGCTTCCTTGGCCCGCTGGAAACGGCGGTGGTCGAAGTGTCCGGCATCCGCGAGGACGGGTCACTGATCCCCTCGTCCTCCATCGGCAACAACAAGACCTGGCTGGACCGCGCCGACCGCATCATCCTGGAGGTCAACAACTGGCAGAACCCGGCGCTGGAGGGGATGCACGACATCTACTACGGCACGGCCCTGCCGCCGAACCGGGTGCCGATCCCGCTGACCAAGCCCACCGACCGGATCGGCGAGACCGTGTTCCGCGTCGATCCGTCCAAGATCGCCGCCATCGTCGAGACCGATGCGCCCGACCGCAACCTGCCCTTCGCCGCGCCGGACGCCAGCGCCACGGCCATCGCCGGCCATCTGATCGAATTCCTGCAGCATGAAGTGAAACTGGGCCGCCTGCCCGCCCATCTGCTGCCGCTGCAATCAGGCGTCGGCAATGTCGCCAACGCCGTGTTGGCCGGTCTGGCCGACAGCCCGTTCGAAAACCTGACCGCCTATACCGAGGTGCTTCAGGACGGGATGCTGGACCTGCTGGACTCGGGCAAGCTGACCGTCGCCTCGGCCACCGCCTTCTCGCTCAGCCCCGAGGCCGCCGCCGACCTGAACAGCCGGATGGAGCAGTTCCGCGGCAAGATCATCCTGCGCCCGCAGGAGATCTCGAACCACCCGGAGATCATCCGCCGTCTGGGCTGCATCGCCATGAACGGCCTGATCGAGGCCGACATCTACGGCAACGTCAACTCGACCCATATCATGGGTTCGCGTATCCAGAACGGCATCGGCGGCTCCGGCGACTTCGCGCGCAACGCCTACATTTCCTGCTTCGTCACCCCGTCGACGGCCAAGGGCGGCAAGATTTCGGCCATTGTGCCCATGGCCAGCCACGTCGATCACATCACCCAGGACGTGCAGGTCATCGTCACCGAACAGGGCCTGGCCGACCTGCGCGGCCTGTCGCCCAAGCAGCGCGCCCAGGTCATCATCGCCAACTGCGCCCACCCCGATTACCGCGACGCGCTGAAGGACTATTACGACCGCGCGCTGAAGGGGGCCTACGGCCTGCAGACGCCGCACCTGCTCAGCGAGGCGCTGTCGTGGCACCAGCGCTTCATCGAAACGGGGTCGATGAAGGGGTAAAGCGTGCTCTTTTCCTCCCCACTCTGTGGGGAGGGGACCGCGTAGCGGTGGAGGGGCCCGGTCGCGCCTGGCACGTGGCGGCCCCTCCGTCACGCCAGCTTCGCCGCCGCGCCACCTCCCCATTTCATGGGGAGGAAATCATGACCTCTAGCGGTGCAGACCTGTCGGGAACGGCCGGCCGAGGGCCTCCGCCATGGCCTGCTGGCTCAGCATGAAGACCAGGTCGCGCTGGTGGTAGTTGTTGGACAGGACCACCACGGTCACGTCGGCCTCGGGCTGGTACAGGACCAGGTTGCGGAACCCGGCCCAGCTGCCCGTGTGATAGATCTGCTTGTCGTCGAATGACGGCGAAACCTGCCGGCCCAGGCTGTTGACGTAGATGCCATAGCCATAGGCGCGGTGCGCGCGGCCTCGCTCCTTGGGCGTGTCCTCCGGCGCATGATCCGCCACCATGTCGGCGTAGGACTTCTGGCTCAGGACGTGGCCCTTATGCAGGGCCCGGTTCCACACCAGCATGTCGTCCAGCGTCGAATAGAGGGCGCCGGCGCCGAAGACGACGCTGACGTTGGCGATCGGCTGGGCCGCTAGTCCGCCGGGGAAGTTGGCGTAGCCCATCGCCAGGCCCTTCGCGTCGGCGTGGGCGTCCGAGCCCGTGTCCTTCATCCCCAGTGGCTTGAGGACGGCGTCGTTCAGATAGGTCTCGAACGGCTTGCCGCTGGCCTTGGCCACCACGACCGCCAGCAGGTTGAAGGCGGCGTTGTCGTAGCGAATCTTGGTCCCCGGCTGGAACTGCAGACCATAGCGGGCCGAGGCCTGGGTCAGTTCGTCCGGCGTGTGCGGGGTGACGCGGACACGCCCCCACTCGGCCTGGGCCATCAGGTCAGGAATGCCCGAGGTGTGCGACATCAGATGGTGCAGCTTGATCGGCTTCCACGCATCCGGGCACGGCTCGATCCATTTGCAGATCGGATCGTCGACCAACAGCTTGCCCTCGTCCTGCAGCTTCAGGATGGCGGCGGCGGTGAACTGTTTCGACACCGAGGCCAGGCGGAAGCGGGTGTCCAGCTTCAACGGCTGGTCGTTCTCATAGTTCGCCTTGCCATAGACCTGGCGGAACAGGACCTGATCGCCCTTGGCCACCAGGATGGCCCCCATGAACTGCTTGCGCTCGGCCAGATAATCCAGCCGCATCTTCAGTTGCGGCAGAGCCTCGACCACCTCGACCGGCGGGCGCTCGGGCAGTTTCGCCTGGTTCGCAACCGCCGCCTGGGTTTCCGGGGCGATGGCGTGCACGATCCAGGCGCCGGCGCCGGCGCAAACCAGGGCGACGGCGACCAAGGATCCGAGGAACCAAGGCCGCCCGCCTGCGGACGTGGGAACTTCAAACACGGTACTTAACTACGTTTTTTAGACGTCGAAATCCAACCCGAACTGAGCGTACAGGGCGCGGCTGTCCTGCCATTTGGGATCGACCTTGACGGTCAGGAACAGGTGGACGGGGCGGTCGAGCAGTTCGATCAATTCTTCGCGCGACTTCTGGCCAATCCATTTCAGGGTCTGGCCGCCCTTGCCCAGAACGATGGGACGCTGGCTCTCGCGCTCGACATAGATGGTCTGTTCGATGCGGGCCGAACCATCGGCCCTTTCCTCGAACGAGGTCGTCTCGACCGCCGCCGAATAGGGAAGTTCCTCGTGGACGCGCAGATAGACCTTCTCGCGAGTGATCTCGGCGGCCAGGACGCGCACCGGCACGTCGGCCGACTGGTCTTCGGGATAGAGCCAGTGACCGGCGGGCATGGAACGCGCCAGGCGCTGCTTCAGGTCTTCCACGCCGTCGCCGCTGAGGGCCGAGATCATATAGACCTCGCTATAGACGCCAGTTTCGAACAGCCGCTGCGACAGGGCCAGAAGGGTGTCGCGGCGCATCCCGTCGATCTTGTTCAGCGCCAGGATGACCTTGGTCCCTGTCGACTGCAGATTGGCGATGATGGTTTCGGTGTCCTCGGCCGAGCGACGGTCAGCGGCCGTGCCTTCCTTGCCTTCGGAGTCGATATGCGACTGGGCGTCGATCAAGTGGACCACCACGTCGGCGTCCTGCGCCCCGCCCCAGGCCGAGGCGACCATGGCCCGGTCCAAACGGCGCCGCGGCGTGAAGATGCCGGGCGTGTCCACCAGAACGATCTGGGCGTCGCCCTCCATGGCGATGCCACGCACGGGGAAGCGCGTGGTCTGGACCTTTTGCGTGACGATCGAGACCTTGGATCCCGTCAGCCGGTTCACCAGCGTCGACTTGCCGGCGTTGGGCGCGCCAATGATGGCGGCGAAGCCCGCGTGCTGGTTGGGGTTCGGAATCTCGGTCAAATTTGGCCTTCTCGTTTCAACAGCGCCATGGCGGCGGCTTTTTCCGCCTCCTGACGCGAACGTCCTGTTTGTTTCTCGGGGTCGAAGCCGACCACCGCCGCTTCGACCACGAAGGTCGGAGCATGATCTGATCCGGTGCGCTCCACCACCCGATAGGTCGGTAGAGGACGCCCCTGCGCCTGAGCCCACTCCTGCAGAGCGGACTTAGGATTGGTCACGGCCGCAGCCGGCGGAGATGCGAACTCCTCGGCCCAGGCGATGTCGAACATGGCCTTAGCCGCCGTCAGGCCGCCGTCGCGATAGACGGCCGCCAGAATAGCCTCGACAGCATCGGCGATGACTCCGGCCTTTCTGCGGCCGCCCGTCTTGGTCTCGCCCGGCGACAGGCGCAGGGCCGCGCCGACATCCAGCCGCTCGCCCACACGAGCGCAAGCGCTCTTGTCCACCAGGGCGTGCAACCGCGCCGACAACTGGCCTTCGTCCGCCGAGGGGAAGTCCCGCGTCAGCCGATCGGCGACCAGCAGACCGAGAACCCGGTCGCCCAGGAACTCCAGCCGCTCGTTGTCGGCGGGGCGCCGGCCGTCGGCCTGTCCCGCGCCCTCGCCCACACTGGCGTGGGTCAGGGCGCGCTCCAGCAGCGACGGATCGGCGAAATCATGGCCCAGCCGGCGCCTGAGCGCGGCGACGGCCTCGGCCCGAACATTCGCCATCAATCGAGGATCTTGAAGAACCGGCTGGGACGCAGGTTGGCGACCCAGCTGACCGGATTGAACAGCGAAGCACCCGGCGACCAGGAGAACATGATGATCTCGGCCTTGCCCACCAGGTTCTCGGCCGGGACCATGCCCACGCCGGCCGACATGTCGACGCGGCTGTCGATCGAGTTGTCGCGGTTGTCGCCCATCATGAAGAAGTGACCGGCCGGCACCTCATAGACCGGGGTGTCGTCCAGATCGCCGCCGGGACCGAAGTCCTGGGTCATGAAGCTCTTGCCGTTCGGCAGGGTCTCGCGCAGCTGGGTCACCGGACGCGGGCCGAACATATCGGCCATCTCGGCGCGGCTGACTACGACGTCCTTCACCGGAGCGCCGTTGATGTAGAGCTGATTGGCGATCATCTGCACCTTGTCGCCCGGCAGGCCGATCACGCGCTTGATGTAGTCCGTCTTGTTGTCGCGGGGCAGCTTGAACACCACGATGTCGCCGCGCGTCGGGTCCTTGCCCAGGACGCGGCCGTCGAACAGCGGCGGGCTCCACGGGATCGAGTGTTTCGAATAGCCGTAGGACCACTTCGAGACAACGATGTAGTCGCCCTCATAGAGATTGGGCTCCATCGAGGCCGAGGGAATGGTGAAGGGCTGGAACAGCAGCACCCGCAGCACGAAGGCGATCAGCAGTGCGAAGACGACGGTCTTGATAATCTCAACCGTCTCGTTGCTCGCGGACTTCTCTTTTTTCACACGTTTGGCTTTCTTGGGACGCGGCGTGGCGTAAATCGGCTTGTCGCTGTCGAGGGCTTCGGGATCGTCGCCCATGTCGAAGGGAGCGTCGCCGTCGTCGCTCCAGATCGGTCGCTGCTCGGCAGGGTCTATGGCAGGATTGCCGGCGCCGCCGTTCGCCTTGGGGTCGTCGCTCATGGTCTGCTCGAATCCCCCGCCGAACGCGGGGTTGGAATAGTCGAGGCGTAATCGCTGATTACGCCTCGGGCAAGGCTTCGATCACCACGAAAGCGAGAGCATACGGGTGTTCGTCGCTGAGGGTCAGATGGATGCGTGGCTCATGCCCCGGCGGGACCAGTCGCGCCAGGTGTTCGGCGGCATGGCCGGTCAGGGCCAGGGTCGGCTGACCGGACTTCAGGTTCACCACCCCCATGTCGCGCCAATAGACGTCGGATCGCATGCCGGTACCCAGGGCCTTGGCGCAGGCCTCCTTGGCCGCGAACCGCTTGGCATAGCTCCAGGCCGGGTCCGGCTTGCGGTCCGAACGGGTGCGTTCCAATTCGGTGAAGCAGCGCTGCTTGAAGCGTTCGCCGAACCGATCCAGCGACTTCTGGATGCGGCGAATGTCCGACAGGTCGGCGCCGACGCCGATGATCACCGACCAACTCCGTTGACGGCTTCGTCCATCGCCGCCCGCATCCGGCGGATGGCGGCGTCCAGACCGACAAACACCGCCTCTCCGATCAGGAAGTGGCCGATGTTGAGTTCCTTGATCTCGGGGATGGCCAGAACGACGCTGGCGGTGGCGTAGTCCAGGCCATGTCCGGCGTGGATCTCCAGCCCCAGGATGTCGGCCTGGGCGGCGGCGGCGGCAAGGCGGTCCAGCTCGAACGCACGTTCCGCCGGATCGGTCAGGTGGCAATAGCGGCCGGTGTGGAACTCGACCACCTGTGCGCCCACGGCGGCAGCGGCCTCGACCTGGACTTCAGACGGCTCGATGAAGAGGGATACGCGGATTCCGGCGTCCGTCAGCGCCTTCACCACGGGGGCGATGCGCGCCTCATGACCGGCCACGGCCAGACCGCCCTCGGTCGTGACCTCCTCGCGCCGCTCAGGCACCAGGCAGGCGGCGTGCGGACGGTGACGCAGGGCGATGGCCAGCATCTCGTCGGTGACGGCCATCTCGAAGTTCAGTGGCTTGTTCGCGCGACGGCACAGGGCCGTCAGCACGTCGATGTCGGCGTCGGTGATGTGGCGGCGATCCTCGCGCAGGTGGGCGGTGATGCCGTCCGCCCCTGCCGCCAGCGCCGCCTCAGCCGCGCGGGCCGGATCAGGATGAGCGCCGCCGCGCGCGTTACGAACCGTGGCGACGTGGTCGATGTTGACGCCCAGACGAACCCGCTCGCGCTTCATTCCGCCTCTCCTACTTGGCCAGCCGGCGGCTGCCCGGATCCTCGACCGGCAGTGCGGCCAGTTCGGGCGGCAGGGCGTCGGCCGGATAGGCCGGCACGTCCAGGGTCGCCAACGCGATCAGCGGCACGCCCACGTCGGCGCGTCCGCCCGAGCGGTCGACGATGCAGGCGGCGGCGACGACTTCGCCCCCCGCCTTCTGGATGGCGGCGATGCACTCGCGCGACGACAGGCCCGTCGTGACGATGTCCTCGACCATGACGACCTTCTCGCCCGGCTCTACGGTGAAGCCGCGGCGCAGCTTGAACTCGCCGCCTTCGCGCTCGACGTAGAGCGAGCGCACGTTCAAGTGCCGCGCCGTCTCATAGCCGGGGATGATGCCGCCGACGGCGGGCGAGATGGCCACGTCCACCGGGCCGACCGTGGCGACGATCTTCTCGGCCAGGGCCTTGCACAGACGCTCGCAGCGGCGACCGTCCATGAAGACCAGGTTCTTTTGCAGGAAGACCGGGCTGTGCAGGCCGGACGACAGGACGAAATGGCCTTCGCGCAGGGCGCCGGCGTCGCGGAATTCGTTGAGGACGTCTTCAGTGTTCATGCCCGCGTCCTTAAACCTTGGGGGTCCCCCCCTCAAGCCGCCGCTACTTCAGATCCTGCCCCGGCTTCAACCCGCCCTTCAGCAGGCAGGACCAGACCGTCTCGGCGTCGTCGGCGAACGAGAACAGGGCCATGTCCGCCGTCTTGACCATGCCGTGCTCGATCAGGACGTCGAAATTGATCACCGAGCGCCAAAAAGCCTCGTCGAACAAGACGATGGGAATGGGCGGCGACTTGTTTGTCTGGCGCAGGGTCAGGATTTCAAACAGTTCGTCCAGCGTGCCGAATCCGCCGGGGAAGACCACCAGGGCGTTGGCCCGCATCGCCAGATGCATCTTGCGCATAGCGAAATAGTGGAACTGAAAGGTCAGTTCCGGCGTGGTCCAGGGATTGGGCTCCTGCTCATGCGGCAGGGTGATGTTGAAGCCGATGGACGGCGCCCCGGCCTCATGCGCGCCCTGATTGGCCGCCTGCATGATGCCTGGGCCGCCTCCGGTGGCGATGACGTTGTCGCGCACCTCGCCCGGCGCGCCGTGCAGGGCGCCGCCCCGTTCCGAGGCGATATGGCCGAACCGACGGGCCTGCTCGTACCAGTGGCTGTGCCGACCGTCGCCGTTCCTGCCCACGCGGGCGCTGCCGAACACCACGATGGTCGAGCGTACGCCCCAGGCCAGCAAGGCCTCTTCGGCCTTTTCATACTCCATCAGGAAACGCACGCCGCGCATCCCGTCACTGAGCAGAAAATCCCGGTCCAGCGCGGCCAGACGATAGGAGGGCGACGCTTTTTGCGACGCGTTTGACGGATCTTGCTGTTCAGAACTCATGTCGTCCCCCCTCGCCAACCTTGGCGATCAGCCGCGCGCCCGGTCCACGGTGTCGACGGATGGATTGGCGCGTAGGGCGGCGATGATCATGGTCGCGTGACGGGCGTCCTCGACCTCGACGTCGATGTCCACGTCGAAGAAGTCCTGCTGTCGATGGGCCATCGACAGGTTGAGGATATTGCCGCCGGCCTCGCCGATGATGGTCGCCACCTGCCCCAGCACGCCGGGCGCATTGCGGATGGTAGCGCGCAGACGGGCCGCAGCCACCGCATCCTGTTCAGCCTGAGGCGTCCATTGCAGATCCTGCCAGACGGAGTCGTCGTCGGCGAAGTCGGCCAGGGTCTGGCAGTCGATGGTGTGGACCGTCAGCCCCTTGTCGGGCTCCAGAATACCGACGATGCGGTCGCCCGGCACCGGCGAGCAGCAGGCGCCGAAATGGATGCTGACGCCGGGCGTCAGGCCGCTGCCGCGCACGAACAGGCGGGCGTGTTCATTGCCGATCCGCTTGCGCTCGGGCCCGGCCTTCAGTTGGCCCTTCAGCGCCGGGAACATGGTCTCGGCGATCTTGGTCGCGGCCAAGCGGCCCCGACCGATGGCGTCGAACATGTCCTCTTCCGAGGCGATGGCGTGGGTTTCCAGCACGGGCTTCAGTGAAACCTCGGCCAGAGACTTGCCGGCCCGCTCCAGCGTCTGTTCCAGCGTCGCCTTGCCCAGACGCACGAACTCATCGCGTTCCGACGTGCGGATGTGGCGGCGGATGGCCGAGCGGGCGCGGCCGGTGACCGTCAGGCTGCGCCAGTCGGTCGGCACCTCGCGCTTGGTCCCGCGAATGATCTCGACCACGTCGCCGTTCTGCAGCGCCGTGCGCATCGGCTTCAGTTCGCCATTGATCTTGACGCCCACCGCCGTGTCGCCGACCTCGGTGTGGACGGCATAGGCGAAGTCCAGCGCCATGCCGCCGCGCGGCAGGGTGATCAGCGCGCCCTTGGGCGTGAAGACGAAGACCTGATCCAGATACATTTCGAGCTTGGCGTGCTCGACCCAGTCCTCGCCGCCCTCGCCGTGCTCGATGACCTGAACCAGATGGCGCAGGTTCAGCAGCGGGTCGCGCCCGCCGTCCGCCTCCATCGCCTCGCGATCGAAGCCGTAGGAATGGTTCTTGTAGGCCCAGTGCGCCGCCACGCCGTCCTCGGCCACGCGGTCCATGGTTTCGGTGCGGATCTGCATCTCGATGCGCAGGCCGCCCGGGCCGACGACCGTGGTGTGCAGCGAGCGATAGTTGTTCGACTTGGGCGTCGAGATGAAGTCCTTGAAACGCTCCGGCACCATGGGCCAGGCGCGGTGGATGACGCCCAGGGCGCGATAGCAGTCGTCCTCGGCCTCGACGATCACCCGGAAGCCGTAGATGTCCGACAGCGACGAGAAGCCCACCGACTTGCGCTGCAGCTTGCGCCAGATCGAATACGGCGTCTTTTCCCGTCCCTTGACGTGGGCCGTGATGCCGGCCTCGCTCAGCACAGTCTCGATCTCGCGAGACACGCCCTCGATGGCGCGGCCGTGCTCCAGTTTCAGCGCCTCCAGACGGCGCTGAATGGCGACGCGGGCCGTGGCGTTCAGGTGCTCGAACGCCAGTTCCTCCAATTCGGAAGCGATGGAGTGGATGCCGATGGAGCGGCCCAGGGGCGCATAGACTTCCAGCGTCTCGCGGCTGATGCGCTCGCGCTTCTCCGGCTTGACGTACTGGAGGGTGCGCATGTTGTGCAGGCGGTCGGCCAACTTGACCAACAGCACCCGCACGTCCTTGGAGATGGCCAGGATGAACTTGCGCAAGTTTTCAGCCTGGCGGGTGTGCTCGGCCTGAAGCTCCAGTCGCGACAGCTTGGTCACGCCCTCGACCAGGACCGCGACCTCTTCGCCGAACATGGCGGCGATGTCGTCGCGGGTGGCCGACGTGTCCTCTACCACGTCGTGCAGCAGGGCCGTGACGATGGTCGCAGTGTCCAGCTTGTAGTCGGTCAGGATGCCCGCGACCTGGATGGGGTGGGCGAAATAGGGATCGCCCGAGGCCCGCAACTGCGAGCCGTGCATCTTCATCGCATAGACGTAGGCGCGGTTCAGCAACGCCTCGTCGGCGGTCGGGTCATAGGCCTTGACCGCCTCGATCAGCTCGAACTGGCGCATGATAGGCGCGCGCTTGGTTTCGGACACGTGGGACTCGGACTGAGAGGAGGCTTCAGACGACTTCGGCGCCGCCCCGGAAAGGAGCGACGCCGACTGGTCTTGCTGATTCGCAGCTAGGTCCGGCGACGTGTCCGCGGGGGACCGCGCCGGAAGGATGGTTACGCCGTTGACAGGCTCAGCCGTCAGTAGCGTTCCTCCTGGCCGCCGTCCCGGTCGCTTTGCAGCGCGCGGATCAGTTCGGCCTCGGCCATGTTCATGTGCTGCGGCTCAGCCAGCAGCGCCACGACTTCGGCTTCGTCCTCGGCTTCGGTGCGCTCATCGACGCGTTGCAGCGTGGTGATGATGTTCTCGCGCAGTTCGTCCGGCACGACGGTTTCGTCGGCCAGTTCGCGCAGGGCCACAACGGGATTCTTGTCGTTGTCGCGGTCGATGGTCAGCGCGGCGCCGTTGGCGATGTTGCGGGCGCGGTGGCCGGCCAGCAGAACCAGACCAAAGCGGTTCGGCACCTTCTCGATGCAGTCTTCGACAGTGACGCGGGCCATGAAATTCCTCTGGCGGCAGGGAGAACCGCACAAAATATAGGGTTAGGTGTGATTGTGCAACGCCGCGAAGGCCGGAATGCGGCGCAAAGCCCCCTATAGACGCCGTTGCGGCCTAGCGTCGACCCCGACAGTGCACATCGCCGTCAATAGCTGCGCTGCAACATCAGCCGTTGGATGACGCCACTCCGGCGCGATCTCGGCCAGCGGCCCCATGACGAACAGGCGCTCGGCCGCGCGCGGATGCGGCAGGATCAACCCGTCGAGATCGCCGCTTACCCGCCCATAGGCGATCAGATCCAGATCCAGAGTGCGGGGCGCGTTGCGGACGCTGCGCCGCCGGCCGAAGACGTCCTCGATCCGGGCCAGCTTCCCCATCAACGCCTGCGGGTCATGCTCCGTCCGAACGATCACGACCCCGTTCAGAAAGGGCGGATCGGTCGGATCGGGCCAGGCTTGCGACGACCACCACGACGAACGCGCCAAAACATCGATGCCCTCTGCCCTGAAACGCGCCAACGCCGCCTCCAGCGACTCTTCGCAAGAGGCCCAGACGCCCTTGTCATTGCAGCCCAGCGCGACGATGACTGCCCTTTCCAGATCGAGGTCGCCTTCGGGGATTTCGGTCGGGACGCTCATATTCTCGACCATTTCCTCGGACTCATATTCATGACCGGCCACTCGGGCGACCGCATTGCCTTGTTCATCGACGGCGCCAACCTCTATTCGGCGGCTCGCGCACTCAACGTCGATCTCGACTTCAAAAAGCTGTCCGACTGGTTCGCTCAGAAGGGCCAACTGGTGCGCGCCTATTATTACACGGCGGTGATCGAGGGCGAAGAGTTCTCGCCCATCCGCCCGCTGGTCGACTGGCTCGACTACAACGGCTTCACGGTCATGACCAAGCCGGCCAAACGCTTCACCGACGCCCAGGGCCAGTCGCGCATCAAGGGCAATATGGATATCGAGATCGCGGTCGACATGCTGGAGCTGGCGCCACATCTGGATCACATGATCCTATTCTCGGGCGACGGGGATTTCCGCCGGGTGGTGCAGGCGGTTCAGGCCAGGGGCGTGCGCGTCACCGTGGTCTCGACCACCAAAACCCAGCCGCCCCAGATCGCCGACGAACTGCGTCGTCAGGCCGACGCCTTCATTGATCTGGCGGACGTGATGACCCAGTTCAGCAAGCCCAAGAACGCAGGGCCCCAGGCCACGATGCGCACTTTTGAACGAGACGACCGCCCATGAGCCGCCCCCTGAACCCCGAGCCGCCGCGCGACTGCCCCCTGTGCCCGCGCCTAGTCGCCTATCGGCAAGAGAACATCCGTCAGAACCCCGACTGGTGGAACGGCCCCGCCCCCTCCTTCGGCGATCCCAACGCGCGGCTGCTGGTGGCGGGCCTGGCGCCGGGCCGCACTGGCGCGAACCGCACAGGCCGCCCCTTCACCGGCGACCACGCCGGGTGGCTGCTGTTCGAAACCTTGAGAAAGACGGGTTTCGCCAAGGGTGAGTTCCGGGCCAATCCCGACGACGGGCTGGAGTTGGTCGACTGCATGATCACCAACGCCGTGCGCTGCGCCCCGCCGCAGAACAAGCCAACCCCGGCGGAAGAAAACACCTGTCGCCCCTTCCTGATCGACCGCTTGGCCGCTCTGCCCCGACTGAAGGTGATCGTGACCCTGGGCGACGTGTCGCGGCGCAACATCCTGCGCACGCTCGGCTATCCCGGCACGGCGATCCCGGCTGGACATGGCGTCGAAGGCAGGGTGGGCGGCTATACGATCATCAACAGCTATCACTGCTCGCGGCTGAACACGAACACAGGCCGTCTGACGCCGCAGATGTTCGAGGAAATCTTCCACCGCGCCAAACTGGCGCTGGAGGAATAGGTCAGGCGCCGCCGGCGACCTCGCCGGCCACCATCACCGGCGTCGAGGGTTCGCGGAAATAGCGGTCGATGCCCTCGGCGACCGAGCGCATCAGGCGACGACGCGCGCGTTCGTCGGTCAGGACCTGCTCGTCCTCGGGATTGGTGATAAAGCCCATCTCGAACAGGATAGCCGGAACGTCGGGCGCCAGCAGCACGGCCAGACCGGCGTCGCGGTGGCTGCGGCGCAGCAGAGGGTGGTCCGCACCTTCCAGATGAGTCAGCAGAACGCGCGCGAACTGTGCCGAGCGGTTCTGGGTGGCGCGCTGGGTCATGTCCAACAGGATACGGTCGACCGAGGGGTCGCGGCCCGGAAGGCGCAATTCACGCTGCCAGTCCTCGCCGCGCGTGAACTCGCGCACCGCGCGGCCCGCGCCCTGCTCCGACAGTGTATAGACGCTGGCCCCGCGCAGCGCCGGATCAGTCCCGGCGTCGGCGTGCAGCGAGATGAACAGATCGGCCCCGGCGTCGCGGGCGACCTGCACCCGCCGGCCGTGGATGACATAGACGTCGCTGTCGCGCGTCAGACGCACGCGATAGCGGCCCGTACGCTCCAGCGCGGCCTTCAGCTCTTGCGCGGCGGCCAGGGTGACGGCCTTTTCCTGCACGTGCTGGCCCTGTGCGCCCGGATCGCGACCGCCGTGCCCGGCGTCGATGACGATCAGCGGCTTTTCCTTACGCGCCTGCTCGCGACGCGGCGGAGCCAACGGAGCAGCCGCCGCCGCGCCCGTCGCCTTCAGATCAATGACATAACGATAGTGCTGCACCCCGTCGCCGGGCGGAAGCAGGAAGCGGCGCTCGATCTCGGCGCCCCGCGCCAGGTCCAGCCGCACGCGCGACGAGCCGCCCGAGGCGCTGACGTCGTAGCCGCGCACCAGGCCCGAGCCGCTTCCGTCCAGTCCGCGTCCAGGCGCGACATCCGACAGGGCGACGATCACGCGCCCGGCCGATCCATCCTCTATGACCTGACCGCGTGTGGTTTTTCCCAGATCCAGCACGACCCGCGTGCGCTCGGCGTCCCCGCCGAAGCGGATGGCGGAGATCTGATCATCGGCGACGAACGCCAGACCGCGCCCAGCCGTCAGCACGACGCCGCAAATGACGACCAGGGCCAAGCCTGTCATCGCCCATTCGCGCACGCCCCAACGGGCCAGATTGTCACGCCACCGACCATACATGGACGGACTTCACCCTTCTGGTTCAGCCGACAGGGTGACCGAACGTGCTAAGGATTTCGTTAAGTCACGTAACGGCGGCGGTTCTTTTATTTTCCATAAGTTAGGCCTATGGTGTGATCCGCTAGCGAACGATCGCGCCCTCTGCACATTCTCCGCAGGGCGGGCGCGGTCTCCTCGCGGCGCTGACTTTCACCTATTCCGAGGATCGCCCGGCCTGGCCGCCGATCCGACGAACGGGTCCGGGACGCGGCCTTGAACGGCGCGTTCGGATCCAGGACCGACAGACCTCATGGGCCGACCCGCCTGCGCTCCCGACCGGCAGACCTTTGCCGCTCTCGCATTCCGCGAGGGGATGACGCGCGCCCTGGCCCCCATTTCCATTCGGCGAGCCGCCCCCTTGTCCGCGGATGTATCCGCAGGGCCCGGCCTGGCGCGCCAGAGAGAGACCACCCATGTCAAAAACCATGCTGATCGATGCGGCGCACGCGGAAGAAACGCGCGTCGCAATCGTGGACGGACGTCAGGTTGAGGAATTCGATTTCGAATCCACGGCCCGCCGTCAGCTTCGCGGCAACATCTATCTCGCCAAGGTCACCCGCGTAGAGCCCAGCCTGCAGGCGGCTTTCATCGAGTACGGCGGCAATCGTCACGGCTTCCTGGCCTTCAACGAAATCCACCCGGACTATTATCAGATCCCGGTCGCCGACCGTGAAGCCATCATGGCCGAGGCGCACTCGGACGATGACGATCACGACGACCTGGGCCGCGACAGCGACGACGGCGAATCCGAAGGCGGCCTGGCCGACGAGGAGCGCCTGAAGCGTCGCCTGATGCGTCGCTACAAGATCCAGGACGTCATCAAGCGCCGCCAGATCCTGCTGGTGCAGGTCGTCAAGGACGAGCGCGGCGCCAAGGGCGCGGCTCTGACCACCTGGCTGTCTCTGGCCGGCCGCTACTGCGTCCTGATGCCGAACACCGGCAAGGGCGGCGGCATTTCGCGCAAGATCACCAACACCTCGGACCGTCGTCGCCTGAAAGCCGCCGCCTCGGCGCTGAAGGTGCCCAAGGGCATGGGCCTGATCATCCGCACGGCCGGCGCCAAGCGCACCAAGGCCGAGATCAAGCGCGACTACGAATACCTGCTGCGCCTGTGGGAGACGATCCGCGAGACCACCCTGCGCTCGAACGCGCCAGCCGTGATCTATGAGGAAGAAAACCTGGTCCGTCGCGCCGTGCGCGACATGTACGACAAGGATTTCGACGGCATTCAGGTCGAGGGTCTCGAGGGCTTCAAGGAAGCCCGCGACTTCATGCGCGTGCTGATGCCGTCGCAGGCGAAGAAGATCCACCTGTATCAGGGCTCCAAGCCCCTGTTCGCCGCCCACGGCATCGAGGAACTGCTGACGCAGATTCACCAGCCGGTCGTGCCGCTGAAGTCGGGCGGCTATCTGGTCATCAACCAGACCGAAGCCCTGGTCGCCATCGACGTGAACTCGGGCCGTTCCACCAAGGAACGCAATGTCGAGGCCACCGCCACCAAGACCAATCTGGAAGCCGCCGTCGAGGCCGCTCGCCAGCTGCGTCTGCGCGACCTCGCCGGCCTGATCGTCATCGACTTCATCGACATGGATGAAGGCAAGAACAACCGCGCCGTAGAGAAGGTGCTGAAGGACGCGCTGGCCAAGGATCGCGCCCGCATCCAGATGGGCCGCATCTCGGGATTCGGCCTGATGGAAATCAGCCGCCAGCGTCGTCGCCTGGGCGTGATCGAAGGCGCCACCGAGGTCTGCCCCCACTGCCAGGGCGCCGGTCGTATCCGCTCGGCGGAATCGGCGGCTCTGGTGACCCTGCGCGCCGTGGACATCGAAGCGGGCCGCAACGGCGCCGGTTCGGTCAACCTGCGCGTCTCGACCGCCGTCGCCCTCTACATCCTGAACCACAAGCGCGGCTATCTGCAGCGCCTGCTGGAACAGCGCGGCCTGAACGTCGTCATTCTGATCGACGATACCCTGGCCCAGGGCGAGCACGCCATCGAGCGCACCGACACCAACGAAGACTTCGTCCCCACCGTCACCCACATCTCGGCGGCGGAACTGGACGACGGCTTCGACGACAGCGCCTTCGACCACGAGGATGAGGACGAAGACGAGGAGATCATCAGCGGCGACGACGAGGACGACGCCGATCTCGACCGCGAAGACAACGACGACGACGAGCCGCGCGAGCGTGCCGAAGCTCAAGACGGCGAAGGCCGCGGCCGTGGCCGCCGCCGTCGTCGTCGTGGCGGTCGTCACGAGGAAGGCGCCGAAACCGAAGCCGCTTCGACCGACATCGTCGCCGTCGCCGCTGACGACGAGGACGATGATAGCGAGGCCGGCCGTCGCCGTCGTCGCGGCCGTCGTGGTGGTCGCCGGATGCGCGAAGACGGCGAACGCGACGCCTTCACCTGGGTGCGCGGCCGCACGCCGTCGCTGGACGACCCTTACGTCTGGTTCGACCCGATCAACCCCGCCCCGCGCAACGAACGCGCCCCGGTCGAGGCCTCGGAAGCCCGTGACGTCGAGGAAATCGTCGGCGAACGTCCTGAAGGCGAACGCCATGAGGGCGAACGTTCTGAACGCGAAGGCGGCCGCTCGCGCCGTCGTCGGGGTCGCGGCCGGGGTCGTGATCGCGGCCAGGACAGCCTGACCCACGAGGCCAAGGTCGAGGCTCGCGCCGTCAACGAGGGCCTGCCCCCCGTCGGCTCGCCGGACACGCCCATGGCCACGATCATCCCTGCGGATGACGCCGTCGAAGACGTCCCTGCAGCGGTGGCCGAAGCCGTCGAGGCGCCCAAGCGTCGCCGCGTGCGCCGCAAGGTCGGCGCTGACATCGCCGCCGAAGCAGTGATCGAAGCTCCGGCCGAGGCTGAAGCTGAAGTAGAAGCAGAACCTGCCATGATCCCCGCCCAGCTGGACGTGGAACCCGTGGTCGCCGCCAAGATCGAGGCCGCCATCGAACAGGCTACGGCTCCCGAGCCTGAACCCGCTCCGGCGCCGGAGTCCGCACCTGAGCCGGTCGTCGTCCCCGAGCCGACGCCTGCGCCGACTCCCGAAGTCGACGTGGCCGCCATCATCGCCGAAGACCCGAACCAGATCGGCGCACCGCCCGCCAAGCCGAAGCGCGGCTGGTGGCGCCGTTGATCGGACACGATTAGGCTTGAAGACACGGGGAAGACTGTCGCTCTGGAGCACGCCATGACCAGGCTTCCCCGTGTCGCATCACGTGTCGCATCCCGCATCCTCGTCTCCGCCACGGCCATCGTGGCGGTGCTGGCGGCGGCTGGATCAGCCTCGGCGCAGAGTCTGATTCGCGACACCGAGGTCGAGGGCATCATCCACGACTGGTCCGACCCGGTCTTCACGGCCATGGGGCTGGAGCCGTCCGAGATCGAGGTGCTGCTGGTCAATGATCAGGATTTGAACGCCTTCGCCACGCGCGGGCGGATCATGGGGCTGAACACCGGCCTGATCCTGCAGACCAAGACCCCCAACCAGCTTCTGGGCGTGATCGCCCACGAGGCCGGCCATATCAAGAGCCGCCACACCCTGCGCGACGGTGCCCAGAACGCCGGCATGCAGCCGATGATCATGACCATGGCGCTGGGCGCCCTGGCCGCGATCGCCGGCGCGCCGGACGCGGGCGCCGCGCTTCTGGCCTCCAGCCAGTATTTCGGCACGCTGGGCGCCCTGCGCTACATGCAGAGCCAGGAAGGCGAAGCCGACATCACCGGCGCCCGCGCGCTGGAACGCGCCGGTGAATCCGGCAAGGGCATGGTCGATTTCTTCGAGAACTTCCGCGCGCAGGAAATCTTCTCGGATCAGCGCCGCTACCCCTATTTCCGCAGCCACCCTCTGTCCTCGCAACGCATCGAGGCCCTGCGTCGTCCGGTCGAGGCTGCGCCCCACTACAATCACCAGGACAGCCCCGAGCGGATGGCCCAGCACGCGCTGGTCCTGGCCAAGATCCATGCCTTCATGGACGCGCCGAACGCGACCCTGCGCGACTATCCGTCGTCCGACACCTCCCTGCCCGCCCGATACGCCCGGGCCATCGCCTGGTATCGCGACGGCCAGACGGAGAAATCGCTGTCGGCGGTCGACGTCCTGCTGAGCGAACAACCGGCCAATCCCTACTTCTGGGAATTGAAGGGCCAGATTCTGTTCGAGGAAGGCCGCCCGGCCGAAGCCATCGGCGCTCACCAAAAGGCGGTCGAACTGAAGCCCGACGCGCCCCTGCTGCGCATCAACCTGGCCCACGCCCTGATCGAAACCAACGACGCCGCCAATCTGGACGCCGCGATCGACCAGTTGAAGCGCGCCATCGTTCTGGAAAAGGACAACACCCTGGCCTGGCGTCTGCTGTCCCAGGCCTACGCCAGCCAGAGCAAGGAGGGCGACGCCCGCCTGGCCTCGGCCGAATACTGGTTCGCCCTGGGCCGCACTGAACAGGCCGCCCAGTTCGCCATGCGCGCCCGCGACATGCTGGACCGCAATTCCATCGAATGGCGCCGCGCCACGGACATCGTCTTCGCGTCCGGCGCCTCGCAGAAAGACATCGACGACGCCGTGCGCCGCAACGAGCAGCGCAACAGCCGAGGCGTCATCCTGCCCAACGGCTGACGCCGCCCAACTTCCCGATACCGAGACCTTCATGACCGACAACGCCCGCCCCGACGCCATCCCGCCCTCGCCCGCCCCGCGCAAGGCTGCGCCTTCGTGGCTGACTGGTAAGGCGCTGGGCGGTGCGGCTCTGGCTGTTTCGGTCGTGGCTCTGGGCGTGACGGTCGCCCCCTATCTGACCGGCGGCGACTTCGGCGGACGGGTGCGGGCCTATCTGATCCAGAACCCCCAGGTGCTGGATGAGGTCCTTGCGGCGCGCCAGACGCATGAGGAGCAATCCCGCGTCCAGGCGATCAACGCCGTCGCCGCCGCCAATCCGGCCCTGCTGGCCCCCGACGCGCGCGATCCCAGCTTCGGTCCCGCCGACGCCAAGGTGACGGTGATCGAGTTCTTCGACTTCCGCTGCCCGGGCTGCAAGGCCGTGGCCCACGACTACCGCGCCCTGATGGCCGCCCACCCTGAGGTCCGCTTCGTCTTCAAGGACTGGCCGATCCTGGACCGGGGCGACGACGTCACGTCGCAATACGCCGCCCGCGCCGCCCTGGCCGCGCATCAGCAGGGCAAGTATCTGGCCGTCTATGATGCCCTGATGAACGAGCGCGCGCTGGACCGCGCCGCCATCGACCGTATCCTGGCCGAGCACGGCGTCGACATGACCAAGGCCCAGGCGGCCATCGCCTCGCCCGAGATGACGCGCCACGTCACGGACATCCACACCACGGCCGCGACCCTGGGCCTGCAAGGCACGCCGACCTTCTTCATCAACGGCAAGGCCAGCCCCAGCATCGAGCCGGGCGAAGTCGCCAAGCTGATCGAAGCCGCGAAGCGCTAAGCTGCCGCTAGGCTCCGCTCGCCGCCGATCCACTCGACGTTCGCGCGTCGGGTCGCATTAGTCACGGCTTCGGTGTTGCCCAGTTTCCGCTCGGCTTCGGCCAGCACGAAGTAGCTGTAGGGATCGCTGGGCCAGTCGCTGAGCAGGTCCTCGATCTTGGCCTTGGCCCCGGCTGCGTCGCCGCTGGCCAGCAGGGCCGCCGCCAGACTGCGGCGCGTCGGGTACCAGATGACCGGCGGATCGCCGCCCTCGTCGTCCATGGCCTGAATCTGGGCGGCGCGGGTGAAGGCGGCGACGGCGGCCGTGGCATTGCCCTCGATCATGGCCGCGCGGCCTTCCAGAATGCGCTGGGACAGTTCGGCGAAGACTGCCCGCTGCTCGGCCATCGGCCCGGCGAAGGTCGTCGCCTCGCGCACCGTCTTGATCGCCCCGGCCTCGGCCCGAACGGCGGCGGCGTCGCCCGCTCTAGCTGCGGCCTCGCCCCGGGCATAGCGCCAGCTGATGCGTAGCAGCGGATGGGTCTCCGGCGGCTCCTTCAGCGCCGCGACCTGTTCCGGCGTGCCGAAGCGGCCATAGATGGCGTAGGCGTTGTTGCCCATGATCTGACGCCGGAAATCCTGAACGCCGATGTTCGGATAGGTGGTCAGGAACCAGTCGGCGAGCTTCAGCCCCTCCTCGCCGCCCCCGGCCATCAGGGCGCCGCCCATGCCGAAATGGATGTTGTGGCCATGCAGCCGCATCGCCGGAACGCCGCCCGGCGGCTTGGCCAGGGTGTCATAGCGGCGGTCCAGCGCCACGGCGTTGACATTGGCCATCATGGCGTCCCGATAGCGGCCGACCCGGTAATAGGTATGCGACGGCATATGCACCAGATGACTAGCCGCCGGGGCCAGCAGCGCCAGCTTCTCGCCGTAGGGAATAGCCTTGTGCGGGTCGTCAGACCACTCGGTCAGGTGGATATAGAGATGGATCGCGCCCGGATCGTTCGGGTTCTTCGCCAGCGCCTGTTCCAGCAGGCCCATGGCGCGGATGATGCCCGGATCGGCGGCCTTGCCGTCCTTGTCCCACCATTCGTCTGCGGCCAGCAGCCAGGCGTCGGCGGTGATGTTGGCGATGGCCCCGTCGTCGGGGTTCTGGCGCGCGATGCGGTCCATGCGAACGGCGAAGCGGTCGGCGCGGCTCTTTTCCGAGCCGGAATAGCGCTGGATCAGGGCGTCGATCATCTGCCGCTGCACCGGCGTGGCGTCGCGGGCCAGACGGCGGGCGTCGCGGGCGGCGCGACGGGCCGCCTCGATCGAGGCCTTGTCCTGACCGCCGCCGTTCAGATTGGGGCCGATGGCCCAGGCCTCGCCCCAGGCGCACATCCCGCAGGTCGGGTCCAGCGCCCGCGCCTTGCGGAAGGCCCGCACCGATTCGGTGTGCTCGAACGCCCAGCGCAGCCGCACGCCGTGGTCGAACCAGGCCTGGGCCTCGGGGTTGACGGTATCGACCCTGAAGCCACCCTTGCCGAAACCCTCGACCATGACGATGTCGCTGGTGGGGATGGCCTCGATGGCCGAGCCGCCGGGACCGCAGACCTGCGGCTGATCCAGCAGGTCGCGCACGGCCCGGTCCGCCGTCGCGTCGGCCACCGCCATAGGCCCGATCATGCACGCCGCCAAAGCCGTGCAGGCCATCAATCCGAAACGCATGGAACCCCTCTCCCCAGAGCAGGCCGGAGAGTGCGGCGCCGACGACGGCCCGGCAAGCCGCCCCAGAGTCGCGGCCTGTCGTCGCGGTTTCTAGATCAGGCCCGCCAGCGGCGACGACGGATCGGCATAAAGCCGCTTCTTCATCCGTCCGGCCAGATAGGCTTCACGCCCGGCGATCACCGCGTGTTTCATGGCGCTGGCCATCAGGATCGGGTCGCGCGCCTCGGCGATGGCGGTGTTCATCAGCACGCCGTCGCAACCCAGTTCCATCGCCACAGCAGCGTCCGAGGCCGTGCCGACGCCCGCGTCGACCAGGACCGGCACCTTGGACTGCTCGACGATCAGGCGGATGTTGATGGGGTTCTGCACCCCCAAGCCCGAGCCGATCGGCGCGCCCAGCGGCATGATGGCCACGGCGCCCGCGTCCTCCAGCTTGCGCGCATAGACCGGATCGTCGGTGCAATAGACCATGACTTCAAAACCCTCGGCGGTCAGCAGCTTGAGCGACCGCAGGGTCTCTTCCATGTCGGGGTAGAGGGTGCGCGCATCCGCCAGGACCTCCAGCTTGACCAGGGTCCAACCGCCGGCCTCGCGCGCCAGACGCAGGGTCCGCACCGCGTCCTCGCCCGTGAAGCAGCCCGCCGTGTTCGGCAGATAGGTATAGCGCTTGGGATCGAGGAAGTCGGTCAGAACCGGCTGGCTGGGATCGGTCAGATTCACCCGGCGCACGGCCACGGTGACCATCTCGGCGCCCGAGGCCTCGGCGGCGGCGGCGTTCTGGGCGTAGTCCCGGTACTTGCCGGTGCCCACGATCAGGCGCGAGTTGAAGGTGCGGCCGGCGACGGTCCAGCTGTCGGTGCGGGGGGCGGTATCGGTCATGATCCTGACCTAGCGCCGTGCGGCTCGGGGGGAAAGCGTCGTCATGGGATTTGATGCTGTCCGACACGCTTCGCTAACGGCGCGCCGTCTTCCCCTACGCGTCATCCTCGGCCTTGTGCCGAGGATCCAGAGACTCAAGGCTCGAAAATCGGAACAAAGCGCTTCATCCGGCGACGAGCGCGTTTCTGGATCCTCGGCACAAGGCCGAGGATGACGGAAGAGTAGTGTCAGCCGCCCCCGACGAACTGCACCAGCTCGATCCTGTCGCCCTCAGCCAGCGCCGTTTCGCCGTGCAGCGAACGCGGCACGATCTCCAGGTTGCGCTCGACCGCCACCTTCTTCGGGTCCAGCGACAGCTCCTGAACCAGACCCAGAATCGTGGTGGCGACAGTATCCCGAACCTCGCCGTTGACTTCGATACGCATGACGTTAGGTCAACCTCTTCATCGACGCGCTTTGCGTCGCGCCTTACCTGAGCTACAACGCCCGACCGAATCCGCGCGGTCGTGAGCGCCAGTTTTCCGAGCGAATGCCCGAAGCCCCTGTCCTCTACGTCCTGAACGGTCCCAATCTCAACCTCCTCGGGGTTAGAGAGCCGGACATCTATGGCTACGAGACCCTGGCCGACGTCCAGGCGTTGTGCGAGGCCGCCGCTGGCGACGTGCGCGTGGTCTTCCGCCAATCGAACCACGAAGGCCAGTTGGTCGACTGGATCCACGAGGCGCGCAATGAGGCCTGCGCCCTGGTGATCAATCCCGCCGCCTTCACCCATACCTCGGTCGCCCTGCTGGACGCGTTGAAGACGCTCAGCGTGCCCGTCGTCGAATGTCACCTGTCGAACCCCGCCGCGCGCGAGGATTTCCGGCGTCATTCCTATGTTTCGCTGGTTGCGACCGGCGTAATTTCGGGCTTCGGCCCCCACAGCTACGAACTGGCCGTCAAGGCCGCCCTTCGGCTTGCGCGGGAACGCGCAGACGCCGGGGCCCGTTCGCCCAAGACCTGAAGAGAGCACCGCCATGTCTGACGACAAACACAAGAACGAAGGCATCGACGCCGGCCTGATCCGCAGCCTGGCCGACATCCTCAACGAAACCGACCTGACCGAGATCGAGGTCGAGCGCGGCGAACTGCGTATCCGTGTCGCCCGCGAGATCACCATGACCGCCGCCGCACCGATGCATTATGCCGCCGCCCCGGCCGCCCACGCTGCGCCCGCCGCTGCCGCCGCCCCGGCCTCCATGCCGTCGGACCCGGCCACCATCCTTTCCCGCAAGGGCGAAGAGGTGAAGTCGCCGATGGTCGGCACCGCCTATCTGCAGGCCTCGCCGGAGGCTCCGGCCTTCGTCAAGCCGGGCGACAAGGTCAAGAAGGGCCAGACCCTGCTGATCGTCGAAGCCATGAAGACCATGAACCCGATCCAGGCCCCGCGCGACGGCGTCGTGTCGGAAATCCTGGTCGGCGACGCCCAGCCCGTCGAATACGGCGAAGCTCTGGTCATGCTGGAAGCCTGAGACCCGTCATGTTCACCAAGGTCCTGATCGCCAACCGGGGCGAAATCGCTCTGCGTATCCACCGCGCGTGCAAGGAGATGGGGATCTCCACCGTCGCCGTACACTCCGAAGCCGACCGCGGCGCCATGTGGGTGCGGCTGGCGGACGAAAGCGTCTGCATCGGCCCCGCGCCGGCGGCCAAGTCCTATCTGAACATCCCGTCGATCATCGCGGCCGCCGAAATCACCGGCGCCCAGGCGATCCACCCGGGCTATGGCTTCCTGTCCGAGAACGCCCGCTTCGCCGAGATCGTTGAAGCCCACGGCATGACCTTCATCGGTCCCAAGCCCGAGCACATCCGGGTCATGGGCGACAAGATCAGCGCCAAGCAGACCGTTCTGGACGCCGGCATCCCCTGCGTTCCCGGCTCGGCCGGCGAAGTCGAGACCATCGAGGCCGCCATCGAGGCGTCCAAGGCCATCGGCTTCCCCCTGATCGTCAAGGCCGCCGCCGGCGGCGGCGGTCGCGGCATGAAGGTCGCCCTGACCGCCGATGATCTGGTCGAGGCCGTGCAGACGGCCCAAACCGAAGCCAAGGCCGCCTTCGGCAACGGCGCCGTCTATATGGAACGCTACCTCCAGAAGCCGCGCCACATCGAGATCCAGGTCATCGCCGACAGCCACGGCAACGTCGTCCACCTGGGCGAACGCGACTGCTCGCTGCAACGCCGCCACCAGAAGGTGCTGGAAGAGGCCCCCTCGCCCGCCCTGTCGGCCGAAGGCCGCAAGGCTATCGGCCAGACGGTCAACAAGGCCATCGCCGCCATCGGCTATCTGGGCGTCGGCACGATCGAATTCCTGTGGGAGGACGGCGAGTTCTTCTTCATCGAGATGAACACCCGCCTGCAGGTCGAACACCCGGTCACGGAAATGATCACGGGCGTCGATCTGGTCCGCGAACAGATCCGCATCGCCGCCGGCCTGCCCCTGTCCTTCACCCAGGAGGATATCCACTTCGACGGCCACGCCATTGAAGTGCGGATCAACGCCGAAAACGCCGAGACCTTCACACCGTCGCCGGGCACGATCACGGACTTCCACGCCCCGGGCGGCCTGGGCGTGCGTCTGGATAGCGCCATCTACGCCGGCTATTCGATCCCGCCCTATTACGACAGCCTGATCGGCAAGCTGATCGTCCACGGCCGCGACCGCGAGGAGGCCCTGGCCCGCCTCAAGCGCAGCCTGGGCGAAGTCGTCATCGGCGGCATCGACACCACCATTCCCCTGTTCCAGAAGCTGCTGCAGGAGCCGGACATCTTGTCGGGCGACTACGACATCCACTGGCTGGAAAAATGGGCCGCCCGTCAGAAGGCTCAGGCCTAAGGCGTCTTGGAAGACCCCGAGTTCAGCGCCAGCAGCCCCTCCAGCGCCTTCGGGCCTGAAGAACTTCTGGCCTGCTACGCTCGGGGCGTCTTTCCCATGGCTGAGGCGCGCGACGATCCGCGCGTCTTCCTGGTCGAGCCCGACCAGCGGGGCGTCGTACCGCTGGATCGTTTCCACATCCCCACGCGCCTGCGCCGCACCGTCCGGCGCGAGCCGTTCCAGGTGCGGGTCGACACGGCCTTCGCCGCCGTGCTGGACGCCTGCGCGGCCTCCACGCCGGGGCGCGAGGACACCTGGATCAATGATCCGATCCGCCGCCTCTATCTAGAGCTCCACGCGCGCGGCCACGCCCACAGCATCGAGTGCTGGCAGGACGAGGTTCTGGTCGGCGGCCTCTACGGCGTGACCCTGGGCGGCGCCTTCTTCGGCGAGAGCATGTTCAGCCGGGCGCGCGATGCGTCCAAGGTCGCCCTGGTGCATCTGGTGGCGCGCCTGCGGCGGGGCGGCTGGAGTCTGCTGGACGCCCAGTTCCTGACCGAGCACCTCAGCCAGTTCGGGGCGGTGGAGACGCCACAGGCGGCTTACTTGCGGCTGCTCAAGCCCGCCCTGCGCCTGACGCCCGACAAGTTGGCCCTGACCGTGCCCCTAACGGGCGCGGAGGCCGTGACCTATGCCTTACAGCCAACCACCCAGGCGTCGTAGATCGGGTGTTGCAGGCCGCTGACGGCCGGCGACGACGCAAACATCCAGCCCTTGAAGATCTGGCGCGCCTCGGTCGGCACGGCGATGCCGCGCGGCTGAACCCCGACTTCCAGATAGGCGATGGCGTCCTCGGTCAGTTCGTCCGGCGCCGAGACCTCGCAGGCACGAGCGCTGAAGATCAAGGTCTTGTTGAAGCGGACCGGACGACCTCCGACCTCGACCTCGAACCGCATCGTTTCGGCCGTGACCTTGTCGATGGCCTGAATGATGGCGACCGGACGACGCTGGCGACGACCGGGCGCGGCCTCAGGCGCCGCTTCGGGCCTGGGCGCTTCAGTTGCAGCCTCGGGCGGCGCCTCCTCCTGAACGGCGGCGACTTCGGTCCCGGGCACGATGACGGGCACACCCGAATCCGGAGCCGGAACGCCGGCGGGGGCCGTCGGGGTCGGCGCAGGCTGAACGGCGGACGACGTCGATGTCGACGGCGCAGCCTGATTCGCCGCGCGGTTGGCGTCGCGCAGCACGTCGCCGACCGGGTCCTTGGCCGGCACCGCATCCTGCGGCAGATCCATCAGGGCGCCGGCCATGCCGACGCCCGAGACCGCCAGTCCCGCCACGGCCACGCCGATCAGCAGGACGCGTCGTTTCATTCCGGGCTCCAGGCCTGGTAGTCGCCAGTAGCGGCGGGGCGCTTGCCTTCGTTGGCCAGCGAACCCTGCGGGCGCCACGCCATCGGCGTGCCCGTCATGTTCGGCAGGTGATCCTTTTCCCACGACCGACGCGGCAGCGGCTTCTCGCTGGGCGCCTCATCATAGGTGTAGCGCATCCAGCCCTGCCATTCCGGCGGGACCTTGGACGCCTCGGCATAGCCGTCATAGATGACCCAGCGGCGCTTGCGCCCGTCATAGCTGACATTGTCGCGCGACTGGTAATAGCGGTTGCCGAACTCGTCCGTGCCGACCAGTTGGCCGCGGCGGGCCACGGTGAACAGGGTGCCGATCGTGGCGCCGTTCCACCATGCGAAAATCTTGTTCAGCACGTCGTCGAACTCACTTGAATTCCACCGCCCAGGGAGGTCCGGCGGCGCAAGGCGATCATAGAAACCGCAGCCGCCCGCGTCCAGCGCCTAGCGTGACGGCCGAACATCAACATCTTGGGGGTAACCCGCAC
This sequence comes from Brevundimonas sp. 01N35, assembly GCF_056399785.1. NCBI lineage: Bacteria > Pseudomonadati > Pseudomonadota > Alphaproteobacteria > Caulobacterales > Caulobacteraceae > Brevundimonas > Brevundimonas sp. 01N35. The sequence goes on from NZ_JBFTRZ010000003.1 coordinate 27,741, forward strand.
TCGAGACCCAAGATTTATTGAAACGCCTCACAGGGCGTCGTTAATGTCGCGATCAGGACACGCGCGGAGACGTCTGATGCGCATCAAGCCCCGATTTGCCCTCCTCGCCGCGACCGTGACGCTGGAGCCCCGCCTGATCGAACGCCCCGGCGTCATGGCGCCAACGCTGGCGCCCGCCGACTGGTCCGACGCCCGTGTCGAGGCCTGGCTGGACTGGGCCGAAGCCCTGCCGACCGACCTGCCAGACGGCGCCGCCGGCCTGAGCGAAGATCACGAAACCTGGCTGGAGGGCGCCGCCGACCGCTGGGCGCATCGTCTCGCCGCCTGGGGCCGCGTGCGGGGCCTGTTCACTATCGCCGCCGACGCCGCCGCCTTCGCCGAAGAACTGTCAGCCGCCCTGTTGCTGGGCGCCGCCGCACCCAGCGCGGTGCTGCGTGACGGGATCCGACCGGCCTCGACGAGCCAGCAGACGCCCAGCGCCGCCGCCTTCATTTCGCTGAACGAGCCCGGCGCGACGCGACGTCTAGCCGACCTGACCGCCGCCCGACGCGGTGAACGGTTGGCGGGACGCGCGGCCGAGGCCCTGTCCGACGCCCTGCAGGCCGTCGCCGACGCCGTGGACCGCTGCGAGGGCCCGCGCGAGGCCTGCGCCGATCCCGGCCGCAACCCGGCCCTGGCCCGCGCCGCCCTGACCGCCCGACGCTGCGGCGCGACTGACGCCGACATCATCCGCGCCGCCGAGGGCGAGAGCCCCGCCATCGCCCTGCCAGGCCTTCCTGTCCGGGCCGTGAAGCCGGTGCTGGCCCCGCGCGACAGCATCGCCTCGGGCGGGCCCGAAGCCCGGGCCGTGGGCGAGGCGGCGCTGGAAGGCGATCTGGCCCTGACCTTCACGCCGCGCGACGGCGAAGCCCTCGCCGACGCCGAGTTGGAGGCGCGCGCCGCCCTGCACCTACCCGTGCTGGCGGCCTTGACGGGCGACACCTTCGACGAAGCGCTGGACGATCTGGTCCGCCTCTGGGTCCTCGCGCTGGAGATCGAGACCGCCATCGGCTTCTGCGCCGACGCCGCCTCCGCCCGCCGACGCGAAGCCGCCCGGCCCATCGCACTCGGCCTGTCCGGTCTGGCCGACTGGGCCGTCGCGACCAAGGCCGAGGACGCAACCACCCTCGCCGCCTCGGTCGGCGCGCGCGTCTCAGCGGCCGCCGGCGCGGCCTCCAGCGAAATCGCCGCCCGCCTCGGCCCCTGCGCCGAATGGGACACGGCCAAGGACGAGGCTGTCGACATCGCTCTCCAGCGTGGTCAGGACGCGTCGGCCCTGACGCGCCACGGCCGTCGCCATGCGGCGATCAGCCTGTTCGTGGCCGACGCCGAGATCGACCTGCGCCTCGGCGCCTCTCCCTTCGCCCCCACCGACCTGTTCCAGACCGACGACGGCGAGACCGAACGCCGCCTGCGCCCCGCCCTGGCCCGCGCCATCGCCCGCGCCGGCGGGGACGTGGAAGACGCCGAGCGCCGCCTGTTCGGTCGCCGCACGCTGATGGGCGCGCCGGGCGTGAACCATTCAGCCCTGCGCGAACTGGGCTTCACCGATGTCGAACTTGAGGCCGTCGAAGACGCGCTGGCGCAAACGGATCGGTTGTCTGCGGTCTTCGCGCCGCCCGTGCTGGACGCCGGCTTCGTCGGCGACGTTTTGGGCCTCTCGGTCGAGGGCGGCGACGACCTGCTGCCCCGACTCGGATTCGACGCCGCCGCCATCGAAGCCGCCCGCGCCGCCGCCTTCGGCCACCCCAACCTGTCCGGCTGGGAGGCCGCGCCCGAGGCCCTGCGCGCCCTGTTGTCCTGCGATCCTGCGGTGTTCGAGGCGGGACTTCGCCGCGCCATCGAGCCGTTCAGCGACGCCCCCGACGCCACGCCCGACCTGATCGGCTGGCGCGCCGGCGCGCTGCAGGCCGCCCGCGCCCTGGGTCAGGCCGCGAGAGACGGCCGCCGCGCCGTCGTCCTGCGCCGCGCCTCGCCGCCTGCCGATTTCCGCCTCGACCTGATCGAATCCGACGCACCGATCCAGCGCCGCGCCGAGCCGGAAGCCAAGCCCGTCGAGCGCGTCGTCGAGAAGGTCATCGAGCGCGACCGAACCCGCCGCAAACTGCCTGACCGGCGCAAGGGCTATATCCAGAAGGCGGCTGTCGGCGGCCACAAGGTCTATATCCACACCGGCGAATACGAAGACGGCGAACTGGGCGAGATCTTCATCGACATGCACAAGGAAGGCGCCGCCTTCCGCAGCCTGATGAACAACTTCGCCATCGCCATCTCGATCGGCCTGCAATACGGCGTGCCGCTGGACGAGTTCGTCGACGCCTTCGTCTTCACCCGGTTCGAGCCCGCCGGGCGCGTGACCGGCAATGACTCGATCCGCTCGGCGACCTCGATCCTCGACTACATCTTCCGCGAACTGGGCGTCTCCTATCTGGAGCGACAAGAACTGGCCAATGCCGAGCCTGAGGGAAACCCCGATGGTCTGGGGGCCGTCACCACGAACGACGCCGAGCCGGTGCCGGCGGCGCGGTTCATTTCCAAGGGCTTCGCGCGCGGCGCGGCGCCCGACAACCTCGTCGTCGTCCCCTTCGGCCGCAAGGCCGAGGCCCCGCGTCCCACGACGTCGACCGAAGCCGTCGCCTGTCCCGAATGCGGCGACTTCACCCTGCAGAATCGAGGCGGCGGCTGGGTCTGCGACGCCTGCGGGGCCGCGCCGCAAATGCAGGGCTGATCGCGAAACGTTCCGGCCCGCTTCTTGCTTAGAGACCTCAAAGCCCGGAGCCTTCGCATGAACCGTCTCGCTATCGCACTCGCCGCGACGCTGATCGCCGTCACGGCCCTGCCTGCGGCCGCCCAGAACGCCTCCCAGATCAGCCGCGTGCGCGGCGGCAGCGACTGCCCCGGCTGCAACCTGTTCCAGGGCGACTTCTCGGGCATGGAGGTGCGCGGCCTCAATCTGGCCGGCGCCCGCCTGCGCCAGGCGGACCTGAGCCTGACGGTGATGAACCGCACCCGTTTCTCGCGCGCCGACATGCGCGACGTCGACGCCTACGGCGGCGTCTTCTCGGGTTCGAATTTCGCCGGGGCCGACCTGACCAACGCCAGCTTCGTCGGCGCCTACCTGGATGGCGCAACCTTCGCCGGGGCCCGCCTGAGCGGAACCAATCTGTCGGGCGCCCACCTGGCTCGAGCCATCGGCTTGACCCAGAGCCAGCTCAATCAGGCCTGCGGCGACGATGCGACCGTCCTGCCGTCCGGCCTGCGCATTCCGGCCTGCTGAAGGCCGGCTTCGTTACCACGATTTAAGTAGGGTTTTTCGGGAGGTGAGAGCATCTAGGTGACGTGATGAAAAGCACGCGTCCCCTCCTCCGTCGCCTGGCCACCGCAGCCGCCGCCCTGTCGGGGGCCCTGATCGCCGCCCCCGCTTTTGCCGGAGCAGCGGACATGGCCGAGATGCAGGATCGCGACGTCGCCCGCATGGTCTCCTTGGGCGGCAGTTGCAATCGTTGCGAACTGTCGGGCCGCGATCTATCGGGCGCCACCTTCACAGGCGCCAGCTTCACCAACGCCACCCTGGTCGGCGCCATCCTGCGCGGCGCCGAGTTGATCGGCTCGAACTTCTCGGGCAGCGATTTCAGCCGCGCCGATCTGCGCGGCGCCGAGATGGTCGGGGCCAACTTCACCGATGCTGTGTTCGCCAGCGCCAACCTGACCGGTGCCGAAGCGACGGGCGCGACCCTGATCCAGACCAATTTTCAAGGCGCTAACCTGTCTTCCGCAGAGTTGAACGGCGCGAACTTCAACCGCGCCGTCCTGATCCGCGCCAAGTTCAACAGCAGCGAGATGTTCGCCGCCACCCTGGCCAATGTGCGGGCCGAGGGCGCCGATTTCTCGAACGCCGAGGTCAACGCCTCGAACCTGACCAACGGCGATTTCGCCGGGGCCTCGTTCCGCAACGCCTCGCTCGACAGCGCCCGCCTGACCGGCGGAAACTTCGACCGCGCCAATTTCTCGGGCGCCTCCATGGACCGCACCGACATTCGCGGCGCCGACCTGTCGGGCGCGCGGGGCCTGCGTCAGGAACAGATCCAGGAAGCCTGCGGCGACGGCGCCACGCGCCTGCCCAGCGGCCTCTCCGTGCGCTCCTGCGGCGGCAGCGTCCGCATCGTCCGCGCCCACCCTGCGGCACCCGCGCCCCCCGTTCCGCCGCGCCAGCGCAACCTGGTCATCGCCTCCGGCAACTGACCACGAGACAAAAAAGGGGCGGCCCGCGAAGGCCGCCCCTTTCCATGTCAGCGGACCGCCGCCGCTCAGATCTTGAGCGGCAGGGCCGTGCGGATCGACAGTTCCTTGAGCTGCTTCTCGGCGGCCTCGGCGGGCGCGCTCATCAGCAGGTCCTGGCCCTGCTGGTTCAGCGGGAAGGCGATGACTTCGCGGATGGCCGTCTGGTTGGCCAGCAGCATGACGATGCGGTCGATGCCGGGGGCCAGACCGCCGTGCGGCGGCGCGCCGAAGCGGAAGGCGTTCAGCATGCCGCCGAACTGTTCCTCGACCACCGAGGCGTCATAGCCGGCGATCTCGAAGGCCTTGAGCATGATCTCGGCCTTGTGGTTCCGGATCGCGCCCGAGCACAGCTCATAGCCGTTGCAGACGATGTCGTACTGATAGGCGCGGATGGTCAGCGGGTCCTGGGTCTCCAGGGCCTCCATCCCGCCCTGCGGCATCGAGAAGGGGTTGTGGCTGAAGTCGACCTTCTTCTCTTCTTCCGACCATTCGAACATCGGGAAGTCGACGATCCAGCAGAACTTGAACTGCTCCTCGTCGACCAGCTTCAGCTCCGTGCCCACGCGGGTGCGGGCCAGACCGGCGAACTTGGCGAAGACGGCGGGGTCGCCGGCGGTGAAGAAGGCGGCGTCGCCCTTGCCCAGGCCCAAGCTCGCCATCAGGGCCTCGGTCGGCTCCTGACCCAGATTCTTGGCGATGGGGCCGCCCCAGGCCTGCTGATCGTCCGACCAGAAGATGTAGCCCAGACCCGGCTGGCCTTCGCCTTGGGCCCACGAGTTCATGCGGTCGCAGAAGGCGCGGCTGCCGCCGGTCGGCGCCGGGATGGCCCAGACGGCGTTCTTGGCGTCCGCGCCCAGAATCTTGGCGAACAGGCCGAAACCACCGTCGCGGAAGTGTTCCGACACGTCCTGCATCTTGATCGGGTTACGCAGGTCCGGCTTGTCCGAGCCGTACCACTTCATCGACTGAGCATAGGTCAGGCGCTCGAAGCCCTTGTGCTCCATGCTCTGATCGAAGTCGTTGATGAAGGTATGGGTCTGATCGATCGGCGAGACTGGCTTGCCGTCGCCAAACTCGTTGAACACGCCGTGCATCAGCGGCTCGATGGCGGCGAAGACGTCTTCCTGGGTGACGAAGCTCATCTCGACGTCGAGCTGATAGAACTCCAGCGAACGGTCGGCGCGCAGGTCCTCGTCGCGGAAGCAGGGCGCGATCTGGAAGTAACGGTCAAAGCCCGACACCATCAGCAGTTGCTTGAACTGCTGCGGGGCCTGCGGCAGGGCATAGAACTTGCCCGGATGCATGCGGCTCGGCACCAGGAAGTCGCGCGCGCCTTCCGGCGACGAGGCCGTCAGGATCGGCGTCTGATACTCAAGGAAGCCCTGCTCGACCATGCGCTGACGGATCGAGTGGATCACCTTGGAGCGCAGGACAATGTTCTTGTGCAGGGTCTCGCGACGCAGGTCGAGGAAGCGGTTCTTGAGGCGGATTTCCTCAGGATACTCGGGCTCGCCAAAGACCGGCAGCGGCAGCTCGGCCGCTTCCGACAGGACTTCAACGGCCAGAACCCGCACTTCGATCTGGCCGGTCGGCAGGTTGGCGTTGGTGGTTTCGGCCGAGCGGCTGACCACTTCGCCGTCGATCTTGATGACGCTTTCAGCCCGCAGGCGCTCGACCGCTTCGAAGCCCGGCGTCTCGGGGTGAAGCACCAGCTGCGTCAAGCCGTAGTGGTCGCGCAGGTCGATGAACAGCAGGCCGCCGTGGTCGCGCTTGCGGTGAACCCAGCCCGACAGACGAACATTCGAGCCCGCATCCGTCGAACGGAGGGCGCCGCAGGTATGGGTGCGATAGGCGTGCATGATCGGATTTCGTCTGAAAACGGCTGGAGAACAGCGTGAATTAGGAGGGGCGAAAGGCCCACCATCGCCCCGGAAAGTCAAGGCTGGCGGCTAAATCCACAGCACCGCGCGGTTGTCCACCGCAGCAAGGAACCTGCCCACAGCACGCCCGGCGGCCTCTGCTATGGTTCCCTTCATGACCGCCCTCGGCACCGACATCCAGCAACTGCGCCTGCCCCTGCGGCAGGAGGCGTCTCAGCGCGCCTCGGATTTCGTCGTGTCCGAATCCAATTCCAGCGCGACCTCGGTCCTGGCGACCTGGCCCGAGACGCCCGGTTCGGTCCTGTCGATCTTCGGCCCGCCCGGCAGCGGCAAGAGCCATCTGGCCGCCGCCTGGGTCGAGCGCACCGGCGCCGTCGCCCTGCACGGGGCCGAGGCCGCCCTGGTGGATCCGCTGGAACTGGAGGGCCAGTTCGTCCTCCTGGATCGCGCCCAGGACGCCGACGACGAGAGCCTGTTCCACCTGATCAACCTGACCCAGTCGGGGGGCGGCGCCCTGCTGCTGGTGTCGCGCGACCCTCCGGCGGCCTGGGCCTGCGACCTGCCCGACCTGCGCTCGCGCCTGAACGCCATCCGCACCGTCGGGATCGAGGCGCCCGACGACGCCGTTCTGGCCGCCATGCTGAAGCGCGCCTTCGCCACCCGCAACATCACGCCGGGCGAAGAGGTCGTGGACTATCTGGCCCGCCGCATCGACCGCTCGGCCGACGCCGTTGAGAACATCGTGGACCAACTGGACGCCTTCCACCGCCCGGTCACCCGCGTCCTGGCCCGTCAGGTGCTGGACGACAGCGACGAACTGTCCGACTGATCACGCAAGATCAGGCCAGATCACGGTTGCAGCCGTCACAGGGCCGCGCGACAACGGCTACATGACTGAAATCGCGCCCATCGCCGTCGACACCACCGGCGAGGAAGTCCCCTCCTCGCGCGCGCCGCAGCTGGAGCTGTCCGAGGCACTGATGGCCTCGCCCGAGCGCTTCATCAACCGCGAGCTGTCCTGGTTGGCCTTCAACGGACGCGTGCTGGAGGAAGCCGCCAACGAGGGCCATCCGCTGCTGGAGCGGGTCCGCTTCCTGTCGATCTCGGCCAACAACCTGGATGAGTTCTTCATGACCCGCGTGGCGGGCCTGAAAGGCCAGGTGCGCGAGCGCGTCCGCGTCGTCTCGCCAGACGGCCTGACCCCTGCGGAACAGCTGGAACAGGTCAACGCCGCCGCCGGGGGCCTGATGGCCGAACAGCAGCGCCAGTGGCGCGTGCTGCGCAAGGAGATGACGGCCGCCGGGATCGAGGTCGTCGACGGCGCCAAGATCACGCGCACCGAGCGCGAGCGGCTGGAGCCCGAGTTCCTGAACCAGTTGTTCGCCGTGCTGACGCCGATGGCGATCGACCCGGCCCACCCCTTCCCCTTCCTGCCCAACCTCGGCTTCTCGCTGGCGCTCAAACTGCGCCGTCACAGCGACAACCGGGTGCTCTATGCGCTGGTGCCGGTGCCGACCCAGGTGCGACGCTTCTGGGCGCTGGCGACCGACGGCCGTTCAGCGCCGGGGCGCAAGCGGTTCGTCTCGCTGGAAAACCTGCTGCTGCTGTTCATCGACCATCTCTTCCCCGGCTGCGAAATTCTGGAGAAGGGACTGTTCCGCCTGATCCGCGACTCGGACATCGAGATCGAGGAAGAAGCCGAAGATCTGGTCATGGAGTTCGAAGAGGCGCTGAAGCAGCGCCGGATGGGTTCGGTCGTCCGCATCAAGATTCAGGCCTCCATGCCCGAGGACCTGCGCCAGTTCATCATCGCCGAACTGCACGCCCAGCCTCAGGACGTGGTTCTGGTCGAGGGGATGCTGGGGCTGGCGCAACTGGCCGAACTGATCCCCGGCGGCCACCCGGACCTGAAGTTCAAGGGCTATGAGCCGCGCTATCCCGAGCGGGTGCGCGACAACGGCGGCGACATCTTCGCGGCGGTCCGCGAAAAGGACATGCTGATCCACCACCCGTTCGAGAGCTTCGACGTGGTGGTGCAGTTCCTGCGACAGGCGGCGCGCGACCCCAACGTCATCGCCATAAAGCAGACCCTGTATCGCACCTCCAAGGACAGCCCCATCGTCGCCGCCCTGATCGAGGCGGCCGAGAACGGCAAGAACGTCACCGCCCTGATCGAACTCAAGGCGCGCTTTGACGAGGAGGCCAACCTGCGCTGGGCACGGCAGATGGAGCGGGCCGGCGTCCACGTCGTCTTCGGCTTCGTCGAGTATAAGACCCACGCCAAGCTGAGCGTCGTCGTGCGTCGCGAGGGCGAGGCCCTGCGGACCTACTGCCACTTCGGCACCGGCAACTACCACCCGACGACGGCCAAGATTTACACCGACCTCAGCCTCTTCACCTGCGATCCGGTGCTGGGGCGCGATGCGACGCGGGTGTTCAACTACATCACCGGCTATGCCGCCCCGGACGAACTGGAGGCCCTGATCGTCTCGCCGCTGAACATGAAGACCAGCCTGCTGGAGATGATCGGCAAGGAGATGTCGGCCGCCGCCAAGGGCAAGCCCGCCGCCATCTGGGCCAAGATGAACGCCCTGGTCGACCCCGAAATCATCGACGCCCTGTACCGCGCCAGTCAGTGGGGCGTGCGGATCGAACTCGTCATTCGCGGCATCTGCTGCCTGCGCCCCGGGGTGGCGGGCCTGTCCGAGAATATCCGGGTCAAGTCGATCATCGGCCGCTTCCTGGAACACAGCCGCATCATCGCCTTCGCCAACGGCCACGACCTGCCCAACAACAAGGCGCGCCTTTTCATTTCGTCCGCCGACTGGATGCCGCGCAACCTCGACCGTCGCGTCGAGCTGATGACGCCGATTCTGAACGCCACCGTCCACGATCAGGTGCTGGACCAGATCATGGTCGCCAATCTGAAGGACGACGCCCAGAGCTGGGTGTTGGAGTCGGACGGAACCTATCGTCGCGTCACGCCCTCCGGTCCTGAACGTCCGTTCTCGGCCCACAAATATTTCATGACCAATCCCAGCCTGTCGGGCCGCGGCCGCAAGGTGAAGACCCTGCCCGGCGCCCTGTCCTATGCGGGTCTCAAGCCCCGGAAGCGCCGCTGATGGGCGTCGAGGCCGAATACCCGTCACGCCAGATCGCCGTCATCGACATCGGCTCCAACTCGGTGCGTCTGGTCCTCTACCGGCTGGAAGGCCGGGCGGTCTGGACCATGTTCAACGAAAAGGTTCTGGCGGGGCTGGGCCGTGACATGGCTGCCACGAAGCATCTGTCGGTTCCAGGCGTGGTCTCGGCCATGATCGCTCTGCGCCGCTTCGCCGCCCTGATCGAAGGCGTGCAGCCGGATCAGACCATCGTCGCCGCCACCGCCGCCGTGCGAGAGGCCCAGGACGGCTCCGAGTTTTGCGCCCGCGTCACCGCCGAGACCGGCCTCAAGGTCCGCGTCCTGAGCGGCGAGGAAGAGGCCCGCTATTCAGCGCTCGGCGTCCTGGCTGGCGCCCCGCGATCGCGCGGCGTCGCCGCCGACATGGGCGGCGCCAGCCTGGAGTTGACCCGCATCGGCGACAGCGCCCGGCATCAGCCGCTGGGCAAGGGCGTGACCCTGCCTCTGGGGCCGTTCGCCCTGGCCGACCCCAAGGGGTTCGACGCCGACCGCCTGCGCGCCCGTATCGCCAAACGGCTGGAGCCGGTCGCTGCGCCCTTCGCCACCGACGCCCTGCACGCGGTCGGCGGCGCCTGGCGCAGCCTGGCCCAGATGCATATCGCCATGAGCAACCATCCGCTGCGGATCGTGCACGAATACGCCATGACCGCCGCGGACGCGCGCGATCTGGCCCGACTGGTGGCGCGCCAGTCCAAGGCGTCGCTGGAAAAGCTGCCGGGCGTGTCCAAGCGCCGGGCCGAAACCCTGCCCTACGCCGCTCTGGTGCTGGATGGGCTGATCGACGCCCTGGGGCTGAAATCCGTGACCTTCTCGGCCTGGGGCGTGCGCGAAGGCCTGCTCTACGCCGGGATGTCGCCCGACATGGCGGCCGTCGACCCGCTGCTGGCCGGTTGTTCGGCCTGGGGCGGGCGTCAGGGTGTGGACCCGGCCCTGCCGCGCGCGCTGGACGGCTGGCTGCAACCGGTCGTCTCAGCCATGCCTGAGGCCTTTGGCGAGGAACGCGACGCCGTTCTGACCTCGTCGGTCTGCCGTCTGGCCGACCTCGGCGCCCGGCTGCACCCCGACCATCGCGTCGAACTGGTGTTCGATCAGGTGTTGCGCTCGCCCATTCCGGGCCAGACCCACGCCGAACGCGCCTTCCTGGCCGTGGCGATGAACGCCCGCTACGGCGGCGACGCCAAGACGCCGTCTCCCGGCGCCGTGGACCGGCTGCTGTCCGAAACGGGCCAGAAGCGCGCTCGCGCCCTCGGGCTGGCCATGCGGCTGGCCTGCGACCTGTCGGGCCGCTCGCCGCAACTCCTCGCCAACGCCGCCGCCACCGTCGAAAAGGGCGCGTTGCGGATCACGGCCGCCGAGGGCTACGCTGACATGTTGCTGGGCGAACAGACGCGCCGCCGGGCCAAGGCCTTGGCCGAGGCCATGGGGCTAGGCTTGAAAATTCAGGATGCGGCGTCGGTCTGACGTCGCTCGGATCTCGTTTTGGGAGGAACGACCATGCCAGTCACCGGAATCGGCGGCTTCTTCTTTCGCTCGAAGGACACCAAGGCCTTGGCCGACTGGTATCTGACGCACCTCGGCGTCGGCGCGCCCGAGGGCGTGTGGGTCTGGGATCAGCAGGCCGGCCCGACCGTCTTCGCTCCGTTCAAGGAAGACAGCGACTATTTCGCCGCCGACCACCGCTGGATGCTGAACCTGCGCGTCGAGGGACTGGACGATCTGATCGCCTCCCTCACGGCCGCCGGGATCGAGGTGATCACCAAGCCGGAATGGGAAGCCCCCGAGATCGGACGCTTTGCGCGCATCCACGATCCCGAGGGCAATCCGATCGAACTGTGGGAGCCGGCTTCGCCACCGGCCTGATCCCTAGCCTTCGATTTCGACCACTTCGACCCGGGCGCCGTTCAGCACCAGGGCGATCTCGCCGCGCTTCAGCTTCAGCGCGTCTTCGCCGAACAACTGGCGGCGCCACCCCTTCATGGCCTCGATGTCGGCGTTGTCGTCCAGGGCGATCTTTTCCAGATCGGCGACGTTGGCGATCAGCTTGGTCGCCACGCCGGCGTTGTCGCTCTTGGCCTTCAGCAACACCTTCAGCAGCTCGACCACCGAGGGGGGCGCCGGCTGGCCGTGCGCCGGGCGCTCCAGCTTGGGCGCATGAGCTTCCGGGTCGGCCAGGACGCGCTTCAGCTCGGCCGCCAGCTCGATGCCCAGACGCGAGCCGCCGAAGCCCTTGGGCACCGAACGCAGGCGGTTGAAAGCGTCGGGGTCGGTCGGGGCCTGGGTCGCGATCTCGTCGATCGCCTCGTCCTTGAGGATACGGCCACGCGGCTGGTCGCGCTCCTGGGCCGCGCGCTCACGCCAGACGGCGACGGCGACGAAAGCGGCCAGGTATTTGGCGGCGTATTTCTTGGGCTTCAGACGCTTCCACGCATTCTCGGGCGTGGCGTCGTAAAGGGCCGGATCGGTCAGGGCGGCCATTTCGGACATGACCCAGTCGAGACGGCCCTCCTTCTGCAGCCGCTCCAGCAGCTTGGGATAGAGGGTGGCCAGGTGGGTCACATCGCCCAGGGCGTAGACCAGTTGCGCTTCCGACAGCGGGCGACGCGCCCAGTCGGTGAAGCGGCTGCCCTTGTCCAGTTCCTGCCGCAGCATCTGGCGGACCAGCTGTTCATAGCTGACCTGATCGCCGAAGCCGGCGGCCATGGCGGCGACCTGGGTGTCGAACATCGGCCTGGGCATGGCGCCCAGGCGATTGAAGATCTCCACGTCCTGTCGGGCGGCGTGGAAGACCTTGATGATCGATTCGTCGCGCAGCAGCGCGAGGAAGGGTTCGAGGTCCAGATCCTCGGCCATCGGGTCGATGATCGCGGCGTCCGTGGGCGAAGCGGCCTGGATCAGGCACAGCTTGGGCCAGTAGGTCGTCTCGCGCATGAACTCGGTGTCGACCGTGATGAACGGGGCCTTGGCCAGGCGTTCGCAGAACTCGATCAGCGCGTCATTGGTGGTGATTGGCGTCATTCCGATGCTATAGCCCCGCGCGACGCCGTCGTGGCAAGAGCGCTGCGACAGATTTTCGCCCCCGATTTCGAGCCGTGACCGATGAGCGACACCCCGAAAGCCCCGAATTCCGGCCTCACCTACGCCGATGCGGGTGTGGATATCGACGCCGGAGAAATGTTGGTCGACGCCATCAAACCCCTCGCCAAGTCGACTCGCCGCCCCGGCGCCGAGGCTTCGCTGGGCGGATTCGGCGCCCTGTTCGACCTGAAGGCTGCCGGTTTCCAAGACCCGCTGATCGTCACCACGACGGACGGCGTCGGCACCAAGCTGAAGATCGCCATCGAGACTGGCCGTCATGACGGCGTGGGCGTCGATCTGGTCGCCATGTGCGTCAACGACCTGCTGGCGCAAGGCGCCGAGCCGCTGATGTTCCTGGACTACTACGCCACGGGCAAGCTGGACGTGGACGCCGCGCGCCGCGTCGTCGCCGGCATCGCCGAGGGCTGCCGCCAGTCGGGCAGCGCCCTGGTCGGCGGCGAGACGGCCGAGATGCCGGGCATGTATTCGGGCGGCGACTATGATTTGGCCGGCTTCTCGGTCGGCGCCGTCGAGCGCGGTCAGGTTCTGCCCTATCTGGACCAGCAGAAGGCCGGCGACGTCATCATCGGCCTGGCCTCGTCGGGCCCGCACTCGAACGGCTATTCGCTCATCCGCAAGGTCGTGGAAAAGTCTGGCCTGGCCTGGGGCGACGACGCCCCCTTCGCCAAGGACCGCACCCTGGCCCAGGCCCTGATGGAGCCGACCCGCATCTATGTGAAGCCGGTCCTGCCGCTGATGAAGGCCGGCCTGATCAAGGGCGCGGCCCACATCACGGGCGGGGGCCTGATCGAAAACCCGCCGCGCTGCATCGCCGACGGCCTGCAGGCCGCGTTCGACTGGAACGCCTGGTCCCTGCCCCCCGTCTTCGAATGGCTGAGCGTCGTCGGCGGCATCTCCGACCACGAACTGCGCCGCACCTTCAACTGCGGCGTCGGCTTCATCCTGATCGTCTCGCCCGAGAACGCCGAGCCGGTCCTGGCCGCCCTGCTGAACGCGGGCGAAGGAGCCTTCGTTTGCGGCCAACTCGAAGCCGCCTGAAGCGCGCCTCGCGCCTGAAATGACAAAGGCCCCGGTCGCGAGACCGGGGCCTTTTTTCTTGGGCCGGATTTATCAAGAGCCCTCCCCCTCGATGGGGGAGGGTTGGGTGGGGGTGAGGGCAAGCCGTTTCCGAAGAAAGCCCAGGAGGCGCCGACGCGTCACATGAGCCCTATCCGAAATGTCATGCGCACACCCCATCCCCAGCCCTTCCCCCATCGAGGGGGAAGGGAGATGCACAGCCTGAGGCCTATCGAACCCCGCCGTTCTCGGTTTCCTCGTAGAACTTGGCCAGATCGCGGTGCAGGGCCACCAGCGCGGGGCGGCTCGTGTACATCATGTGTCCGCCCTCATAGTAGGTGAACTCCAGGTTCTGGCGCAGCTTCGGCTCCAGCATCATCTGGGCCAGATCGAACTCGGTCGAGAAGAAGGGCGTGGCGCCGTCGTAATAGCCGTTCAGCGACAGCACCTTCAGATGCGGATTGCGCCGCATCGTCGTGGCCAGATCGACCGCCGTGTTCGGCGTGGTCTGCGGACCACCCACCGGCGGACGGTGGCTCCAGTTCCAGTTGAAGCCCGGCAGGCCGCGCGCCGACTGGCGATACTCCATGTCGGTCCGGTAGTTCAGCGTATTGGCCACATAGTCGTTGAAGATGCCGAAATAGGCCCCCGTGACGGCGCTGCTCGACGGGTCTTCCTCCGGCTCGCCGCCCACGGCGTCGGCGTCCATGCCCAGGTAGCGGGTGTCCAGACGGCCGATGGTCTCACGGCGGTCACGCAGCAGTTCCTTGCGGAACGGCGACAGCTCGACCCTCAGGTTGGCGTTGTCGATGAAGGTCGGCGAGACGCCGATCAGTTCGCTCATCTGCTGGGCGATCTGGGCGCGCTCGGCGTTCGAGATCATGTGACCCTTGGCCAGGGCCGCAGCATAGGGCCCCATGGCGAACTCGCGCGTCCGCTGGACGTGGGCCTCGACCGTGGCTGGGCGGTTCGGCACCTTGTTGTGATACCAGGCCGTGGCTGCATAGGTCGGCAGCAGGGTGATGAAGTTCTGCGCATAGCCCGGCTGGCGCACGCCGTAGTTCATGATCGAGGACAGCAGAATCACGCCGTTCAACGACATCCCCCGGCTTTCCAGCTGATGCGCCACCGCCCCGGTGCGCAGGGTGCCGTAGCTTTCGCCCAGCACATATTTCGGGCTGGACCAGCGGTTGAACTTGGTCGTGTAGCGCATGATGGCGCGGGTGAAGGCGTCCGCGTCCTGATCCACGCCCCAGAAGGCCGAGCCCGGCGTCTCGCCCAGCGGACGCGAATAGCCGGCGCCGACCATGTCGATGAAGACCAGGTCGGTCTTGTCCAGCAGGGTCATGTCGTTGGGGCCGACGTTGAACGGCGCCGGGCGCTCGACCACCGGGCTGTCGGTCTGCACCCGCACGGGGCCGAAGGCCCCCATGTGCAGCCACACGGTCGGCGAGCCCGGACCCCCGTTGTAGAGGTAGGTCACCGGCCGGCTGCCCGCCTGCTGGCCGTCCAGCGTATAGGCGACATAGAACAGGCTGCCCGTCGGCATGCCCGCGTCGTCGCGGATGGTCAGGGTGCCAGCCGTGGCCTTGTAGCGCATGGCGCGACCGTGGGCGGTGATCGAATGGCTGGTCGTCACCTCCTTTTCCTCGGGCGTCGCGCGCGCCCAGTTGCGCTCCACCTGCTCGGCGGTGGCGTTGCGCAGCCGGTCGGCAGCCGAGCGCACGGGGCCAGAGCCTCCGCCGGACGCTTCCTGAGCCGCAGAAACCATCGGCACGGCCAAAATCGCCGTCGCACAGACAGCGGTAAGCAGATGACGCATTGTGAAACTCCCCCTCACGCACCGGATATCCCGGCGC
This sequence comes from Brevundimonas sp. 01N35, assembly GCF_056399785.1. NCBI lineage: Bacteria > Pseudomonadati > Pseudomonadota > Alphaproteobacteria > Caulobacterales > Caulobacteraceae > Brevundimonas > Brevundimonas sp. 01N35. The sequence continues at coordinate 43,133 of NZ_JBFTRZ010000003.1, forward strand.
CGGGACGCTAGCGCCAAGCCGGTCCATCCGGCAACGGACTTTGTAACGCCCCCCCTGATAGCGGCATGGGGCTTGCCAAGCCGCCGTCGCGGTCGCATCCCTCGTCTCCTCCCCGATCCGTCGCCCGAGCCGCCCCATGCCGACTGAAACCGCCAAGCCCAAGACGCGCGTGGCCGTGCTGATCTCCGGCTCCGGCACCAACATGGCCTCGCTGATCGCGGCGGGACAGGCGGCGGACGCCCCCTATGAGGTCGTGGTCGTGGTCTCCAACGTGGCGGACGCAGCCGGTCTGGAAAAGGCTCGCGCCGCCGGGGTCGAGGCCCTGACGATTGAACACAAGCCGTTCGGCAAGGACCGCGAAGCGCATGAGCGCGCGCTGGACACCCTGCTGGTAGAGCGGAACATCGAGGTGATCTCCCTCGCCGGTTATATGCGGCTGCTGACGCCCTGGCTGGTGCAGAAATGGGCGGGCAGGATGCTGAACATCCATCCATCCTTGCTGCCCCTCTATCCCGGCCTGAACACCCACGCCCGCGCCATCGAAGCCGGCGACGCCGAGGCCGGTTGCACCGTCCATCTCGTCACCGAAGGGGTCGATGAAGGCCCCGTCCTGGGTCAGGCGCGCGTGCCGATCCTGCCCGGCGACACCGCCGAAACCCTGGCCGAACGGGTCAAGGCAGCGGAACATACGCTGTATCCGCAGACGCTAGCGGCCTTCGTCGCGCACTGACGGCGACGCTTTCCTTAACTATTATTAATGTGACGGTTGGTTCCAGGCGGGAGCAGGTTCGCCGCTCAAGCTCGACCCGGCTCTGCCGGCGACTGCGCTCGCCTGTTTCCACATGGGGAAGACCCGATGCTCAAGACCCGCCTTATGGGCGCCGCCGGCCTGGCGCTCGCCCTCGCGCTCTCCGCCCAGGCCGCCACAGCCCAGAACGCCCACCCCGCCCATGCCGCTGCTGACGCGCCCCAAATCCACCCCTGGGGCTTTGACCTGGGCGGTCGCGATCTGGCGGTGAAGCCGGGCGACGATTTCAACGAATACGCCAACGGGACCTATCTCAGGAACCTGCAGATCCCCGCCGACAAGGCCCGTTTCGGCCCGTTCGACGCCCTTTATGAGAACGCCCAAGGCCAGTTGAAGTCGATCATCGAGACCAGCGCCGCCAACCCGACCAACGCCAACGCCCAGAAGGTCGGCGCCCTCTACGCCAGCTTCATGGACGAGACCCGCGTCAACCAGCTGGGCGCCCAGCCCCTGGCCGCCGATCTGGCCGCCGTGCGCGCCGCTGCGGACCGTTCCGACATCGCCCGCCTGATGGGCGAGAGCCACGCGAAATTCGGCGGCTCGCTGTTCGCCATAGACGTGGCCGAGGATCTGAAGAACCCCCAGTTCAACACCGCCTATATGGGTCAGGGCAACCTCGGCCTGCCCGACCGCGACTATTACCTGAAACCCGATTTCGCGCCTCAGCGTGAAGCCTACGTCGCCTATGTCACCCGCGCCCTGACCGCCGCTGGCTGGGCTGAGCCGGCCCAGGCCGCCGCCGACATCCTGGCCTTCGAGACCAAGGTCGCCGAGAAGCAGTGGACGACGGTCGAGCGTCGCCAGATGGACAAGATCTACAATCCGGCCCCGACCGCCAACCTGGCCAATTTGGCCCCAGGCTTTGACTGGGCCGCCTTCCTGCAAAGCGCCCAGATCGGCGACGTGGACACCATCGTCCTGATGGAAAACACCGCCATCCCGGGCATCGCCCAGGTCTTCGCTGCTACCTCGCTGGACACGCTGAAGGCGTGGGCAGCCTTCCAGATCGTCGATCAGGCTAGCCCCTACCTGTCTGACGCCTTCGTGAACTCGCGCTTCGAGTTCCGCGGCAAGACCCTGCGCGGTCAGCCCGAGAACCGCCCGCGCTGGAACCGCGGCGTCGCCCTGGTCGACAACCAGTTGGGCGAGGTGCTGGGCCAGGAATACGTCCGCCTGCACTTCCCGGCCTCGTCCAAGACGCAGATGGAGGCCCTGGTCGCCAACCTCCGCGCCGCCATGACCGAGCGCCTGAAGAACCTGGACTGGATGAGCGAGCCGACGCGTGAGCAGGCCCTGCTCAAGATGTCCAAGTTCGGCGTGAAGATCGGCTACCCCGAGAAATGGCGCAGCTATGACGGGCTGGAGCTGTCGGCGGGCGACCTCTACGGCAATGTCGAGCGGGCCTCGGCCTTCGACTGGGCGTGGAAGCGCGGCAAGATCGGCCAGCCGGTCGATCCGCTGGAATGGATCATGACGCCTCAGACGGTGAACGCCTACTACAACCCGCCGCGCAACGAGATCGTCTTCCCCGCCGCCATCCTGCAACCGCCCTTCTTCGATCCCAAGGCGGACCCGGCGATCAACTACGGCGGCATCGGCGCCGTCATCGGCCACGAGATCACCCACGGCTTCGACGATCAGGGTCGCAAGTCCGACGCCGACGGCGTGCTGCGCGACTGGTGGACGCCCGAGGACGCCGCCCGCTTCGACGCCCGCGCCAAGGTCCTGGGCGCCCTCTACGACGCTCAGGAGCCCATTCCGGGCGTGCATATCAACGGCGACCTGACCATGGGCGAGAACATCGCCGATCTTGGCGGCCTGCTGATGGCGCTGGACGCCTATCATCGCAGCCTCAACGGCCAGCCGGCCCCGGTGATCGACGGCCTGACGGGCGATCAACGCGTCTTCCTGGGCTGGGCCCAGGTCTGGCGCCAGAAGTCGCGCGAGGCGGCGTTGAAGGAGCAACTGACCACCGACCCGCACTCGCCGGGCGCCGCCCGCGCCGCCACTCCGCCGCGCAACATCGACGCCTGGTACACGGCCTTCGGCGTCAAGCCGGGTCAGGCGGAGTACCTCGCTCCGGACAAGCGCGCCCGCATCTGGTAGGCGCGACCTCCCTACGGACATGAGAACGGCGTCGGCTGCAAAGCCGACGCCGTTTCTTTTTGCCCGCGACCCAAAAGAAAGGCCCGCCTCCGTTTCCGAAGGCGGGCCGCTTTATCCCTGCCAGGCCGCGTCGGGTCGAAAAGGCGGAGCCTTTTGACCGCGGCCCAACAAGAAAGCCTTAGCCAACGATGTCGGCGTCGGTGAAGAACTGGGCGATTTCGATGCCGGCGTTTTCCAGCGAGTCCGAACCGTGGACCGAGTTCTCGCCGATCGACAGGGCGAACAGCTTGCGGATGGTGCCTTCGGCGGCGTCGTTCGGGTTGGTGGCGCCCATGACTTCGCGGTATTTGGCGACGGCGCCTTCGGCTTCCAGCACCTGCACGACGACCGGCTCAGCGATCATCTGGCCGACCAGTTCGCCGTAGAAGGGACGCTCGGCGTGCACTTCGTAGAATTTCTTGGCTTGGGCTTCGGTCAGCTTGATGCGGCGTTGAGCGACGATGCGCAGGCCTGCGCCTTCGATGACGGCGTTGATCGCGCCGGTCAGGTTGCGGCGCGTGGCGTCGGGTTTCAGGATCGAGAAAGTACGTTCGGTCATGGCGAAGACTCTTTGCAGTTTGGAGGATTGAGGGTCGCGGGCTTATAGCGGCGCCCTCCCCGCTTTCCAACCGCCACCTGAACGTCAGACGCTCGCAATGCTCCAGATCACCAACCTGACGTTCAACGCCTGGGGCCGCCAGTTCCTCGACGACGCCTCCGTCAGCCTGCCGCCGGGCTCCAAAGTCGGCCTAGTGGGCCGCAACGGCATCGGCAAGTCGACCCTGTTCAAGCTGATCCTGGGCGAACTGGCCGCCAACGGCGACGAAGTCAGCCTGCCCAAGACCGCCCGCGTCGGCTCGGTGGATCAGGAACACCCGGCCACGCCCGACAGCGTGCTGGACACCATTCTGGAAGCGGACGCCGAACGCCATGACCTGCTGACCCGGCTGGAAACCGCGCCGCCGGAAGAGATGGGCGAGATCTGGGCGCGACTGATCGACATCGACGCCGACTCGGCGCCCGCCCGCGCCGGTGAAATCCTGGCCGGCCTCGGCTTCAGCCAGGAGGACCAGCAGCGCCCCATGTCCGAGTTCTCGGGCGGCTGGCGGATGCGCGTAGCCCTGGCCGCGGCCCTGTTCTCAGAGCCGGACATGCTGCTGCTCGACGAACCGACCAACTACCTCGACCTGGAAGGCGCGCTCTGGCTCGAAAGCCGGCTGCAGAAATATCCGCACACGGCCCTGATCATCAGCCACGACCGCGAACTGCTGAACAACAGTTGCACCCACACCCTGCACCTGGCGAACCGCAAGCTGGAGCTCTACACCGGCGGCTACGACATGTTCGAAAAGGCGCGCGCCGAGAAGGCTCGCCTGCAACTGTCGGCCAAGGCCAAGCAGGACGCCGAGCGGGCTCACCTGCAAGCCTTCGTGGACCGCTTCAAGGCCAAGGCCTCCAAGGCCGCTCAGGCCCAGTCGCGGATGAAGCGCCTGGCCAAGATGGAGCCGGTCTCGACGACGATCGAGGAACGCGTCGCCCCCTTCACCCTGCCGTCGCCGCCGCGTCCTCTGGCGCCGCCGCTGATCCGTCTGGAACGCGCCAACGTCGGCTATGAGACCGGCAAGCCGATCCTGCGCAATCTGAACCTGCGCATGGACCTGGACGACCGCATCGGCCTGCTGGGCGTCAACGGCGCCGGCAAGTCGACCTTCGCCAAGATGATCGCCGGCGCACTGAACGTCTCCGAGGGCGAACTTCACCGCGACAAGAAGATGCGCGTGGGCTGGTTCCACCAGCATCAGATCGAGGCCATGGACCCGACCGACACCCCGCTGGAGATCATCCGCCGGGCCATGCCGGAAGCCAACGAAAGCAGCCGCCGCTCCAAGCTGGCTCAGTTCGGCCTGGGCTACGAAAAGCAGGAAACCACGGTCGAGAGCCTGTCGGGCGGCGAGCGCGCCCGACTGCTGCTGAACATGGTGGCGATGGACGCCCCCCACGTCCTGATCCTCGACGAACCGACCAACCACCTGGACATCGACAGCCGCCGCGCCCTGCTGGACGCGCTGAACGACTACAACGGCGCCGTCATCCTGATTACCCACGACCGCTCGCTGATGGAGATGGTCGCCGACCGTCTGTGGCTGGCCGCGGACGGCACGGTGAAGCCCTATGAGGGCGACATGGACGACTATCAGAAGTTCGTCCTCGACCGCGCCAAGGCCGCCGCCGTCAAGCCCAGCCAGATCAAGCAGGAGGCCGCAGCCGCAGCCCCCGCTCAAGGCGGCAAGAAGAAGAACGACAAGAAATCAGGGCCTTCGCCCTCAACCCTGCGCCACGCAGTGAAGAAGGCCGAGGAGCGCATGGCCGCCCTGACCGCCGAGGTCGCTCGCATCGACGACGACCTGTCCAACGCCGCCGTGTCCAATCCCAAGGCGCTGGAAGGCCTGACGCGCGCCCGCGCCAAGACCCAGTCCGATCTGGAGGCCGCCGAGGCCGCCTGGGTCGAGGCCGAAGAAGCCCTGGCCGCCGTTTCCTGATGAACAAAGCTTCCTGATGACCAAGCCGATCCAGTTCACCAAGGAAGAGCGCGCCGCCATCGGCGGTCGCATCCGCGACTTTTTCGCCAAGGAACTGGATCAGGACATCAGCCAGCTTCAGGCCGAGATGGTGCTGGAATTCTTCGGCGGGCAGATTGGCGGCTGGTTCTACAATCGCGGCCTGGCCGACGCGCAGGCCGTGGTCGCGGCCAAGGCCGAGGACATCGCCGACGCCATCTATGCGCTGCAGCGAAACGAGCCGCCGCTTCGGTAATACCCACGTTCTTTCATTCGCGAGAATCGTGCGACGGCTTGCTCACCCGATCCATGGAGCCGTCATGATGAAAACCTTCGTCGCGCTCGCCCTGACCGCGAGCCTGCTCTCGCCGGCAGCCGCCCTGGCGCAAGACGCCACGCCGCAGCGTTACGCGGTGGAGCTTCAGGTGATGGAGGCCGGCAAGGACGTGGTCGTGGCGCGCACCTTCGTGGCGGAAGGCCACCCGGCGACCCTGACGCTTAACGCGGACAAGGATGCGCTTGAGTTCAACGCCAACATCTACACCCAGCAGGGCGACGGCGCGGACGACCTGCTGGTCACCGAGATCAGCCTGGCGCGCAACGGCGAAGAAATCGCCGCGCCACGTATGATGATGAGGCGCGGCGGAACGGCGCGCTATGAAGTCGGGACCGAGGGGGCCGATGCGGTCCGCATCACGGTCAAGCCTGCCCCCTGAGCCGCATCAGCCGCAGTTGACGCGCGTCACCAGATCGCTCTTGTCGTCGTAGGTGAAGGTCACGCGGTTCTCGCGGAAATCCATCGTGGCGGCGCAGCTGCTGCACAGGACGCGGAAGATACGGCCGGCCGGCGCTGTCGGAATCGTCGAGCGGTTGCGGCCGACATATTCCTGATAATCGCTGGCCTTGCAGGTCACCGGCGTCGCCTCGGCGCCCGGGGTCGGCGTCGTGCTCTGGCTCGGGGCGCAGGCCGAGAGCGCCACGGCGCTCGCGAAGGCGGTCAGCATCAGCATCGTCTTCATGGCGTCTCTCTCCGTTTTCGGCCTAGCCGCAGCCCACGCGTTCGACGATGCCGGTTTTCTGATTGTAGAAGATATTCAATCGGTAAGGTGAGTAGTCTTCGGTAACGGGACAGGTGGTGCAGGCCACCCTTCGGTTCACCACATCCACCGGAACGGGAATCTCGGTTTTGGGTTTCCCGACCAGCCACTGAAGCTCGCCCGCCTTGCACATGTCGGCGTCGGTCTGAGGCAGACGCGTGACGACCGGCTGGCTCTGGCGCTGTTCAACGATGCGGGGGGCGGTCGGAGCCGCGGGCGAGGAAGAAGAGCAGCCGGCGACCGCTAGCAGCCCCGAGACGGTCAGGGCGGCGATCAGGCCGCCTTTTCCCAGCGCCCTTCGTCCGTCTGTTTCCAGTAGGCCAGATTGGCGTGCGCCGCCTTCAGCGTGCGCCAGCGCTGCCGCGCGAACTGCAACGCCTGTTCGTTTCGACCGTCGAAAATGATGAAGCACCGCTCGTACCCCTCCGTGGCCCCCAGCTCTGACTCATCGACGATGAACAGCGCCTGAGCAACGTTCAGGTTGTCGCCCGATTCGGACAGCAGGATCGGCTGGCGCGCGGCGTGGTCGTCCGACGCCCGGCCATGCGGCAGGAAGCTGTCGGCGCGATAGGTCCACAGATGTTCGTCGATGTCGTCGAGGCGGTGCGACGTCGCCCCGCGCACCAGCGCGCGCCAGCCCCGCTGGAGGGTCTTCTCCAGCAGGCCCGGCAGCACCTGATCCAGCGTCGAGCGCTCCAGGTGGTAGAACCAGATTTCCGGCTTTGCGTCAGACACCCGGCCCTACCCCCTAAATGCGTCGGATCAGGCTTCGTAGGTGTCGGCGACCATACGGTCCAGCAGACGCACGCCCCAGCCCACGGCGCCGTCCGGCACGGTCGGGTTGCGGCTGTCCTTGACCCAGGCGGTCGGAGCGATGTCGATGTGCGCCCACGGCACGCCGTTGGTGAAGCGCTGCAGGAACAGGGCGGCGGTGATCGAGCCACCGGCGCGGCCGTTGCCGGTGTTCTTCACGTCGGCGATCGGACTGTCGATGTGACGCTCGTATTGCGCCGGGATCGGCATGCGCCAGACGTTTTCGCCGACCTTGGGACCGGCGGCCAGGATACCGTTCGCCACGCCGTCGTCGTTCGAGAAGACGCCCGCGTATTCCAGACCCAACGAGATGATCATGGCGCCCGTCAGGGTGGCCAGGTCGATCATGAATTTCGGCTTGAAACGCTCCTGCGTGTACCAGAGCGCGTCCGCCAGAACGAGGCGGCCCTCAGCGTCGGTGTTCAGGACTTCGACGGTCTGGCCCGACATGGACACGACCACGTCGCCCGGACGCTGGGCCGCGCCGTCAGGCATGTTCTCGACCAGACCCAGGACGCCGACGGCGTTGACCTTGGCCTTGCGGCCCGCCAGCGCGTGCATCAGGCCGGCCACGGCGGCGGCGCCGCCCATGTCCCACTTCATCTCTTCCATGCCGTCGGCCGGCTTCAGGCTGATACCGCCGGTGTCGAAGCAGACGCCCTTGCCGACGAAGGCGATGGGGGCCTCGCCCGCCTTGCCGCCGTTCCACTTGATGACGGCCAGTTGGCTTTCACGCACCGAGCCCATGCCGACGGCCAGCAGGGTGCGCATGCCCAGCTTTTCCATCTCGGCTTCGCCCAGGATCTCGACTTCCAGGCCCAGGCTTTCCAGGTCCTTCACGCGGCGCGCGAACTCGGCCGGGTAGAGGACGTTCGCCGGCTCAGCGACCAGATCGCGCGAGAACAGGACGGCGTCGGCGACGGCCGACAGCGGCTGGAAGGCGGCCTCGGCGGCCTTCACGTCCGAGGTGACGACGCGAATTGTCGTGACCGAGGGAATCTTGTCGGCCTTCTCCTTGGTCAGGTATTTGGCGAAACGGTAGGCGGCCAGACGCGCGGCGAAGGCGGCGCGAGCGGCGTGCTCGGGCGACAGGTGGGCGGCGTCGAAGGTCAGGACTTCCGCGCCCGACAGCTTGGTCGCGTGATAGGCGGCGGCGGCGGCGGTTTCGACCGCCAGGTCGTCCAGCTTGTCCGACGCGCCCGCGCCGACCAGCAGAACCGAGTTGGCGTCGACGCCGGCCGGAGCGGCCACGGTCAGGGTGCTGTTCGCGCCGCCAGTGAAGCGGCTGTTCGTCATCGCCTTGGTCAGGGCGCCCGACGCTGCGGCGTCCAGGGCCGAGCCCGTGCCGACCAGCGCGCGCCCGTCATGGACCAGCACGGCAAGGATTTCGGCGGAGCCGGGCGAAGCGACGAACTCGATTTTCATTAAACCTACTCCAGGCCGAGGTTCTGTGCCCCGGTCGTGCTTGAAACAGACATAGGCGCACCGGCTGTTTCGCCGTTGCGCTCGGATGTGTATTACATGGCCCGCATCGCTCGCGGCTGCAACTCGCTCGCCTCCCGAAACGCTTTCTTTCCCGACCATGACGCTGATTCAGGGCTATCTTTTCCGCCAGATCGGTCTGCCCGTCGTGGCGGCGTGCGCGGCGCTGGCCGGAATCGGCCTTTTGAGCCAGAGCCTGGATCAGCTCGAAGTCATCGTCGAACGCGGCCAGAGCGTCTGGGTCATGGCCAAGCTGACCTTGCTGGCCCTGCCGCAGTTGGTCGCCGTGATCCTGCCCATCGGCCTGTTCGTCGGGGCCCTGATCGCCCTGACGCGTCTGCAGCGCGAACAGGAGTTGACCGCCGCCTACGCCGCCGGCGTCAGTCGCTGGTCGCTGATCCGGCCCGCCATCCGCATCGCCGTCATCGTCGCCGTGGCGGCCCTGATCACCAATGTCTTCGTCCAGCCCTGGGCCCAGCGCGAGGCGCGGCGTCAGGCCTTCGCCATCCGCACCGACCTAGCCGCCCTGCTGGTCGAGGAAGGCCAGTTCGTTCAGGGGCCGGGCGGACTGACCGTTTATGTGCAGCAGATCGAGCAGAACGGCCTGCTCAAGAACCTGTTCGTCTATCTGGACAACGGCAAGACGGTGACGACCTGGGACGCCGAGACCGCGCGCTTCGGCCGGGTCGACGGCGTGCCCGTCCTGACCATGCAGAATGGGTCGATGCAGCGTTATTCGTCGCGCGACGTGCTGAACCAGCTGTCGTTCGACCAACAGGTGTTCGACCTGTCGCCCTATACCCAGACCACCGAGCGCATTCGTTTCAAGCCGTCGGACATGTGGCTGACCGAACTGTTCGACCCCACGCCGGCCCTGCTGGAAAGCGCGGGAACCCGCGGCGAACTGATGGCCGAGGCCCATTCTCGCCTGGCCTCGCCCCTCTACGCGCTGGCGGCGATGGCGCTGGCGCTCACGGCCATCCTCGGCGGATCGTTCAGCCGCACCGGCTACAGCGGGCGGATCGCCAAGGCGGCGGGCGTCTTCCTCGTGGTGCGGGTCATCGGCTACGGCCTGGTCGCGGCCAGCGCCTGGAACGGCGCGCTGAACCTGCTTCAGTATCTGCTGCCGCTGGCGACCTGTTTCGTGGCCCTTCGCCTGCTGTTCCGCGCGCTCAAGCCGCACCGGCGGCGCATCTGGGCGCCCTATGAGCGCTTCAAGGCGAGGTTCGCATGAGGGTCCGTCTCGGCCGCATAGAGCGCTATGTGCTGATCCAGCAGTTGCGCGCCCTGGCCGTCGCCCTGGCCATCATCTCGACGTTGGTGATGCTGATCGACTTCGTCGAGGTGTCGCGCGGGCTGAACTCGTCCGGCGAGCTTTCCAGCGCCCGCATCTTCGGCCTGGTGCTGCTGAAGTCGCCGACCGTGATCGTCCAGTTGCTGCCCTTCGTCTTCCTGTTCGGCACCCTGGCGGCCTTCGTGGGCCTGAACCGGCGCAGCGAACTGATCGCCATGCGCGCAGCCGGCGTCTCGGCCTGGCGCTTCGTCCTGCCCGCGGCCGCGGCGGCCCTGGTGCTCGGCGTCCTCACCGTCACGGTGTTCGGCCCCATGGCCGCCGCCGGCGACGGCATGTGGCAGCGCGAGCGGGGCCGCATCTCCGGCTCGACCCCCGGCGTCGAAACACAGGAAGCTGTCTGGCTGCGCGAGGGCGACGCCGCGCGCCAGATGATCATTCGCGGCGCGCGTCAGGAACAAGCCAGCGGACGCCTGCTGGACGCCACCTTCTTCATCTACACGACCACGACCGGCGGCCGCCGCACCTTCACCGAGCGGATCGACGCCGCCACCGCCACCCTGAACGCCGGACGCTGGCGCCTAACCGACGCCACGGGGGCGCAGACCGGCCAGCGCGCCGTGCGCTACGCCACGCTCGACCTCCCCTCCAACCTGGCGGACAAGGAGGCGTTCCAGCGCTTCGCCCGCCCGCAGTCGACGCCCTTCTGGTCGCTGCCGAACCAGATTCAGCGAATCGAGGACGCAGGCTTCGCCTCGACCGCCTATCGCCTGCGCCTGCAACAGCTTCTGGCCACGCCGCTGATGTTCGCCGCCATGTCGATTCTGGCGGCGGCTTTCTCGCTGCGTCTGATGCGCCTGGGCGATCTGGCGAAGATGACGGTGGCGGCGGTGGTGCTGGGCTTCGCCTTCTTCTTCGTGAACCAGTTTTCCTCGGCCATGGGTTCGGCCGAGGTCGTGCCGCCTGTCCTGGCCGCCTGGCTGCCGCCCGTGTTGACGGCGCTCGCCGCCTTTACCTTGCTGTTCTATACCGAAGACGGCTAATCGGACGGTTTCCGGTCGCCCGGCAATGAGTGGATTCCGCATGAGTGATCGCCGCACATCCCGAGAGGGAGCCCTGCGCGCCCGGCTCCTGGCCGGCGCCGCTGCGATCGCCTGCCTGCCCGCCCTTCCCGCGATGGCCCAGGACCCCGCCTCGACGCCCCGCCCCGCCCCGACGACCGCCGCCCGGCCCGCGCCCGGCGCTGACGGCCTGGAGCCGGGCGCCGTCTATGTGGACGCCGCGTCCGCCAGCCGCCAGGGCGACGTCATCACCGCCGACGGCACGGCGCTGGACCGGGTCTTCGCGCGTTTCCGCGACCACAGCCTGCGGGCCGAGGGCGTCACCTATGACCTCAAGACCGGCGCCGCCACCGCTGTCGGCCACGCCGAACTGACCGCGCCGGACGGCACGGTCGTTCACGCCAGCCGCATCGAACTGGATTCCAACTTCAAGGCCGGCGTGGCCACCGATCTGGCCCTGCGCCTCGCCAATGGCGCCAGCCTGATGGCCGCGACGGCGGTTCGCCGCTCCCAGAACGTCAGCGAACTGAACCGCGTCATCTTCACGCCCTGCCCGATCTGCGACGTGAACGGCCCCAAACAGCCCAGCATTTCGATCCAGGCCGACAAGGCGGTCCAGGACGAGAATCTGCGGGCCATCCTGTATCGCAACGTGGTCTTCCGTGTCGGCGGAATCCCCGTCTTCTACCTGCCCGTCTTCGCCCACCCCGATCCCAGCGTGGACCGGGCCTCGGGCTTCCTGATCCCCTTCCCCGACTATGACGAAGGGCGGGGTTTCTCGCTGGAGACGCCCTATCTCCACGTCGTTTCCCCGTCCGAAGACTGGCTGATCAGCCCGCAGATCAACACCAAGGTCGCGCCGCTGCTGAACCTGCAATGGCGGCGGCGCTTCGACGACGGCATGATCGTGGTCCGGGGCGGCTACACCTATGAGCGCAACTTCGGCGACTTCGATCTGAACGGCGACGGCAACGCCGAGAGCAACGTCCGCTTCGGCGACCGCACCAGCAGAAGCTACGTGCTGGCGCACGGTAAATTCGACCTCGAGGGGCCCTGGCGCTGGGGCTTCACCGCCGAGCGCACCTCGGACAAGACCCTCTTCGACCGCTACAATGTGCGCGATCCCTATCAGGACAACGGCCTCTACTACGGCGACCGCCGCCGTCTGATCAGCCAGATCTACGCCGAGCGTCAGACCCAGCGGTCCTATCTGTCGGTGGCCGCCTTCTCGATCCAGAGCCTGCGGGTCGCGCAGTTCAACGCCGTCACGCCCGCCCTGAACATCTTCGAGGACGACAAGACCCTGCCGCTGGTCGCGCCGCTGATCGACGCTCGGTGGGAACCCGAAGGCCCCGTGTTCGGGGGCCGGCTGCGTCTGCACGGCTCGGCGGTCGCATTGACGCGCGACGCCTATGTCGGCTTCCCGACGCTGTCTCCCGAACTGATTCCCTCTGGACCGACCGACGGCCTTCCTGGGGTGGACAGCCGCCGCGTCACGGGCCAGGTCGACTGGCGCCGCACCCTGATCTCGCCGATGGGCCTGCGCTGGGAACCGTTCGTCGACGCCCGATTGGACGTCTATTCGGTCGACGACCTGCCGCCGATGATGGGCGTGACCTCGGACGTCCTCACACGCGGTCGCGCCAGCGCCGGCGTGGACGTCAGCTACCCCCTGTATCGCCGGCTCAGCGCCCACGCGGATCTGATTCTCGAGCCCATGGCCCAGGTGTCGGTGTCGACCGACGCCGATCTGGATCCTCGCATTCCCAACGAAGACAGCCAGACGCTGGAACTGGACGACTCGTCGCTGTTCCGCATGGACCGCTTCCCGGGCTACGACCTGATGGAGGGCGGGCCGCGTTTCACGGCCGGCGCACGCGCGACCCTGCGTTGGGACGCGGGCCGCTCCGCCAGCCTCTTCATCGGCCGCAGCATACGCGCCGAAGACCAGCGCGAGTTCCTGACGCCGATTCCCGACGACCCTGCGCGCCTCTACGATCCCTCGGGTCTGGCCTCGCGCACCTCGGACTGGGTGGTTCAGGCCACCTTCTCGCCGTCCGACCGAATCCGCGGCTGGGCCCACGCGACCATCGACCCGAACGGCAACGTGCGTCGCGGCGAGACGACCGTCGATGGTCGCTGGGGCCGCCGCAATCTGGCGAGCCTGAGCTACATCATCGACCGCTCCAATCCGCTCGCCGGCCCGCTGAACCGCAACTACGAGTTTGTCCAGCTTACCGGCCAACAGTTCGTCTACGGCAACTGGGGCGTGGCGGTGAACGGCATCGCCGATCTGGAACGCGACATCATCACCCGCTCCGAAGTGGGCCTTCTGTTCGACGACGACTGCTTCCGCGTCGAACTTGGCTGGCGTCGCGACAACACCCGGGTGCGCCCGACCGGCCCCTCGGAAGGGGTCTATATTCGTCTTAACCTCGCCACTTTTGGAGGTTCAGGCTATGATCGAAGTGATATGCGGTAAGCATGGCGTGCAGGGGCGTGCGCCCGCCATGGCTCAGGATCGTCTATGATGCTGCTGGGCCGGACGAGACTGCTAGGGAATCAGGACTGACGATGCGTTTGATGCGTTATACGACGGGCGTGGCCATGGCCGCCCTCATCGCCGGCTCAGCCGTCGGTCAGTCCGCGGCCCAGACGGCGCCTGCGCCGCGGGCCACCGCTCCGGCTCCGGCCGCGGGGACGCTGAATCCCGCCGCCGAAGAAGCGCCCCAGCGCCCGACCGCGACCCCGCAGTTCCGCCTGTCGGACGGCATCATCGCCACAGTCAACGACCGGATCATCACGGGCTACGATCTGCGCCAGCGGATGCTGGTCCTGATGGCCATGACCCAGGTCCAGCCGACCGAAGAGAACATCGGCGCCATCCAGCAGCAGGCGCTCAACGATCTGATCGAGCAGCATCTGCAGGCCGCCGAGATCGCCAAGTTCGAGCAGTTGAAGATCACGGACCAGGAAGTCGACGAAGAGATCGCCGGCATGGCCCGCGAGGCCGGCACCACCGGCCCGAACTACATGGCCTTCCTGGAACAGGGCGGCATCCGTCCCCAGGCCTTCCGCGAACAACTTCGCACCGAGATCGGCTGGCGCGACCTGGTCGGCGGCCGCTTCCGCGATCGCGCCAAGGTCAGCCGCGCCCAGGTCGAACAGGCCATGCGCCAGCTGACCGAATCGGCCACCAAGCCCCAGTATCTGGTCGGCGAAATCTATCTTGAGGCCAGCCGCGTCGGCGGCATGCAGGAGGCCATGAACGGCGCCCGCCAACTGGTGCAGCAGATGATTCAAGGCGCGCCCTTCATGGCCGTGGCTCGCCAGTTCTCGGCCGCGCCCTCGGCGGCCCGCGGCGGCGACGCCGGCTGGGTGGTCCAGGGCACGGTCCAGCCCGCCCTGGAACAGGCCATGGAAGCCCTGACCGTCGGCCAGCTGTCCAATCCGATCCCGGTCGATGGCGGCGTCTACATCCTCTACATGCGCGACAAGCGCTCGGGCGCAGCGACCAGCCTGGTGCAGATGAAACAGGTCATGATCGAGCTGCCGGAAACCGCCGGCGAAGCCGAAGTGACCGCCGCCACCCAGCGGCTTGAGGCGATCCGCAGCGGGCTCACCTGCGACAACATCCTGCAACGCGCCCGGTCGGAACAGGGCATGCAAGGCGCCGATCTGGGCGAGAGCGACGTGGCCAACCTGCTGCCGCAGTTCCAGCAGGTCGCCCGTTCGGCGGATGTCGGCACGGTCAGCAGCGTCGTGCGCACCCCGCTGGGCGTCCACCTCCTGGCCGTCTGCGGTCGTCGTCTCGGCGGCCCGGAGGCGCCGTCGGCTCGCGAAGTCGAATCGCGTCTGCAAAATCAGAACTACGCCATGCTGGGCCGGCGCTATCTGCGCGACCTGCGGGCCGACGCCCTGATCGAAATCAAGCAATGACGACCGGGCGGCCGCTCATCGTCACGATGGGCGACCCCGCCGGCGTGGGGCCAGAGATCATCGCCAAGGCGTGGCCCGTTCTGGCCACGCCGCCCGGCCCGCTCGCCCCTGTCACCCCCTTCGCCGTCATCGGCGACGCCGACGTGCTCGCGGCCCAGGGCGTCAAGGTCGAACAGATCTTCAGCCCGTCCGAGGCCGCCGCCGTCTTCGGCCGCGCCATCCCCCTCCTGCACCACCCGGCCCCCGCCCCGGTGACGCCGGGCCAGCCCGACCCGCGCAACGCCGTCGCTGTGGCCGACTGGATCGAGCGCGCCGTCGATCTGGTCATCTCGGGCGAAGGGAGCGGCGTCGTCACCGCCCCCATCGCCAAGGCGCCGATGTACGCCTCGGGCTTCCGCTTCCCCGGCCATACCGAGTTCATCGCCGAACTGACCGCCGACATGCCGTTTTCCGGCACGCGAGGCCCGGTCATGATGCTGACCGCCAAGAACCTGCGCGCCTGTCTGGTGACCATCCATGTCGCCATCGATCAACTGCCGGAACTGGTGACGGCGGAGCGGGTCATGCGCGTGGCCCGCGTCGTCCACGAATCGATGAAGCGCGATTTCGGCATCAATGCCCCGCGGCTGGCCATGGCCGCCCTGAACCCCCACGCAGGCGAAGGCGGCGCCATCGGCCTGCAGGAAATCAAAGTCCTGCGGCCTGCGGCTGAAGCCCTGCGCGCCGAGGGGCTGAACATCACCGACCCCCTGCCCGCCGACACCCTGTTCCACGACGAAGCCCGCGCCCGCTATGACGCGGTCGTCTGCCTCTATCACGATCAGGCCCTGATCCCGGTCAAGACGCTGGACTTCTGGGGCGGGGTGAACGCCACCCTCGGCCTGCCCATCGTGCGCACCTCGCCCGACCACGGCACCGGCTTCGACATCGCCGGCAAGGGGATCGCCCGCGCCGACAGCTTCATCGCCGCCGTGCGACTGGCTTCAGAGATGGCGGCGGCGCGCGCCACGCGCTAAGCGGTTCGTATGACGGACCTCCCCTCCCTTCGCGAAACGCTCGACGCCCACGGCCTGCTGGCCAAGAAGAGCTTCGGCCAGCATTTCCTGCTGGACCTCAACGTTACGCGCAAGATCGTCCGCTACGCCGGTCCGTTCGAGGGCCGCGCCGTGATCGAGGTCGGCCCCGGCCCAGGCGGCCTGACCCGCGCCATTCTGGAAAGCGACGCAGGGCGCGTGGTTCTGGTCGAGAAGGACCCCCGCTTCATCCCCCTGCTCAGCGAACTGGACGACGGTTCCGGCCGCCTGACCATCGTCGAGGGCGACGCCCTGAACGTGCGCGAGGCGCAACTGGTCGAGGGGCCGACGCATCTGGTGTCGAACCTGCCCTACAACGTCGGCACGCCCCTGCTGATCAAGTGGCTGACCGGCCCGTGGACGCCCTGCGCCCTGACCCTGATGTTCCAGAAGGAGGTGGCCGAGCGCATCGTGGCCGGCCCAGGCGACGACGCCTATGGCCGTCTGGCCGTCATCACCCAGGCGGTCGCCGAGGCCCGCATCGTCATGCACCTGCCCGCCGCCGCCTTCACCCCGCCGCCCAAGGTGGCCTCGGCGGTCGTGCATGTCGTCCCGCTGGCTGATCGCCCCTCGCCCGAACGGCTGAAGAAGCTGGAACGCGTCACCGCCGCCGCCTTCGGCCAGCGCCGCAAGATGCTGCGCTCCAGCCTGAAACAACTCGGCGGCGCCGCCCTGTGCGAAGCCGCCGGCATCGAACCCGACGCCCGCGCCGAAGTCATCGACATCGCCGGCTTCCTGCGCCTTGCCGACGCCCTGAAGTAAGCCTGCCATGACCGTTGAAATCGATCCCTTCCGCGCCATCAGCGTCAGCCGCCTGGCCCATGAACTGAAGACCGAAGGCCGCTCCATCATCCACATGGAGTTCGGCCAGCCCTCGACCGGCGCGCCCGACGCCGCCATCGCCGAGGCGCACCGGATTCTGGACAGCGAGCCCGGCGGCTATTGGGAAAGCCCGGCCCTGCGCGCCCGCATCGCCAAACTCTACGACGACCGCTACGGCGTGAGCGTCGATCCCGAGCGGATCGTCATGACCGCCGGCGCCTCGCCCGCCCTGGTGCTGGCCCTGATGATGCGGTTCCAGCCGGGCGACCGGGTGGCCATGGCCCGCCCCGGCTACGTCGCCTATCGCAACACGCTGAAGGCCCTGCACATGGAGCCGGTCGAGATCGACTGCGGCCCCGAGGTGCGCTTCCAGCTGACGGCCCAGGCCCTGCGCGCCCTCGATCCGGCCCCGGCGGGCGTCATCATCGCCAGCCCCGCCAACCCGACCGGCACCATCATCCCCGAGGCCGAGCTGAAGGCCATCGCCGAGGTCTGCCGCGAGCGGGGCATCGCCGTCATCTCAGACGAGATCTACCACGGCCTGTCCTACACCGGCCCGACGCCGTCGATGCTGCAGTTCGAACCCAACGCCCTGATCGTCAACAGCTTCTCCAAATACTGGAGCATGGCCGGCTGGCGTCTGGGCTGGCTGCTGCTGCCCGAGGCCGAGGTGGCCCAGGCCCGCGCCCGCGTCGGCAACATGTTCCTGACGCCCGCTACGCTCAGCCAGCACGCCGGTCTGATCGCCATGGACTGCGAGGACGACCTTGAGGCCAATATCGACGTCTATCGCCAGAACCGCGCCCTGATGCTCGACGCCCTGCCGGCCATGGGCCTGCGCTCCATCGCCCCGCCGGACGGCGCCTTCTACATCTATGCCGACATCGGCCACCTGACCGACGACAGCATCGGCTTCTGCGAGGCTCTGTTGCGCGAAACCGGCGTGGCGACAGCGCCGGGCGTCGACTTCGACCCGGTCAACGGCCACCGCTTCATCCGCTTCAGCTTCGCCGTCTCGACGCCCCAGGTCGAAGACGCGCTGAGCCGCATCAAGCCCTTCTTCGCGGCGCGAACGGCGGCTGCCGAGGAACGCCTCAGCGCCTAGAGGCGTTCGACAAGCCCCCGAAACCTTCGGAGCTTTCATGCCGAAATCGCGTCTCGCCGCTTCCGCCGCCCTGCCCTTCGCCCTGATCGTCCTGACCGCCTGCGGTTCTCCCTCTGAGACGCCAAAGCCCGAACAGCCGCCTGCCTCACCGGCCCCTCTCCCCGCGTTGACGCGAGATGCGATTGAGACGGCCGTGTTCGAGACCGCCTCGCCGTCCATTGCGAACGGTCAGACACCGCCCACCGCGCCCGATCCGGCCATCGCCCGCGCCCAAATCCTGCTGGACCGCGCCAACTTCTCGCCCGGCGTCATTGACGGCCTGGGCGGGGACAATACGCGTCAGGCCGTCGCTGCCTTCGAGAAGGCTGCGGGCCTGCCGGAGGACGGCGTTCTGGACGCCGAGGTCTTTCGGCGGCTGACGGCGGGCGACAACGGCAAGGTTCTGGCCGACTATGCGATCACCGCCACCGACCTGACCGGGCCGTTCACCGGGCAGGTCCCGTCCAGCCTGCCCGACATGGCCAAGCTGAAGACCCTCGGCTACGCCACGCCGCTCGAGGCGCTGGCCGAAAAGTTCCACATGACCGAGGGCCTGCTGCGCGCCCTCAACCCCGGCGTCGATTTCGGCAAGGCGGGCCAGACCATCATCGTGGCGTCGGTCGCCCAGACGGACCTGGCCGGAGACGTGGCCCGCATCGTCGTGGACAAGACCGAACGCTCGGTCCGCGCCTATGACGCCGACGACAAGCTGCTGGCGTTCTATCCGGCCACCATCGGCAGTTCGGCGCGCCCGGCGCCCTCGGGCGACCTGACCGTGGTCGGCGTCGCGCCAGAGCCCAACTACACCTACGATCCGGACCGGGTCAGCTATGATCGGGGCGACCGCAAGATAATCGTGCCGCCGGGGCCGAACAATCCGGTCGGCTCAGTGTGGATCGACCTGTCGCGCGACACCTACGGCATCCACGGCACGCCGGACCCGTCAAAGGTCGGCAAGACCTTCTCCAGCGGTTGCGTGCGCCTGACCAACTGGGACGCGGAGCAGTTGGCGTCCAAGGTCAAGCCGGGCGTGAAGGTGGCGTTTCGATAGGAGCCCGCTCTCTTTCGCTGTCATCCCGGTAGCGACGTAACTGCTATCCGGGACCGCTCTAAACGCGACGCCTCGGGCGGTCCCGGCTCTCCGCCTCGCCACGCGAGGCTCCGGCCGGGATAATGAACTCCTCTTTCGTCATCCTCCGGCGAGCCCAGCGAGACCGGGGGACCCAGCGGCGCCGCAGGCGACCTTCACGGCAAGCACAGCGTGTGGATTTTTCGCCCTACGGGCGCCGCTGGGTTCCCCGGTTCCGCGCAGGCGCGGCCCGGAGAATGACGAAAGTTGGGTACAGCGCGTTGGCCGGGTCAGACCACTTCCTTCAGCAGCGCGCTTTTGTAGCCCTCGACCCACAGGTTGCGGTGACGGCGACTGCGTTCGGCGTGGTAGATATGGGCCAGTTCGGCGTAGCTGCTGTCGAAATCCTCGTTGACCAGGACGTAGTCGAACTCGTCGCAGTGTTCGATCTCGCCCTTGGCGTTGGCGACGCGGCGTTCGATCACGTCGTCGGCGTCCTGCGAGCGCGTCACCAGGCGGCGGCGCAGTTCTTCAAGGCTGGGCGGCAGAACGAAGACGCGGACGGCGTCGCCGGGGCATTTCTCGGCCACGTCGCGGGCGCCTTGCCAGTCGATATCGAACAGGACGTCGCGGCCCTCGGCCAGGGCGCGGTTCACCGGCGCGGCGGGCGAGCCGTAGCGGTTGCCGTGCACGTCGGCCCATTCCAGGAAGGCGTCGCCGTCGATCAGGCGCTGGAACTCTTCGTGAGGGACGAAATTATAGTCGCGGCCGTCGACCTCGCCCGGGCGGATGCCGCGCGTGGTCATGGACACGGACAGTTCCAGCCCCTTGTGGTCCGCCATCAGCCGGCGGCACAGCGACGTCTTCCCGGCCCCCGACGGACTGGCCACGATCAGCAGGACGCCACGGCGGGGGGTGCGGTTATTCGACATTCTGAACTTGTTCTCGAAGCTGCTCGATCACGGCCTTCAGTTCGAGGCCGATTCCAGTGAGCGCGGTCGTAGCGGATTTCGAGCAGAGCGTGTTCGCTTCCCGCATAAATTCCTGCATCAGGAAGTCGAGTTTTCGACCGGCGGGGGGTTGCTGCAACAGTGTCCGGGCCGAATCGACGTGGGCGGTCAGCCGATCCAGCTCCTCGCGCACGTCCGCCTTGGTGGCTAAAGCAGCGGCTTCGAGGAAGATTCTCTCGTCCAGACCCGGCGCATCGGCGGCCAGTTCGCTGATCCGGCGGGTGAAGCGCTCGCGGATCGTCTCGGTCTGGGCCGAGGCTTCCTGTTCCGCCCGCGCCACCAGGGCCTCGATAGTCCCAACGAAATCGTGGATGACCGGCGTCAGCTGCGCGCCCTCGCGCTGACGCGACAGCTTCAGGGCGTCCAGCGCCTGTTCGATCGTGGCGGCGATGGCGGCCTCGACGGCGGCGTGCGCTTCGGGGTCCTCGACCTCCTCAGCGACTTCGATGACGCCCCGCAGGGACAGCAGACCGTCGGCCGAGGGCGGCGCCGCCCCCTCCTCCGCCAACTGGTTCGCCAGTTTCAGATAGGTCGCCAGCACGGCCTCATTGACGCGCGGCGCGGGCTCCGAGCCCTCGGCCCGCTTGGCCTGAACGCCCAGCGTGACCTGACCCCGGTTCAGGCGGGCTTGCGCCGCCGCCTTGGTCAGCCGCTCCAGATTGTCAAAGCCGCCGGGACCGCGATAGCGCACCTCCAGCGAGCGCCCGTTGACCGCGCGCGCCTCGACCGTCCAGGTCCAGCCGTCCAGCGCGCCGTCGGCCCGGCCAAAGCCGGTCATGCCAGAGATTGGGCTCATCGCGGCGTTCCCGGATTCATGGTGATGACGGCGGCGCCCGCGGGCGTCTCGACCACTGCGCCCTCGCCCATCGGCGTCGTCGGCACGGCGCCCGCGACCGCAGGGGCCTGACCCGGCGGCAGCCCGGCCTTGCGCCGCTCAATCTCGCGCCAGCGCGCCACGTTCAGCAGATGCTCGGGATAGGTGCTGGCGAAGACATGGCCGCCCGTGCCGTCGGCGACGAAGAAGACATATTCAGAACGCGGCGGATTCAGCACCGCCTTCAGCGCCTCCTCGCCGGGGTTGGCGATGGGCGTCGGCGGCAGGCCGTCGATCAGATAGGTGTTCCACGACGTCTTGGCGCGCAGTTCCGACAGGCGGATTCCGCGTCCCAGCGGACGGCCTTTGGTCACGCCGTAAACGATGGTCGGATCGCTCTCCAGCCGCATCCCCAACCGCAGCCGGTTGGTGAAGACCCCCGCCACCTGAGGCCGCTCCGACGCCAGCCCGGTCTCCTTCTCGACGATGGAGGCCAGGACCAGGGCTTCCTCCGGCGTCGTGACGATTGTGTTGGGCGAGCGCGCGGCCCACAGGGCCGCCAGCTTGGTCGTCGCGGCGCGCTGCATCCGGGCGACGACGGCGGCGCGGGTTTCGCCGCGCGAGACCTCATAGGTGTCGGGCCACAGAGTGCCCTCGGCAGGGACCTCGACCTCGCCGGTCAGGACCGGCTGCTTCATCAGGATGTCGACTGCCTGGGCCGAGGACCAGCCCTCGGGCAGGGTCACGTAGTGGCGCACGACCTTGCCGTCGACCAGCAGGCCGACGACAGCGGCCAGGGACGCGCCCGACGGCACCTGATATTCGCCCGCGCGGATCTTGCGGTCCGCGCCGGTCAGGCTGACGGCGGCGCGGAACAGGTCGGTCGAGCGGATCACCCCCGCCGATTTCAGGTTGGCGGCGATGGCCGGGACGCCCGCCCCCGACGGCAGGGTGACGATGGTCGCCTCGCCCTGTTGCGCCGACGGCCCTGGGCCCCAATAGACGGCCCAGAAGGCGATCAGAGCCGCAACCACGAACAGGCCCAATGTCCCCGCCGCCGTGATCAGGCCGACGCCGAGACTGGATTTGGGCGCTCCGCCGCCTCGACGCTTGGGCACGCGTTTCTTGGGAATGCGAACCTTGGGCTTGGCACGACGCGACGGAGCCTTGGCCAAATCAGTCGACCTTCTTGAAGATCAAGGCCGCATTGGTGCCGCCGAAACCGAAGCTGTTGGACATCGCAACATCGATCTTCATCGGCTTGCCCTTGTGCGGCACCAGATCAATGGCCGTTTCATGCTCGGGGTCGTCCAGGTTGATGGTCGGCGGGGCGATCTGGTCGCGGATGGCCAGAACCGAGAAGATGCTCTCGATGGCCCCGGCCGCGCCCAGCAAATGGCCCGTCATCGACTTGGTCGAGGACACCGCCATGTCCTTGGCGTGGTCGCCGACCAGACGCTCGATGGCCTTCAGTTCGATCCAGTCGGCCATGGTCGAGGTGCCGTGAGCGTTGATATAGTCGAGGTCCGACGGCTCCATCCCCGCCCGCTTCAGCGCCGCCTTCATGGCCCGCAGGCCGCCCTCGCCGTCTTCCGACGGAGCGGTGATGTGATAGGCGTCGCCGCTCATGCCGTAGCCGACGACTTCAGCGTAGATCTTGGCGCCGCGCGCCTTGGCGTGTTCGTACTCTTCCAGCACCATGACGCCGGCGCCCTCGCCCATGATGAAGCCGGCGTGGCCGCGGTCATAGGGGCGGGAGGCCTTCTCGGGCGTATCGTTATAGGCGGTGCACAGGGCCTTGCAGGCCAGGAAGCCGGCGATGCCGATCGGCACGACCGAGCTTTCGGCGCCGCCCGCCACCATGACGTCGGCGTCGCCCAGGGCGATCATGCGCGACGCGTCGCCGATGGCGTGGGCGCCGGTGGCGCAGGCGGTGACGACCGAATGGTTCGGCCCCTTCAGGCCGTGACGGATCGAGATCTGGCCCGAGGCCAGGTTGATCAGGGACGAGGGGATGAAGAAGGGGCTGACCCGGCGCGGACCCTGTTCCTTCAGGATGATCGCGGTGTCGGCGATGGGGCCCAGGCCGCCGATGCCGGAGCCGACCGTGACGCCGGTCGCTTCCTTGTCTTCCTCGGTCTCGGGATGCCAGTTCGCGTCGGCCAGGGCCTCGTCGGCGGCGGCAATGGCGTACAGGATGAAGTCGTCGACGCGCTTGCGGTCCTTGTGCGACATCACCTGATCGGGATCAAACACGCCCGGCTGGTCCGGCGCGCCGCGACCGCGACCGTCCACGGACGGCACTTCGCCGGCGATGGTGCAGCCATAGCCCTCAGTGTCGAAGCAGGTGATCGGACCGATGCCCGAACGGCCCTCGACGATGCCCTTCCAGACATGCTCGACGCCCGAACCGAGCGGAGTGACGAGGCCGAGGCCCGTGATGACGACGCGGCGCATGGTTCGCGCTCCTTCTTGGTCAGAATCGTAGCCCAAAATAGTAATGGCCGCCGGACGGTCCCGCTAGGGGCCCGTCACGGCGGCCATCATCTTGGAAGTGCGACGAATCGCAGCCGGATTAACCGGCCAGCTTCTCGTCGATGAACTTCACAGCGTCGCCGACGGTCTGGATGTGCTCAGCGGCGTCATCCGGAATCTCGACGTCGAATTCTTCTTCGAAGGCCATGACCAGTTCGACGTTGTCGAGCGAGTCAGCGCCCAGGTCGTCGATGAAGGAGGCCTTTTCCGTGACCTTGTCCGGATCGGCGTCCAGATGGTCGATAACGATCTTGCGGACGCGTTCGAGGGTGTCGGACATGAGTGTCTCTCTGCCTGTTTGTGGTCGCCGTGAAGGCGGGGTCTCATTTGTTCGCCGTGTCACGGCAGCCCCGAGGACGCAAGCCCCCGAAAAGACTCACCGCCGCGAAGCGTTCCCGCCCTTTAGCACAGCCATCGGGGCGGGAAATAGATTGTTGCGCGTCGTGAACGTGACGCGCAACGCCTTAAATCATCGCCATGCCGCCGTTCACGTGCAAGGTCTGCCCCGTGACATAGGCGGCTTCGTTCGACGACAGATAGACGGCGGCGGCTGCGATTTCCTCGCCCGTGCCCAGACGGCCCGAGGGAATCTTGCCCAGAATGGCCTCGCGCTGCTGGTCGTTCAGCACGTCGGTCATCGGCGAGGCGATGAAGCCCGGCGCGATGCAATTCACCGTGATCCCGCGCGAACCCACTTCCTGGGCCAGCGACTTGGAGAAACCGATCATGCCGGCCTTGGACGCCGAATAATTGGTCTGGCCCGGGTTGCCGGTCACGCCGACCACCGAGGTGATGCCGATGATGCGGCCCGAACGGCGCTTCATCATCCCCTTCACCGCCGCGCGGGTCAGGCGGAAATAGCTCTCCAGATTGATCTGGATGACGGACTGGAAATCCTCGTCCTTCATCCGCATCAGCAGGCCGTCCTTGGTGATGCCGGCGTTGGCGACCAGGATGTCCAGCGGACCGCCGGCGGCTTCCTCAGCCCGCGCCACCAGCCCATCGACCGATTCCGCGTCCGACAGGTTGGCGGCGGCGAAGAAGGCGCGCTCCCCCAGTTCCTTGGCCAGATCAGCCAGCACCGCTTCCCGCGTCCCCGACAGCACCACCGTCGCGCCCTGAGCGTGCAGCGAGCGCGCAATGGCCCCGCCGATGCCGCCGGTCGCGCCGGTGACCAGGGCGATCCTTCCCGAAAGGTTGAACATCAGATTCTCCTCTTCCTTCTCCCCTTGCGGGAGAAGGTGGCCCGCAGGGCCGGATGAGGGGTCGCACCGACCCCTCCATTAATCTCGTTGCTTGCGTACCTTCCCCCTCAACGGGAGAAGGATCAAAGGCTTTTCGCGAACGCTTCCAGGTCTTCCGGCGTATTCAGCGCCAGGCTCTCGGCGTCGGGCGCGATGCGCTTGGCCATGCCCGTCAGGACCTTGCCCGAGCCGATCTCGGCGAAGCGGGTCACGCCGCCTTCAGTCGCCATCCACTCCATGCTCTCGCGCCAGCGCACGCGGCCCGTGACCTGCTCGACCAGCAGGCGGCGCAGGACTTCCGGGTCCGTTTCCGGGCGAGCGGTGACGTTGGCAACCACGGCGACCCGAGGCGCGATGATCTTCGCGTCCGCCAAAGCATCAGCCATCTCATCGGCGGCAGGCTGCATCAGCGGACAGTGGAAGGGCGCCGAGACGTTCAGCGGGATCGCCCGCGCGCCCAGTTCCTTGGCCTTCTCGATGGCGCGGTCCACGGCGGCCTTGTCGCCCGAGATGACGACGTTGCCGTTGTTATTGTCGTTGGCGACGACGCAGACGCCGACTTCCGAACCGGCTTTCGCGGCGGCTTCGGCCAGGGCCAGATCAGTCTTGGGACCGATCAGCGAGGCCATCGCGCCCTTGCCCACCGGCACGGCGCGCTGCATGGCCTGACCGCGCAGCTTCAGCAGACGCGCGGTGTCCGACAGGCTGATCGCCCCGACCGCCGCCAGAGCCGAATATTCGCCCAGCGAGTGACCGGCGACGAAACCCGCCTTGGTCACGTCCACGCCGAACTCGACCTTCAGCACCCGCACCGCCGCGGCCGAGACGGCCATCAGGGCCGGCTGAGCGTTCTCGGTCAGGGTCAGCTGGTCTTCCGGGCCTTCGCGCATCAGGTCGAACAGCTTCTGGTTCAGCGCGTCGTCGACCTCGGCGAAGACCTCGCGGGCGCTGGCGAAGGCGTCCGCCAGGGCTGCGCCCATGCCGACGCTCTGGCTGCCCTGTCCGGGGAAGAGAAGCGCGAGGGTCATAGGGGAACGATCCGTGGTCCGTTGATTCAAGGGGGCGAGGCGTAGGCGAAACCCGCCCCTACGGCAAGAAGTCGCCCTCTCGAACCGGAACCTTCCGCACAACCGAACGCGCCGATCCCAATGAATTACGGGGATTGGACGGTTCTAGCATCCGTCAACGCGGGCCCGCCTGAACCTGAGCAACAATAGCGTCATGACACGTCGCACCGCTGCTCATTCAAAACCCTCCCCCGTTCTCGGGAAAGGAGACCGCCAAAGGCGGTGGAGGGCGGCGGCCACAGGCACAACCTCTCTCGCCAAGCCCGTCCTTGAACTCATACCGTGTGCGCGCGATCTCGCCCCCTTCACCATGCTTCGCACGGCGCCCCTCCCCCGCTGCGCAAGGGAGGATCGCCACCCTGTCTCGGCGCGCCATGGGAAAAGCGGAGGACAACGGACGCTCCCACCGATGGCGCCTATTGCACCAATTGCACTGTTTTTTTTGTCGCGCAGTGCAATGCGGTCCTCCATCGAGGGTCGCGACATGTCGCCTGATCGACCGTCATCCTTGCCCTTGCGGCCCTTTTCCCCTATACGCGCCGCCTTTCCAGGGCTTCGGTCCTGTTGCGGAACGCCAAAGGGTTCGGGAAGTCATCCCGGCCGCCGCTTCAGGAGCCATCGTGGATAGGACTTACCCGGTCCGTTTCACGCCGATGCCCACAAGGGAGACTACCGCATGGCTCTTTACGAGCACACGGTCATGACGCGCCAAGATATCTCGGCGCAACAGGCCGAAGCGCTGAACGACACCATCAAGGCTCTGATCGAAGAAGGCGGCGGCAGCGTCGCCAAGATCGAGTACTGGGGTCTGCGCAACCTGACCTACCGGGTCAAAAAGAACCGCAAGGCTCACTATTCCCTGCTCGCTCTGGACGCCCCGGCTGCCGCCGTGGCCGAAGTCGAACGTCAGCTGTCGCTGAACGAAGACGTCCTGCGCTGGCTGACCGTCCGCGTCGAGGAACTCGACCTGGAACTGTCGCCCCTGCTGGCCCGTCGTGAACGTGAGCGCGATCGTGATCGCCCCGCGCGCACCGACGAAGCTGCGGCTTCGGAATAAGGAACCGGATCATGACCGACACCACTGCCCCCTCGCCGGGCGCTCCGGCTGGCTCCGGCGCCGCCGGCCGTCGCCCGTTCTACCGCCGCCGCAAGGTCTGCCCGTTCTCGGGCGCCAACGCGCCGAAAATCGACTACAAGGACGTGAAGCTGCTGCAGCGTTACGTTTCCGAACGCGGCAAGATCGTGCCCTCGCGCATCACCGCCGTTTCCGCCAAGAAGCAACGCGAACTGGCCAAGGCCATCAAGCGCGCTCGCTACCTGGCCCTCCTGCCGTACGTGGTGAAGTAAGATGAAGGTCGTTCTGCTGGAACGCGTCGAGAACCTCGGCGCCATCGGCGACGTCGTCACCGTCAAGGACGGCTTCGCTCGTAACTACCTGCTGCCGCGCGACAAGGCTCGTCGCGCGACCTCGGCCAACCTCAAGGCGTTCGAACTCGACCGCGCGGCTATCGAAGCCCGCAACGAGAAGAACAAGGCCGACGCTCAGAAGGTCGCCGACAAGATCGACGGCCAGACCTACGTGATGATCCGTCAGGCCGGTGAAACCGGTCACCTGTACGGTTCGGTCGCCGGTCGCGACGTGGCTGAAATCATTCAGTCCGAAGGCGGCAAGGTCGAGCGTTCGCAAGTCGTGCTGAACGTCGCGATCAAGGCCCTGGGCGTCCACGAAGTGCCGGTTCGCCTGCACCCCGAGGTTCGCGCCACGGTCAAGATCAACATCGCGCGCTCGGCCGAAGAAGCCGAACGTCAAGCCAAGGGCGAGGATGTCATCCGCGCCCAGTTCGACGACGAGCGTAACGCCGCAGAGCAGTCCGCCAAGGAACTGATCGAAGGCGGCGCTGGTCAACAAGAAGGCTTCGGCGACGAAGCCTGATCTGTCGACTGACGGTATCGATCAAGGGGCGCGTCCAGCCGGGCGCGCCCCTTTTTCTTGGCTGCTCGGTTTAGATTTTCTACGCATTTACCTACGGATTCTCGATACCCCGCGCCGCTTTCGCACCGCAATATCGCCATGGCTCATCCTCCCCGGTGGGCAGGAGACGATGATGCGAATGCGCTACTACGCCGACACACACCGCCCGGTTGTTCGACCGACGTGATGTCCAGTCCGCCGCTGATCGCCTTCCGGCCGGTCCGCCGCCGGCCCTGACCACAAAGACAATCGACGCAGTCTCACGCCGCCGGTCAACGGCGGCGCCCGATCCTGTGCGTCCAATCAGAAAAGCTGACTTCTCGAGATGCCCCGTCCCTTCGCCTACCGTTCCAGTCTGTTTCTCGCCGCATCCGGCGCCGCCCTGCTGATCGCGGGCGCGGCCTCAGCCCAAGAAAACCCCGCCGACGCCTCCACCGTCGACGACGTGGTCGTTACCGGCAGCCGCGTACCCAGCCGCTCGCGCCTCGACACCCTGGCCCCCGTCGATGTCGTGACCGCCGAGACCCTGTCGAACCGTGGCACCACCGAGTTCGCCGCCGCCCTGGCCCAGACGGTCCCGTCGCTGAGCTTCGCCCGCCCGTCAGCCAACGACGGTTCGGACTCGGTCCGCCCCGCCACCCTGCGCGGCCTGTCGCCGGACCAGACCCTCGTCTTGCTGAACGGCACGCGTCGGCACGCCTCGGCCCTGGTCAACGTCAACGGCACGGTTGGACGCGGCTCGGCCGCCGTCGACCTGAATGCCATCCCGACCGTCGCCCTGAACCGGGTCGAGGTGCTGCGCGACGGCGCCTCGGCGCAATACGGCTCGGACGCTATTGCCGGCGTCATCAACCTCCGCCTCAAGGAGGCCCGCGAGGGCGGCGGCGCCAGCGTCACCTACGGCCAGTACGCCACGACGGTGAAGACCGCGCGCGGCAAGCGTGACGAGACTGACGGCCGCACCGTCACCGCTTCGGCCTGGCAGGGACTGGGCCTGGGGTCCGACGGCTTCCTGACCCTGTCCGCCGAGTATTTGAACCGAGAGCCGACCAACCGTTCGGACCTGGACCCGCGCGTCGCCCCGAACGCCGTCACGGCCCGCCTGGGCGATCCCAAGGTCGAGCAGTGGACCGTCTTCGCCAACGCCGGCAAGCCGCTGGCGGCGGGCTGGGAGGCCTATGGCTGGGCCGGCTATCAGGATCGCGATAGCCAAGGCGCCGCCTTCCCTCGCCTGGCCGACAACGCCAACAACGTCGTCAGCGTCTATCCCAGCGGCTTCCTGCCCGAGATCGCCATCAACTCGCGCGACCTGTCGCTGGCCGGCGGCGTCAAGGGCGAGATCGCCGGATGGAACTCTGACTTCAGCCTGGTCTATGGCCGCAACGCCCTGGACTTCCGCACCGAGGACTCGCTGAACGCCACCTATGGCGCGGCCTCGCCGACCAGCTTCGATTCCGGCAGCCTGATCTATGACCAACTGGTCTTCGGCGCCGACTTCACCCGTCAGTTCGAGGTCGGCCTCAGCGGCCCGCTGAACTTCGCCTGGGGTCTGGAAGCCCGCCGCGAAGGCTACAAGATCGAGGCCGGACAGCCGGAATCCTGGAACCGCGGCCCCTTGGGCGGCAACACCGCCCTGGCTGGCGGCGCGCAGGGCTTCGTCGGCTTCCAGCCGTCGAACGAGGTGGACGAGGACCGCAACGCCGTCGCCCTCTACGCCGACGTCGAAATCCCGCTGACCGACAGGTTCACGGTCTCGGGCGCCCTGCGAGTCGAGGACTATTCCGACTTCGGCGACGCCCAGACCGGCAAGCTGGCCGCGCGCTACGACTTCACGCCGAACTTCGCCCTGCGCGGCTCGGTCTCGACCGGCTTTCGCGCCCCTTCGCTGCAACAGAGCTTCTTCACCTCGACCTCGTCCGTCATCCAGAACGGCGCCGTGGTCGAAACCGGCACCTTCCCGGCCACCAGCGACGTCGCCACGGCGCTGGGCGCCAGGGCGCTGAAGCCCGAGACCTCGACCAACTATTCGCTGGGCGCGGTGGTCCGGCTGGGGAACTTCGACCTGACGGTGGACGCCTACAAGATCACCATCGAGGATCAGATCGTCCTGTCCGAACTCATCAACCACAGCTTCTCGCCCCAGGTCGCGGGCCTGCTGGACCCGCGGAGCGTGCAGGCGGCGCGCTTCTTCCTGAACGGGGTGACGACCGAGACCGAGGGCGTGGACATCGTGGGCCGCTATCGCCTGCGGACCGAAAGCGTGGGTGATTTCGACTTCACCGTCGCCGCCAACGTCAACGACGTCAGCGTGACCAAGCTGCCGACCTCCTCGTCGGTGCTGAACCCGGTCCCGACCCTGTTCGCGCGCAGCCGCATCCTGACCATCGAGGAAGGCACGCCGGACACGAAGGTTTCGGCTTCGGCCGACTGGAGCCTGGGCCGCTGGGGCGCGACGGCGCGGGCGACCTATTACGCCGACGTGCTGCAACCCGGCTCGACCCTGGCCAACGACTATTCGACCGGGGCCAAGACGACGGTCGATCTGGAAGGCCGCTTCCAGATCACGGATCGCGTCGGGCTGGCGATCGGGGTCGATAACGTCTTCGACGAATATCCTGACTTCGTCCCGGCCAGTCTGAACAGCAACGGCGTTCTGGGCTTCCCCTACTATTCGCCCTTCGGCTTCAACGGGCGTTACGGCTACGCTCGCCTGAGCGTGAAGTGGTGACGGCAGGAGACGACGCACACGAGGAGGGCCTGCCGTCCTCCTCGGGCCGGACCCTGCTGCTGGGGGGCTGCGGCGGCGTCCCACCCGGCCGAGGCGTCGGGGGGCGACGTGGAGGGGGTCTATCCCAACCCCTGCCGACGGCGTTCCTGGAAACCTGACCGCGTTCGACGGCCATTGTTCCGCCATCAAGGCTGGGCCAAGCTTGGCCTTTCCAATTCGGAGGGGTCCCTATGAAGAAAACCACGCTTGCCCTCGCCGTCGTCGCCAGCCTCTGGGCGACCGGCGCCAGCGCCATGACGGTCCAGGAGTTCCTGACCTCGGCCAATCGCATCCCGCGCAATCCGACCGCCCTGCTGCGGTCCGACACGCGGCGGCTGATGACCGAGATGAATACTGCTCTCAAGACCGTCCGCGACGAACAGAAGGCCGCCCAGGCATCAAACCGACGCGCCGCCACCTGCATTCCCGAAGGCGCCAAGATCAGCCTGACGCCCGACATGATCATGAACCGCTTCAACGCCATCCCGGCGGCCCGCCGCAACATCAGCGTGACCCAGGCGGTGGGGGAATGGATGGCGGAACGCCACCCTTGCCCCGCGTGATCTGACGCCAAAGTCTCGCTTGCCTCAGGGACACCCCGTACCATCTTTGTCTGATGCCGTTGCGCGCGTTCCTGATCGCGGCCGCCCTGTGGCTGGCTGCTGTGTCGCCCGTCATGGCCTCGGCCATGACGGTGCAGCAGTTCATGACCATCGCCGACCGGATTCCGCACAATCCGTTGGCCATCCTTCGCCCTGACACCCGTCAACTGATCGGCGAGGTCAAACAGGCGGTGCTGACGGTCAAGGCCGAACAGGCCTCGGCCATCCAGGCCGGTCGACGGCCCGCCACCTGCATTCCTCCATCAGGCACGGGCATCACCGCCCCGACCCTGCTGGCGCGCTTCAAAAGCCTGCCCGCATCGCGCCGTCAGGACAGCATCACCCAGGCCGTGCGCGACTGGATGGCGGAACGCTACCCCTGCCCCGGCTGAGGCCGGCCCAGCGCCGCTGATCGCACAGAGGTTTTCGGGACCGTCCACAGACGCTGGCGGATGTCCACCACGACGGCGGTGCCCGCATCTGACGCAAGCGCCGCTTAAGGCTATGCGTAATCCGATGAACGCCTTCGCTCCCATGCCCTACGGAAACGCCGATCAGGTGTCCGTCTCGTCTATGCCCCACAATCTGGAGGCGGAGCAGGCGCTGCTGGGCTCGCTGATGTTCGACAACGCCATGTTCGAGCGGCTGAGCGACCGTCTGCGCGGCTCGCACATGTACGAACCCTTCCACCAGCGGCTGTTCGAGGCGATCGAAGATCACATCCGTCAGGGGATGCTGGCCGAGCCCACCATCCTGATGGAGCGGTTCAAGCAGGACCCGGCGTTCCAGGAATTCGGCGGCCTGCGCTACCTCGCCGATCTGGTCGACCGCGCGCCGCCGGCGGCCAACGCCCCCGACTATGCCCGCGTCATCTATGATTTGGCCCTACGCCGCGACCTGATCCGCATCGGCGGCGAGATGATCAAGGAGGCGCCCAACCCGGAGACCCCCGCCGACGAACAGATCGAACAGGCCGAGCAGACCCTCTATTCGCTGGCCGAGACGGGCAAGCCCTCGTCGGGCTTCGTCAACTTCTCCACCGCCCTGGCCGGAGCCGTCGAAATGGCGGGCGAGGCCTATCAGCGCGAGGGCAAGCTGGCCGGTCTGGCCACCCGTCTGGACGATCTGGACCAGAAGCTGGGCGGCCTGCACCCCTCCGACCTCCTGATCCTCGCCGGCCGTCCGTCGATGGGCAAGACGGCGCTGGCCACCAACATCGCCTTCAACGTGGCCCGCAACTATCGCTGGGAGCCGACGCCGGACGGCGGCCGCAAGACCGTCGACGGCGGCGTAGTCGCCTTCTACTCGCTGGAAATGAGCGCCGAACAGCTGGCCATGCGTATTCTGGCCGACGCCTCGGGCGTGTCGTCGGACAAGCTGCGCAAGGGCGAGATCGACTCGTCCGACTTCGGCAAGATCCGCGACGCGGCCGTCGAGATCGGCGAAAGCCCCCTCTACATCGACGCTACCGGCGGCCTGTCCATCTCCAAGCTGGCGGCGCGGGCGCGACGCCTTAAGCGGATGGAGCACGGCCTCGACCTGATCGTCGTCGACTACCTCCAGCTCGTGACGACCGGCGACAACAGCCAGAAGAACCGGGTGCAGGAGGTGTCCGAGATCACCGGCGGCCTGAAGGCCCTGGCCAAGGAACTGTCGGTGCCGATCATCGCCCTGTCGCAGCTGTCGCGTCAGGTCGAGAACCGCGAGGACAAGCGCCCGCAACTGTCCGACCTGCGTGAATCGGGCTCGATCGAGCAGGACGCCGACTGCGTCATGTTCGTCTATCGCGAGAGCTACTACCTGGGCCGCGCCGAGCCGCGCGAGGGCTCGGAAGAACACCTGAAGTGGCAGGAAGACATGGACCGGCTGGAGCACCAGGCCGAGGTCGTGATCGGCAAGCAGCGTCACGGCCCCATCGGCATCGTCAAGCTGGCCTTCGACGCCAACACCACCCGCTTCGGCAACCTGGCCCACGACGGCCGCTACGGCGGCGCCTTCTCGGATATTCCGGAGTAGGGGTTGGGGTGGGATTGCACTGGGCGAAGAAAAAAACAGTGCAATTGGTGCAATAGGAAATCAAAGCCCTCCCCCTCGAGGGGGGAGGGTTGGGCGGGGGTGAGTGCAGACCGCTTCAAATAGCGGGCTGAGGAGACGCCGACGCGCCTCATGCGCTCGACCTTCAATGTAGCGCCTTCACCCCCATCCCCGGCCCTTCCCCCCTCGAGGGGGAAGGGAGAGAGATTCACGATCAGCCGCGGGCTCCCGACCTAGACCTCAGTGGCGGCGCTGGAGCGGATGGCGATGTCAAAGACCGGCGAGCGCCAATCTAGGCCAGAGGCGGACTGCGGCGCGCTGGCGGGCGACGGCGGCGCGCAATCCCGGGCGGGGCAAGGGATTACGGCCGGTTGATAGGCGAGCTGACGACCGAAACCCGCGCAAATCCGGTGGCGCCGCACGAAACTTGCGGCATAAGAGGGCTCATGTCCCTTCCCGCCTCCCTCACCGTCGATCTCAGCGCCGTGGCGCGCAATTTCCACACCCTGCAGGGCCTGATCGGCGTGCCGGTCAATCCGGTCGTGAAGGCGGACGGCTATGGCCTCGGCGCTGGCGCGGTCGCCAAGCGGCTGATGGCCGAGGGGGCGCGGACCTTCTTTGTGGCGCGGGCGGCCGAGGGCGTGGCCCTGCGTGAAGGCATCGGGGCCGAGCCGGTCATCTATGTGCTGGACGGCTGTCACGGCCAGTCGGCGGCCATGATCAAGGCGGCGAACCTGCGCCCCGTGCTGAACCAGCCGGGTCAGATCGCGGCCTGGACGGCGGCGGGCGGCGGGGCCTGCGGCCTGCAACTGGACACCGGCATGAACCGCCTGGGCTTCCGCGTCGAGGACGCGCCCGAGCCCTTCGAGGGGCTGGAGCTGGTCATGACCCACCTGGCCTGCGCCGACGAACCGGCCCATCCGATGAACCGGGCTCAGCGCGACGCCTATGCGGCGGCGGCAGCGCGCTATCCCGGCGTGACGCGGTCCTTCGCCAACTCCGGCGGCTGCTTCCTGGGACCCGACTTCGCCTTCGACGTGGCGCGTCCCGGCATCTGCCTGTTCGGCGGCGGTCCCGAGGGTAAGCCCGACAGCCGCATCGCCCCGGTGGCGACGCTGAACGCCCAGATCATGCAGGTGCGCGACGTGCCGGCGGGCGAGACAGTCGGCTATTCGCAAGGCTATCGCGCCGAGGCGCCGATCCGCGTGGCGACCTGCGGGACCGGCTATGCCGACGGGGTCATGCGCGCCAACAGCCCGCGCGGTCAGGTCTGGGTCGCGGGCGAGTTGCGCCCCATCCTGGGCCGGGTGTCGATGGACGTGCTGGCGGTGGACGTCACCGGTCTGGACGTGGCGGCCGGCGACACGGTCGAGATCTTCGGCGCCAATCGCCTGGTGGACGACGCGGCGACGGCGGCGGGAACCATCAGCTACGAGATGCTGACCTCGATCACGCCCCGCGTGCCGCGCCTTTACGTCAGCTAAAACCCATCCCCAGCACACCGATAGCGCCCAACTGGACGATGGCGACCATGCCGCCGATGATGGACCATGCCACCATCGATAGCAGCATAGCGGCGAGCGTCACCACGACGGCGTAGCCTAGCACCTTGTCCTGAGGAGCCTTCATCACGGCGCCCAGCCCCAGATACAGCAGATAGCAGCCGTAGAGGCCAAGCAGAGCGCCAAGCGCAGCCAGCGACGGAAACAAGTTGAAGATTCCGGCCAGCCAAGCGGGGGTCATCGCATAGACGGCGACCTTCATGGCCTGCAGCTTGTTCCGGGTCCCGCCGAACGTCGGGGCCAGGATGTCGATAGCCAGACCTAAAACGAAGGTCAGAACCAACCAGAACCCCCAGGTGAGGATCGCGCCCAGCAGGCCGCCGACGATCGGCGTCCGGATCACCATATCAAGAGCGTGGCGAGGGAGCATTTGTCCGCCGATCAGGCCCGCGACCGGGCCGATGGCGGCCAGGATCATGGCGTAGCGGGCGAACAGGCTGCGGGTTGTGGCGAACTCGGCGTCGATGACCGGCCATTCCAGCTTGGGTCGCGTCAGGATGTATTTCACGCGGGCGATCAGCGTCGGGTCGATGACGGGCGGGTTCTCGGAAGACATGGCGGCCTCGGCGGGGGTGAGTCGGAACGGCGCTATAGCGTTGCAGGATGACCGGCGCATGAGGGTTGACGCAACCCGCGCGCGTCGCCCTGCGTCAGATCCGGTCGCAGCCCCGCGCATCGCCCCTCGCCCGCGTGGCGATTCCTGCTAGGTCAGGGTCATGGCGCGCGACTCCCTTCTCTATGTCTGTCAGTCCTGCGGGGCGGTTCACACCAAGTGGGCGGGGCAATGCTCCGGCTGCGGCGAGTGGAACACCCTGGTCGAGGAATCCAAATCGGCCCCGCCCGGCGCGATGAAGCCCGCATCGACGGCGCGCGGACGCGGTCTGCAGTTCGAGACCCTGCAATCCGATACGCCCGAGCCGCCGCGCATCGTCACCGGCGTGACCGAGTTCGACCGCGTCTGCGGCGGCGGCGTGGTGCCGGGCTCGGCCATCCTGCTGGGCGGCGACCCTGGCGTCGGCAAGTCCACCCTGCTGCTGGAGGTCACGGCCAAGGCGGCGCGGAACGGCGCGCGCGTGGCCTATATCTCGGGCGAAGAGGCCATCGAGCAGATCCGCGCGCGAGCCAAGCGGATGGGGCTGGCCGACGCCAATGTGGCGCTGGCCTCGGCCACGGCGCTGCGCGAAATCCTGACGACGCTGAAGCGCGACAAGTTCGACATCGTCATCCTCGATTCCATCCAGACCCTGTGGTCCGACGCGCATGAAGCCGGTCCCGGCTCGGTGACCCAGGTCCGCGCCTGCGCCGCCGAACTGGTGCGGCTGGCCAAGGACGGCGGCCCCGCCATCGTCCTGGTCGGCCACGTCACCAAGGACGGCCAGATCGCCGGACCGCGCGTGGTCGAGCATATGGTGGACGCCGTCCTCAGCTTCGAGGGCGAGCGCGGCTATCCCTTCCGCATCCTGCGCGCGGGCAAGAACCGCTTCGGCGCAACGGACGAGATCGGCGTGTTCGAGATGAGCGACGTCGGCCTGCGCGAAGTGGCCAACCCGTCGGCTCTGTTCCTGGGTGAAGGCAAGACGCGCGCGCCGGGCGCCGCCGTCTTCGCCGGGATCGAGGGATCGCGGCCGGTTCTGGTTGAAATTCAGGCGCTAGTCGCGCCTTCCGCATACGGCACGCCAAGACGCGCGGTCGTGGGCTGGGACAACGGGCGTCTGGCCATGCTGCTGGCGGTGCTGGAGGCGCGTTGCGGCATCGGCTTCGGGGACAAGGACGTCTATCTGAACGTGGCCGGGGGTCTGCGGATCAACGAGCCCGCCGCCGACCTGGCCGCCGCCGCCGCCCTGATCTCCTCAGCCATGGATATGCCCCTGCCCCAGGGCTGCGTCGTCTTCGGCGAGATCGGCCTGTCGGGCGAGGTTCGCGCCGTCGGCCGCGCCGAGGCCCGCCTGAGGGAGGCGCAGAAACTGGGCTTCGACCACGCCCTGACCCCGCCGCAGGCCAACGGCAAGACCAGGAAGAAGGGCGACGTCGCCGTCACCTCCATCGGCCTGCTGACCGAGGCGGTCGAGCGAATCTCTCAGAACCGCTATTGAGGCCGTCCATCTTCCTCCAACGATTGCAGTGCGCGTGACCGGCTACGACGTCTTCGTCATCCTGATGCTTCTGGCATCATGCGCCGCCGGCTGGTTCCGGGGCGGCGTGCGCGAGCTGACGGCCCTGTTCAGCTTCTTC
Organism: Brevundimonas sp. 01N35; assembly: GCF_056399785.1. Classification (NCBI taxonomy): domain Bacteria; kingdom Pseudomonadati; phylum Pseudomonadota; class Alphaproteobacteria; order Caulobacterales; family Caulobacteraceae; genus Brevundimonas; species Brevundimonas sp. 01N35. Next base: position 80,274 of record NZ_JBFTRZ010000003.1, read on the forward strand.
CTGGCGGGACTGCTGGCATTGATCACCTTGCCGTGGACGGCGCCGCTGGGGCGGTCGCTTGTCGATCCCGACTGGGCCGGGTCGGTGCTGGCGGTGGGGCTGACGTTTCTGATTCTCTATTTCGGCCTGCGCTTCCTCGGCTCGGCCATTTCCAAGGGGGCGCGCGGCCATGCGCTTGGCCTCGTCGATCAGGTCTTCGGTCTGGCCCTCGGTCTGGTGCGGGCCCTGGCTCTGGTCGGCGCGGCGCACCTGACCATCATGGGCGTCATGACCGACAATCCCCCGCGCTGGCTGACGCAGGCCGCCCTGGCCCCGGTCAGCGCCAAGGCCGCCCACGCTATCCAGATCGTGCTGCCGACGCTCGGAAAAGGCGCCGACGCGCTCACGCCGGTCGTCGGCTCGTCCGTCCGCGAAGGGTTTTCGGATCGATGAGCCTTGCCCCCGCCCCAATAGCGGACTACGTGCGCGGCGCCGCCGCCTGAGTTATCCTGTCCCGGTCATCGGAGCCTGACGATGCGCCACCATATCGCCGATCCCATCGTTCACCGCGAACACTGGCGCGAGCCGGAGGATGACCAGCTGCGGTTGGAGTGCGGCGTCTGCGGCGTCTGGGGCGCGCCAGAGAACGAGGCCTCTTCCATCGTCGCCCTCGGCCTGCACGCCCTGCAGCATCGCGGCCAGGAGGCCTGCGGCATCGCCAGCGTCCATGACGACCGCTTCTACACGGAGCGCCATCAGGGCCTCGTCGGCGAGGCTTTCGGCAACGCCGAACTGACCACCCGCCTGCCCGGCGGCGCTGCGGTCGGCCACACCCGTTATTCCACCGCCGGCGGCAGCTTCCTGCGTAACATCCAGCCGATGTTCGCCGATCTGGACCAGGGCGGCATTGCCATCGCCCACAACGGCAATCTGACGAATTTCAAATACCTGCACGGCCAGCTGGTGTCGGAAGGCGCGATCTTCCAGTCGACGTCGGACTCCGAGGCCATCCTTCACCTGATCGCCCGCAGCCGTAAGGCCAAGATCATCGACCGCTTCATCGACGCCCTGGGCCGGATCGAGGGCGGCTACGCCCTGGTCGCCCAGACCCGCTACAAGATGATCGGCGCCCGCGACCCGCTGGGCATCCGCCCGCTGGTGCTGGGCAAGGTCGGCGAGGCCTGGGTGCTGGCGTCCGAGACCTGCGCGCTCGACACCATCGGCGCCACCTTCATCCGCGATGTCGAACATGGCGAAGTGGTCGTGATCGACGAGGAAGGCCTGACCTCAATCAAGCCCTTCCCGGCCCGCGCCGCCCGCCCCTGCCTGTTCGAATACGTCTACTTCGCCCGCCCCGACAGCGTGGTGAACGGTCGCTCGGTCTATAACGTCCGCAAGGAAATGGGCCGCCGCTTGGCGCGCGAGTTCCAGGTCGACGCCGACGTGGTCGTGCCGGTGCCAGACTCGGGCGTGCCGGCGGCTCTGGGCTATGCCCAGGAAAGCGGCATCCCCTACGAGATGGGCATCATCCGCAGCCACTATCTGGGCCGTACCTTCATCCAGCCCAGCCAGGGCGCCCGGCAGAAGGGCGTGCGCATGAAGCACAGCCCCAACCGCGCCGCTCTAGAAGGCAAGCGCGTCGTGCTGATCGACGACTCGATCGTGCGCGGCACCACCTCGCTGAAGCTGGTTCGCGCCGTCCGCGCGGCGGGCGCCAAGGAGGTTCACCTGCGCTCGGCCAGCCCGCAGATCCTCTTCCCCGACTTCTACGGCATCGACATGCCCGAGCGGACGCAGCTGATGGCCGCGACCCACACGATGGACGAGATGCGCGCCATCCTCGAGGTCGACTCCCTGGGCTTCCTGTCCATCGACGGCCTCTATGACGCCATGGGCGTGGGACCGCGCGATCCGGGCCAGCCGCAGTTCACGGACCACTATTTCACCGGCGACTATCCGACCCGGCTGCTGGACCGCGAGATCGAAGAAGGCGGCCGCGACGGCCGGGGTTCGCAACTTTCCCTGCTGGTGACCGCTTAAGGCGGGATGATCCAGCTCGGCTACTTCACCCTCGACACCCCTGACGTCGAAAAGGCCCGCGCCTTCTATGCGGGCCTGTTCGGCTGGACGTTCGACGAAGAGGCCTCGCACCCTACCTATGCCCATGTGAGCGGCGGCCAGCCGGCCTTCGGCATCACCAAGGGCGAACACAGGGCGTTTCCGCATCTCTATTTCCGCGTGGACGACATTCACGCCGCCTGCGCCCGCGCCCACGAACTGGGCGGGCGCGCCGCCATACCCGCCGAAAGCCCGTCCGGCCTGTCCGCCGTGGTCAGCGACGATCAGGGCGTCAGCTTCAGTCTGTGGCAGCCGGCGCCGGGCTACTAGATCCCTCTCCCGCCGGGAGAGGGATTTAACCGCCATCAACCTTCGCCAATCTCAGCCTTGTTCTTTCAACCCGCGACGGGGCGCGCTATCAGCGGCCCATGTCCGAACACGCTTCCCTCCCCCTCGCCAACCGTATCGCCCTGGTCGTCGGCGCCTCGCGCGGCATCGGCTATGAGACCGCCCTGGCCCTGGCCAAGGCCGGCGCCCACGTCGTGGCCACCGCGCGCACGCAAGGCGGCCTGGAAGAGTTGGACGACGCCATCTTCGCCGCCACCGGCCAGCACGCCACCCTGGTCCCGTTCGACCTGGTGGACGGCGGCGCCATCGACCGTCTGGGCGGCGCCCTGTTCGAGCGTTTCGGCAAGCTGGACATCTGGGTCCAGGCCGCCGCGACCATGGGGCCATCGGGCCTGACGCCGGTGGCGCATGCCGAGCCGCGCGAGTTCGCCAAGGTCGAGAAAATCAACTTCACCGGCGTCTATCGCCTGATCCGTTCGCTGGAGCCGCTGCTGCGCGCCTCGGACGCCGGGCGCGCCATCTATCTGACCAGCAGCGTGGCCACCGCCCCGCGCGCCTTCTGGGGCATGTATGCGGCGACCAAGGCCGGGGCCGAGGCCTTGGTCAAATGCTGGGCCGACGAGATCGAGAGCACGCCCGTCCGCGTCGCCGTGGTCGATCCGGGCCGGATGCGCACCCAGTTGCGCGCCCAGGCCTTCCCGGGCGAAGATCCGGAAACCCTGCCCCATCCCTCCGAAATCGGTCCCCTGATGGTCGAACTGGCCCGCGCCGACTTCACCCCGCCCCTGACCGTCAGCTTCAAGGACTGGAAGCACGGCCTGTCGGCGGACGCCCTGGTCTAGAGGGCTCCATGTCGATCCAGTCGCCGGGGGGCCGACTTTCAGGACCGACAGCACAATCCGTTCGACTGACGGCCGGCGGGGCGTCCCGGTCGGGGCCCGTGACCCGTGCGACGCCCTATGCGGACATTCTGGCGTTCCTGGCCTCGGTGCTGGTGGTGCTGATCTATTCGCAGTCCTGGGCCGCGCCGATGACGGGTTACGGCGCGCGCTCCGCCGACTTTCTGCGCAACGGCTACTACCCCGCCTACGTCCTGGCGGTCGGCCTGGTCCTGACCCGACCGGGCGCGGCGCTGAAGGCCCTGGCCCGCTCGCCGCTGATGATCCTGCTGCTGGCGCTGACGGCGGCCTCCGTCCTGTGGTCGATCAATCCGGACGTGACGCTGCGCCGGGTGTTGGCCCTGCTGTTCACGACGCTGGGCGGCGTCGCCCTGGCCTCGCGCTGGCGCTGGGCCGCCCTGGCCGAGATCTTCGCCACGGCCATGGCGGTGATGATGGTCGCCTCCCTCTTCCTCGGGGCGTTGATGCCCGAGTGGGGGCGGATGCAGGAAATCTTCCCCGGCGCCTGGCGCGGCCTGTGGCTCGAGAAGAACGCCCTCGGCGAGAACATGGGGCTGGCCGCTCTGTTCATGACGGCCGCGGCCATCATGGTCCCGGCGCGACGGCGTCTGTGGCTGGTCCTCGCCGTGATCGCGGCGGTGCTGGTGATCCTGTCCACCTCCAAGACCGGTCTGGTCGTGTTGATCTTGGCCTTCGCCAGCATGGGCTTCGTCGCCCTGGTCCAGGCCGGACCCAAGCGCGCCATTGTCGGCACCTGGCTGGCCGTCGTGGCCGTCTGCGCCGCCCTGCTGGTCATCGGGACGCGCAGCGATCTGATTTTCGATTTGCTGGGCAAGGACGCCACCCTGACCGGCCGAACCGAAATCTGGGGCGGCATCCTTCACCAGATGCAGCAGCGCCCGTGGACCGGCTTCGGCTACGGCGTGGTCTGGGATGATACGTCGCCGGGCGGCCCCAACGCCTGGATCGCCCATGAAGCCAAGTTCACCGCCGCCCACGCGCACAGCGGCTGGCTGGAGGTCTATCTGGCGCTCGGCATTCCCGGCGTCGTCCTGCTGGGGGCCTGGATGGTCGAGATGTGGGGCCGGTCGCTGTGGGCGGCCTATGCCCGCCCGTCGGGCTGGCTGCTGATGCCGATGATGACGGCCTACACCCTGACCATGCTCACCGAGAGCATCACCATGAACTGGCACAACCTCCGCTGGGTGCTGTTCGTCGCCCTGGCGTTGAAGGCGGTCATCGGCGATCAGGATGCGCCAGCGCGGGTCGTTCCTGTATCTTCGCGCGTGCGAAGACCGAGACCGTTCTAGGCTGCGACGACGATCTGCCCCGTCATGGCGGGGTGAAAACGACAGGCGTAGGGAAAGGTCCCGGCCGCCCGCATCACCGCCGACCCCGTCGCGCCGGGCTGAAGGTCGACATCGAACACGCCATTGCGGGCCGTCGCCGTATGCCGGAATATATCCCGATTGACCCAGGCCACGGTGTCGCCGACCCGCACGCCTATCGGGGCCGGGCCGAACTTCATCTTGTCGACGACGATGGTGTGGGTCCGGGCCGCAGCGGCAGCCGGGAGCGCCGGCGCGAACGCCAACGCTCCCGCCGACATCAGGAGCATTCGCCGGGAGAGGCGCTCCGATCTCAAATCAGGGGAATTCATGAGCCAGGTGCTCAGCATGGGCCTGATGCTGCTCGAACAGTTCCAGCCCCGTCTGCAGCAGGGACTTCAGCTCGGGGTTGTCGGCGTCGGGGATGAGCGTCTTGCGCAACGCCTCGTTGACGGTGCGGTGATAGGCGACCTCGTTGTCGATATAGGCCTTGTCAAAGGCCCTGCCCGACAGCCCGGCCAGCCGATGGCGGGTCGTCGCCGCCGCCTCGCTCAAGGACGCGCTGGTCGGATTGGCTTCCGGCGTGACGTGCAGACGGGTGACGAGAGCCAAGGCCTGCTGGTTCACCGCCGCATGATCGCGCTCCATAGTTTCGGCGAAGGCGCGGACCTGGGGATTGGTCGACTTCTCCAGCGCCTGCTTGGCCGCGTCGATGTCCAGTTGGCCAGCGGTATAGGCGATGTGCGCGATCTGGGGGTCGGTCGGGCCGGCGTTCTGGGCCATGGCCGGAGCCAGAGGTGCGAACATCAGGACGCCGGCCAGCAGGAGGGCTTTCGACATGGGGTTTCTTCCTTTGCTGCGACGGCTTGACCGCCATCGTCTCAGCATTTGACGTCACATGACCGGAAAGGTTCCCCCCGCCTCGGCTAGCCGCCCTTCCCTACCCAATCTTTCCAGCACCGCCTCGGTGATGCGCGCGCATCGCGCCCCCAGGAAGGGGAAGACGCCGACCATGGTCGCGCCCAGTTGGACGTCCAGCGCCTGACGCAACAGGCGACGCGCGCGGTGCAGCCGGGTCTTCACCGTCTCGGGCTTCAGTTGCAGGTTGGCGGCGGTCTCTTCGATGGTGCACTCCTCGATGTCGCGCATGATGAAGACCATGCGAAAGGGCGCCGGCAGGTCGTCCACGGCCCGCTCGATCAGGTGCCGAATCTGCATCCGCGCCGCATCGACCTCGGGGCTGCCGCCGCCAAAAGCGCCGACACCGAGGGCGTTGGGGAAAGGGATCACCTCGGCGGCCGTTTGCTGCGCCTGCTCGATGACATCCAGATCGACGGTGGGCCGGCGCCGACGCACCCGGTCCCGTGCTTCATTCAGAACGATCCGGGTCAGCCAAGTCAGGATACTGGCGTCGCCGCGAAAGGCGCCCATCGCCGCAAAGGCGCGCGCATAGGCCTCCTGCAGCACGTCTTCCGCCTCGGTGTCGTCGCGGACCACGCCCCGGGCGATGCGGAACAGGCGCTGATTGCCTAACTGCATGATGGCGCGAAACGCCTCGCGGTCGCCGGACTGGGCCAGGCGCACCAGATCAGCCTGATCCAGCGTGGCGTAATCGTTCGGTTTCCGCAGACTCATGTCGCGCTCCATCCACGGGCTTTTGACGCGCGACGGTGGCTCAAGGTTCCCGAAAAGACAAAGGGCGAGCCGTCGTCGCCGACCGCTCGCCCTTCAACCTGTTCCGGCAGCCTGTTTGGCCGCCTTACTTCTTCGGCGCGTGCTTCTGGCCGGTGCGGACCCGGCCCGAGCGCGAGACCTGACGGGCGCCGCCGCGGGCGCCCTTCTGGACCGCGATGCTCTGGCCGGCCTTCTTGCTGGAGCTGGCCTTCAGACCGCCCAAGGCTTTCACCTTGGGCTTGATGCCCGACTTCTTCTGCGCCAGCGCCTTGCCGGGCAGGTTCGACAGGGCCTCGGCCTTCTCGGCCTTCAGCACCTTGCGCGGCGCGGTCTTGGCGTCGCCCTTGTAGCGTTCGGGACCGGACTTGGAGCCGCCCTCGGCATAGGGGTTGGCCGAGCCGGACTTGACCGTCAGCCGGATCGGCGTGCCAGGCAGGTCGAAGCTCTCACGCAGGCTGTTCACCAGATAGCGTTGGTAGTGCTCGGGCATGTCGGACGCCCGGCTGGCCATCAGCACAAAGGTCGGCGGACGGGCCTTGGTCTGGGCCATGTATTTCGGCTTCACGCGCTTGCCGTTGACGGCGGGGGGCGGATGCCTCTGGGTAGCCATGGCCAGCCAGGTGTTCAGATCCTTGGTCTTGACCTTCACCGACCAGGTTTCATAGGCCTTGATGATGGCCGGCATCAGCCGCTCGACGCCGCGTCCGTTGTGCGACGACAGGGCGACGAAGGGCGAGCCCTTCAACTGCGGCAGCTTGTTTCCAGCCAGGGACTTGAGCTCGGCCATCTTGGCCTGCGGCTCTTCTTCCAGGTCCCATTTGGACGCGACATAGACCAGGGCGCGGCCTTCGCGCTCGACCAGGTCCGCCAGTTGCAGGTCCTGGGTGTCGAAGGCGTCGTCCTTGTCCATCACCAGCACGACCACCTCGGCGAAGGTGATGGCGCGGATGGTGTCGGCGACCGAGAGCTTTTCCAGCTTCTCCTGGACGCGGGCCTTGCGGCGCATCCCGGCGGTGTCGACGAAGCGGATCGCGCGACCTTCGTATTCCCAGTCAACCGAGATGGAGTCGCGGGTGATGCCGGCTTCGGGACCGGTCAGCAGGCGGTCTTCGCCCAGCATCCGGTTGATCAGCGTCGACTTGCCCGCATTCGGACGGCCGATGATGGCGATGCGGATCGGCTTATCCGGCTCGTCGATCTCTTCGATGAAGATGTCGGCGGAGGCCGCGATCAGGGCCTGATACAGGTCGGCCATGCCCTCGCCGTGCTCGGCCGAGATGGCGACCGGCTCGCCGAAGCCCAGGGCATGGGCTTCCCCCACGCCGCCGCCGCTCTCGCGGCTTTCGGACTTGTTGGCCAGCAGGATGATCGGCTTGTGCACCTTGCGCAGGCGCTCGGCGAAGATCCGGTCCAGCGACGTCACGCCCTCGCGGGCGTCCATCATGAACATGACCACTTCGGCGTCGTCGAGCGCGGCCTCGGTCTGCTCGCGCATCCGGGCTTCCAGGCTGTCGTCGGTGACGTCCTCGTAGCCGGCCGTGTCGATCAGCGTCAGATCCATGTCGCCGATATTGCCGTCGGCATAGCGACGGTCACGGGTCACGCCCGGGCGATCATCGACCAGCGCCAAACGCTTGCCGACGAGTCGGTTAAACAGTGTCGACTTGCCCACGTTGGGCCGGCCGACGATGGCGACTTTTAGAGCCATGTCGGCTTTCTAACTCAAAAACAGAGAAAAGATCAGCGGATGCTGACCAGTTGCCCCTTGTCCGTCAGGACATAGAGGGCGCCATTGTAGGCGGCGGGGGCGATATAGGCCGCCGCGCCCAGCTTCAGGCTGGACTGCTGCGCGCCGGTCTTCGGATCAAAGGCCACGGCCTCGCCGTCCGAATTGACCAGCACCAGACGGTTGGAGGCCAGGATCGGACCCGACCATACGGGACGAACCGTCCTGGCGCCCATGCCCAGGAAACCGCCTTCCTTGCGTACGCGGCCCTCGTTCAGGTCGCGGGTCCAGTAGACCTGACCCGTGTCGCGGTTGACCACGGTCAGTTCGCCCGACTTGGACACCACATAGACCACGTCCCCGACCGGCAGGGGCGCGTTCACGCCGGCGACCGGCAGCGACCATTTCGGCTGGCCCGAGCGAATGTCCATCGCCTCGAGAACGCCCGACTGGCTGATGGCGTAGACGAAGCCGCGGCTGACGACGGGCCGTCCGGCGATGTCGCGCAGTTCCGACAGGGCGCTGGTGCGGCTGGTGCGCGACAGAACCTGCTGCCACACCGGCTGGCCGTTCGAGGCGCGCAGCGCCACAAGCTCACCCGAGGAGAAGGGCGCGAGAACCGTGTCGCCGCTGACCGCCGGGCTGGAAGCGCGCATGATGCGGGCGGGCTCGGTGATGCCGCGATAGGACCAGTCCTGCTGGCCATTGTTGACGTTGAAGGCGACCAGTTGGTTGTCGACGTCGATGACGAAAAGCCGCTGGCCGGCGACGGTCGGCGCGCCGTGGATCGGCACTTCGACGCTGGTGCGCCAGACTTGGGCGCCTGTGGCGGCGTCCAACGCCGTGACGCTGCGATAGCCAGAGGAGACGAAGACCTTGCCGCCGCTGACGGCGACGCCGCCGCCGAAGCCGCCGCCGGTCGATCCGCCGCCGATGCCGATGCCCAGGATGCGGCTGCCGCGATCACGCTCATCGACCTTGACGCTGGCCTTCCACAGGACAGCGCCCGTGCCGGCGTCCACGGCCGTCACGCCGGCCTCGCCGTCCAGGACGAAGATCTTGCCGTCGTCGGCGACGACCGGGGCCATCACCTGACGCGTCCGGCTGGACCCGACGCCGATGTCGCGTTTCCAGCCGATGGCGAAGTTCTGGGCCGCGATGACGTGTTCGACGGCGTTTTCGGCGTTGCCGCCGGGCTGGGTCCAGGCGGTGGCCGCCTGGGGGCCCGGCAGGAAGAAGTCACGCCCGGACAGGGCGGCCGAGGGGGCCAACTGCTGTTCGAACTCCAGGATCGAGATGCGCTGTCCCTCGGTCGCCTTGGCGACGTTCTCCTTCGAGCCGCCCATGCCGAACGGCAAGGCGTTGCGCACGGTGCCGCAGGAAGCGACGGTCATGGCGAGACCGCACAGCAGGGCGACTTTCAGCGTTCGGTTCATGGAGGGCGTCCTGAAAGCGTCGATTACGGGCGAGCGGCGGCGGGCGCCGCCTCGGCTTCGGCGGGAGCCGGCGCTTGGGCCGGAGCGACGACGACCGGCGCTGCTGCCGGCGCCGGCATGGCGATGGCGGCGCGAACGATGGCGGCCAGACCTGCGGCCGTGCCCGAATCAATCGCCTCGACGCCCGCCTGGGCGCGTTGACGAATGTCGTCCGGCACGCCCTGGCCCAGTTGCAGTTGAACGAAGGCCTGACGCGCCTCGGCGGTCTTGCCGTGCTGGAGTTGAGCCATCGCCAGGGCTTCCTGGGCGAAGGCGTGCAGCGGGCGCTTGTCGGCGGCCAGCGGCTCCAGACGCTTCTGAATGTCTTCCAGCGAGGCCGTATCCATCAGCAGGAAGGCGGCCTTGATGGCGGCGGCGTCGGCGATGATCGGGTCGCCGGCGGCCTTGGCGGCCTCGTCGAACAGTTTGACCGCGTCCTGAGTCTTGTTCGCCGTGACGGCGATTCCCGCCTGCTGCATCAGGGCCAGCGCCTTATAGGCGCCGTTGCCCGACTGAGCGGCTTCGGCGAAGGCGGTGTCGGCGCCCGACGGATTGTTGGCCTGAAGAGCCTCCATGCCGCGATCATAGGCGGCAGAGGCCTTGTCGGCCTGGTTCGTCACATAGCTCTGCCAGCCCCACCAGGCCAGGGCGGCGACCAAGGCGACGACCAGAAGGCCCGCCAGGATCGGCAGCCAGGTGCGCGCCAGACGCTTGTATCGATCGGAGCGAAGCTCCTCCTCGACCTGTTCGAAGACATCAACCACGAAACGTCGCCCCAAAAACCGCTGCCAAGACTGGCCTCTAAACCGGCGCGACCCTAGAGGGTCGTCGTCGCGCCCGCAACGCAGGCGTTACGCCGCGACCGGCTTTTTGCAGCAGTAGGTCGCGACTTCGGCAGGAAAACGGCGGTCAGATTTCCTGAGACAGTTTCACGACGCCCGCCGCCAGCAGGGCGACCAGCACCCCGGCCGTGGCCCAGAACAGCTGCATTCCGCCCATGGAGCCCAGGTCCATGCCCGTCAGGCCGAGCCGATCCATCAAGGACTGTATGGCCAGACCGCCGTCCACCCCGGCCATGGACAGCCCATGCGCAGCGGTCTGGGCCGCCGCCGGCGAGGACGGCGCCGCGAGATTGAAATCGACGCTGAGAACCTCGCGAACGGCGATGACGCCGCCGACTAGGCCCGCGACCGACAGGGCCGCCGTCCTGAACCGCGAGGTCCTGGACAGTTTCGCCGCCACTCCCGCCTCGAACTGAGCCGAATCGGCAAGGGCCGGCGCGCGCGCGAACAAGCGCTCGATGACAGGGTCGAACTCGTCAACCGACATGGGACGCGCTCCCGTGAGCAACCGGTTCCGGCTGGAGCCGGGCCCGAAGTTTATCCAGACCACGCTTGACATGAGATTTCACCGTTCCAAGCGGCAAATTAATGGCGGCCGCGATTTCGGGATGAGAGAGGCCTGCGCCATGGCACAGGGAGACGCACAGCCGCTCTGGTTCGGTCAGCCCCTTCATCGCCTCGTCCAGATCCATGCGACCGGCGCTGTCGACGTTGGGCGCGATCTCGTCATTCTCGACCTCGGCCACATAGCGGGCGTCCTTCGAGCGACGTTTCAGATACAGGCGCGCCGCGATGCGCTTGATCCAGGCGCCGAACGTCCCCTCGCCCCGAAACTCGGCGCATTTCTCGAACGCCAGCAGGAAGGCGTCCTGGGCTACGTCGTCGGCCAGAGCGGGTTGCGCCCCCATCCGACGCAGCAGACCGCGCACCGCCGGGCTGTGGCGACGCACCAGTTCCCCGAACTCGCGCCGCCCGCCCGCCGCCGACAGGGCGGCGAGTTCGACGTCGTGCAGATCGCGCAAAGCCTTGGCCATGACGGTCTCCCCTCCCCGTCGCCCTCAGCCCTTGTTCTTGTTGAAGACGCTCAGGACGATGAAGGCCAGACCGATCATGCCGGGGACAGCGGCGCTGCCCGCGATCGGATAGAAGGCGTCCATCTCGGCGAAGCTGACCATATAGCCGAAGATGGCGATGCCCACGCTGACCGCCAGCAGGATGACGCCGACGCGCAGGTCGCGAGCAGCCGTCGCCGGCGGCTTGATGTTCTCCTTGCTCAGCGCGTCGATGACCTCGGGCGGCAGCGGCTGGCCCTTGTCGATGGCCGCACGCAGGGTCGCCTGCATTTCCTTGCGTTCCTTGCTCTTCAGCCATGTCGGCACGATCACGATCGCGCCGATCATGATGAACAACACCATGGGAATGAGTTCTTTCATGGGTTTCGCCCCTTATTGAACAGTGGAGCCGAGCGTGACGCTGCGGCCTTCTGATCACAAGAGGCGACGATCAGGCCGAACGGATGCAGGATCGCGCATGAACTCTTTGTAAGGCGCGGCCCGCGTCACCACAGCGTGACTCGACAGCGCGCCGCCGCGGGTCAAGCGTCTGGCGGGCTTTCAACGGACAGGGCTTCTCATGACCCAGATCACCTATCGCATCGTTCCCCACGACGGCGGCTGGGCCTACAAGCTGGGCGACAGCTTCTCGGAGACCTTCGCCACACACGACGCCGCGCGCGCGGCCGCCGTCGCCGTTTCACGCGAGCAGCAGGTGCCCGACCGCACCTCATGGATCGAATACGAGGACGCTTCGGGCCAGTGGATCACCGAACGCGCCGACGGCCACGACCGCCCCGCGACCGGGGTCGAGGATTAGCCGCCGAAGACTTCCGCGTAGCGTTCAGGCTTGAATCCCACCAGCGTCCGGCCGTCGCCCAGGTCCAGCACTGGCCGCTTGATCATCGACGGCTGGGCCAGCATCAGGGCGATCGCCTTGTCGACGTCGATCTCCTGACGATCCGCCTCGGGCAGCTTGCGGAAGGTGGTCCCGGCCCGGTTCAGCACCGTCTCCCAGCCATGCGCGTCGATCCACCGCTCCAGATCAGCCCGGTCGGCGCCTGAGACCTTGTAGTCGTGGAAGGCGTAATCGACGCCGTTCTCATCCAGCCAGACGCGGGCCTTCTTCATCGTGTCGCAGGCCTTGATGCCGTGAAGGGTGATGGTCATGCGGCGCTCCCTCGCTTTGCCGAGGGCCGCGATCTGACATCGGGAGATGGAGGGGTCAAATTCCGCTGTCTGGCTTGAAGCGAATATCCGCAGCGCCCCCCATGGCGGACGCTGGCAGCGTATGCTCTCCTTCGCCCATGGCCCAAAGCGCACAGTCCAGGGACGTCATTTTTGAGCACGCCGTTGGCGTCTTGCGCAGAGTTACGATGTCAGAGGCAGAGCCCATCACCGAGGCCACCGAACTGTTCTATGATCTAGGGCTCGCCGGCGAAGATTTTGCTGAAGCTGTCGAGGGTATAAGAGCGCCCTACGGGACAGACTTCAGTCAAATGGACTTACGTCGCTACGGTCCGGGCGAAGTGTACGACCCCGGTTTCGATATCGTGCGGGATTTCCGCGAATGGCGGGGGGAAACGTACCTTTCGCAGCCTGACTGTCGCCAGCTTGATTGATGCAATCCAGGCCGGATCGTGGAACGACCGCTAACCACCCCGGACCGACCTTCTAAACGCCCGCTTCCAGCCGTTGAGATCGACGTCTGCTCTACGGCGCTAAGGTGGGGACCGGACGCGACCCAAAGCTGACCACCAACGCCATAGACGAACCGCGCATCAGTCAATGGGCTCTGCCAGCCCTTCGCGCCGGTAGGGACGTCATCCCTTGATCCTGATCGAGGACGCCCCGCGGAATTCGAGGTCGAGGCCACGCGCCCGGACCCGGAACTCAAGCGGCACGTAAGCCGGTACGTCGAAACTGATCGTGAAAGGCTGTCCGTCTGTTGGTCTTGCAAACCGGCGAACTGCCAGGGGGCCAGAGGGCGAAACTACTTCAAGGACCAGCCGGGCACGGGGTTCGCCCCTGAGTTTGGAAATGTCGAAGGTGAGGCAGTATCGTCCTGGGTAGAGGGGTTTGTATGGCCCAAATACCGTCGCCTTGGGGGCCGATGTGAATGGCGCTCGCAACAACTTCAGCCACGACCGACGCGCCTTCACGCGAAAAATGTCAGGGCTTGCGTCCACCAAGCCACGAGCCTGAAATTCCCGCGGTGTGAAAGCACGGCGAGCGTCGCTCTCTTTCAAGCGCTCGGAGACGAGCGAGAGAATGGAAGTCTCGCAATCGTTTTTACAGGATGCGCAGGTCTCGATCTCGTTCCAGCGCTTATTGTTAAGAATCTCGACGGCTCTCTGTCTTCCAGCGTTAGACAGGACTTCACGAACACTTTCCTTGGTCAGGTCCCCGATAATTGTTCGGCGGTGGAAATCTTGGCAGCAAGTGACCACACTGCCGTCCCAGTCGATGACGAGATCCGCCAAAATGGTCGGCGAGCAACCCGTAGCAACGGGCGCGAGCGCCGCATCTTCGAAGGCGTCGGCCTGACCGCCTCGATTCATCAGATAAGAGTAGAATGTGGAGCCCGCTCCACGCCCCTCCCACAGATCTCTTAGAGCGGCCATCTCGTGCAGATTGCGCTTGTGCACCGGCGAGATGATTCGAACCGGCTTGCCTCTCCGGTCTTCGATAAGCTGTTCCACCCGAGGAGCCGTCCGCGCCAGCTTAAGTGGACGCATCGAGGCATTATAGACTTCAGAGGTCACCCCTTCGACGTGAACGACCACGTCGTCAGCGTAGGATAAAGCCTCTCTGTGTTTGTCGGACTCATAGACGCCGGCATTTGTCGACGGGCAGATGATGGCCCTTGGCAAGCGCCTACGTACGAGCCGCATGCGCTCAAGGAATAATGGATCTGAAAGAGGATCACCGAATAATCCGAACACCACGCCGCCGCTGAAACCCATCTCGGCCAGCTCGTCGACGATCCTTTCAAACAAGGCCATGTCCATGAAGCCTTTGGCCTGGGTTTTTGAATAGGCCTTGTTTGTCGGGCAATGGAAGCAGTTGGCGTTACAGACTGCCGTCGTGCCAAAGATGACCGACTTGGGCACCATCTCGTCGAGATCAAACTGCGGGAAAAACCGGAAGAGCGCCTCGTTCCCTTCGTAACGTTCGACAGGGGCTTGGGTGATGAAACGAAGATGCGTCATTCGGGCGTAAGCCGAGGCTTCACCTTCCACCAAGATGCTAGCCGCCTCACTTAATGAGAAGGTGAGGGTCATGGCATCCGCTTTGGACGCGGCCTCCGGCTCAGAAGTATCCAATGTCGCCTGAGCTAAAATCTCTCCTGTTTCGGACACGGCTGTGAGGCTTATAAACTGACGCCCTGCCTGCCTGGGCAGCATAACCTGCATCCGCAGGGTGTTTGGACCAGTTCCTAAGTTCAGCGTCTCCCTGCAAAAAACGCCGCCCGCCGCAGCGCTCTGAGCGGGTGTCAGATCGTCATTAAGGCGCGCAGATGGATTGAGGCCGCCACGAAATGACTGCACCGGTACTCTCCAGGAGATTGAGGGCGAGGTTTTCGGTAACAGTGTATTTCGAAAGAGCCAACCTTTCGATTGTCTGCCCCGCCTCTACGTCCACCGGCGTCCGATGGGTTAAGCGACCAGCAGACTTTGAAAACCGGTTCCTTTGGCGACAGCCGGGGCCGCTTCTGTGAACCCGCGATGTCCGCTCCCCACCCCCGGCGGACATTTGGAACGTCTGCAGACGAGCAACAAGGTTTGGAAGGACACGCGCATGAAGCTCTACGCCCACCCCTTCTCGTCCTACTGCCAGAAGGCGCTGATCGCCCTTTATGAGAACGACACGCCGTTCCAGTTCAGACTGCTGGAGGACGAGGCGTCATTCGCCGAGTTGGAGGCCCTGTGGCCGATCGGGAAGTTTCCGGTGCTGCAGGACGGGAAGCAGAGCGTGTTCGAGGCCACCTCGATCATCGAGCATCTGGCCGTGCATCACCCCGGCCCGGTCCGCCTGATCCCTGACGATCCCGCCGCCGCCGTCGAGGTGCGGATGATGGACCGGGTGTTCGACAACTATGTCTCGACGCCGCAGCAGAAGCTGGTGGCCGACGTCCTGCGGCCCGAGGCCGACCGCGATCCCTACGGCGTGGCCGAGGCGAAGCGGCTGCTGGAAACGACCTACGCCTGGCTGGACGGCCGACTAGCGGGGCGGGAATGGGCCACGGATCACGGCTTCGGCCTGGCCGACTGCGCGGCGGCGCCGGCCCTCTTCTATGCCGACTGGTCGCATCGCATCGACGCGCGGTTCGAAACGCTGAGGGCCTATCGCGCTCGACTGCTGGCCCGCCCGTCCGTAACGCGGGCGGTGGACGAAGCCCGCCCCTATCGCGCCTACTTCCCGCTGGGCGCGCCGGACCGGGACTGATCTAACCGGCTAAATCTTGTCGAAACCGCCGCCCGCTGCAACCATCCCGCCGGAGATGCGCAGGCTGTCGATGGACCCGTGCTGTTCGATGGGGGCGACGCCGGCGCCGTGGGTTTTCAGTCCGCCGGCGATGTCGATCTCGCGGGCCGAGCCGCCGGGTTTGATACTCAGGGCGATGGCCGACAGCGTCACCACCACGCCCTTGACCAGGGAGGGGCCGGTTCCGCCAAAGGTCTCGATGCCGCGCCGCACCAGAAGTCGGCCGATCGGCTGGCTGATCTGGATGCCGACCGCCCCGTCCGCGCGGGTCACGATCCGGTCGAACTCGGCCGAGCCGACCGTGCCCGTATAGACGTTGAAGCCCCGCGCGCCCTGACCAAAGGTCTCGATCGTCGCATTGACCCTCAGTTCGTGCACTGTGCCGAAGTTGACGAAGCCTATGCCGCTGGGGCCGTAGGAGGTGATCTTGTCGTCGGCGATCCAGCGGTCGACCACGCCCCAGTTGTCCAGAACCATGTCGTTGACGCCATAGGTCACGACCGGGCCGCGATTCCGAACCAGATCGACGTGCGCGCCATAGACGGTGAAGACGCCGCCGGTGATCTGATCCGGCGTGCCGGGGGCGATGCCGCCGTCGCTATAGACGGCATTGGTCTCCAGCCGGCTGACCGCCAGACGCCCGCCGGTATCGCCGGCCCCGCTGACGAAGACGCCGCTGCCGCGCACCGGGGCGCCGTTGCGGCCGACCGAGATGCCAGCCAGATCGGCGCTGACCACCACCTCCCTGTCGACCTGCATGTTCCACAGGGTGAAGGCGCCCTGCAGGACATGGACGCCGTAACCGTGCGGCCGGTCGGTCTCGGCCCGCGCATCGGCGGCGATGATGTCCAGATCATGCACCTCGACATGGCCGCCGCGCACCTTGTCTCGCGCCAGGATCTGCACCCGGCCGATGGTGGTGACGCCATGCAGTTCGATCCGGCCCAGGCTGGCGACCGAGGTGTCGTTGAAGATCGCCCGCCGCTCCGGCGCGACGGTCAGGCGAATGTCGTGCACCCGGTTGCCGGTGGTCAGCCGCAGCCCGTCGGCGCCGTCAGCAAAGGTGATCGACGCGCGCCCGTCGTCCCCGCGCAGCGACTGTCCCGGCGACAGGGTGATCGAGGGCGCGTCGGTCAGTGCGCCGCTCACGACGATGTGGCGGGTGCTGCTATCTCCGGTCGCGGCGGCCAGTTCCTCGACCGTCGCGACGATCGTTTCGAAGATGCTCATCTCACGCCTTTCGATGCGGTCAGCGCCGCCCCGGCTTGCCGAAACACGCGCCCGCAATCGAAGGTTCCAGACCGGCGATCAGGCCGCCGCCGCGCCTCCGGCCCGCTCGCTCCACAGGTCCAGATCAGGCTCGCGCCCGATCAGGGCCAGGCCCGAGGCGATGGATTCGAACTCGCCGCCGGTCTCGATACGGTCGGCGCCGAAGCGGCGGATGAAGATGTCGCGCACCGCCGGCACGAAGGAGGTGCCGCCGGTCAGGAAGACGCGGTCGATCTGCGCCCCCTCCAGGCCGGACTGGGCCATGGCCTCGTCCACGGCGGCCTCCATCGCCTGCAGTTCCGGCGCGATCCAGCCCTCGAACTCGGCGCGCTTGACCGGCTTCTCGATCCGCACCGATCCGGCGAGGAAGGAGAAGATCGCCTCCTCGTCCCGCGACAGGGCCTCCTTCAGGCCGGAGACGGAGCGGTAGAGGGCATAGCCGTGGTTGTCGTCCAGCACCTCGATCAGGCGCGCGATCTTCTCGGGCTCCAGCGCCGTCGAGGCCAGGCCGCGAATGTCGCGCATGTCCTTGGACGCCCGCAGCAGGGCCAGTTGGTCCCAGCGCGCGAAGGCGCTGTAGTAGCGTTGCGGGATCGGCAGGCGGTTGTCGAAGGCCCGGTACAGGCTGCCCTTGCCCAACTCCGGCGAGACCAGTTGGTCGATGATCCGATAGTCGAAGGCGTCGCCCGCCACGCCCACCCCCGACCGCGCCAGCGGCGTCGAGCGCAGGGCGCCGTCGGCCCGCTCGAACCGCACGATGGAGAAGTCGCTGGTGCCGCCGCCGAAGTCGGCGACCAGGACATTGGCATCCTGCTTCAGCTCTCGCGCAAAGAAGAAGGCCGCGCCGACGGGTTCGTAGGCGTAGCGAATGTCGGTGAAGCCCAGACGGGCGAACGCCGCCTCATAGCGCTCCAGCGCCAGCGCCTCGTTGGGATTGCCGCCGGCGAAGGTCACGGGCCGACCGACGATGATGCGCGGCGGCAGGGCGTCCATCGCCCCGTCAGAATGGTGTTTCAGCCGCAGCAGGAAGGCCGAGAGCAGATCTTCAAAACGATAGCGGCGGTTGTCGATCCGCGTCTCGGTAAAGGCGGCGCTGGCGGCGAAGGTCTTGAACGACTGGATGAAGCGGGTGTCCAGCGGGTCCTCGACATAGGCGTCGATGGCCCAGGGCCCCGCCTCGATCACCCGCTCGGGCGAGCCCCCGTCGCGCGCCTCATGCAGTTGGAAGCTCAGCGCCGAGCGGAAGGCGAACAGGTCCCTCTCGTCCGCCTGGAACCGCACCAGGGTCGCCGGGCCGTCGCCATGGGTCAGCGACACCACCGTATTGGTCGTGCCGAAGTCGATGCCGATGGTGGCGGGCGTCGCGGACGTCATGGGAGAACCTGCGGGGAGAGGGGCCGGGGTTCGTAGTCCCCTGCCCGCTGGCGTCAAGAGCGAGCGTGGAAATGGACGCCGGCCTGGGTCACAGTGCCGGGATGCGCGATTCGTCCCCCTCAGCCCCCAGCTTCTATGAGTTCTTCGCCGGCGGCGGCATGGTCCGCGCTGGTCTCGGGCCGGACTGGACCTGCCTGTTCGCCAATGATTTCGACGCCAAGAAGGGCTTCTCCTATCAGGCTAACTGGGGCACGGGCGGCGAGCTGACGGTCGGCGACATCCGCGCCCTGGACGCGGCGCAGCTGCCCGGGTCTGCCGATCTGATCTGGGGCTCCTTTCCCTGTCAGGACCTGTCGCTGGCGGGCGCTGGTGCCGGGCTGGACGGCGAGCGATCCGGCACCTTCTATTCCTTCTGGAAGCTGATCCACGGCCTGATCGCAGACGGCCGCGCGCCCCGCATGGTGGCGGTCGAGAACGTCTGTGGCGCGCTGACGTCCCATGGCGGCAAGGATTTCGAGGCCATCTGCCGCACCTTCGCCGAGGCCGGCTATCGCTACGGCGCCCTGGTCATCAACGCCGACCGGTTCGTGCCCCAGTCGCGCCCGCGCCTGTTCATCATCGGCGTCCACGCCGACGTGGAGGTCGCCCCCGAACTGCTGTCGCCTGAGCCCATCGAACCCTTCCATACCCGCGCCCTGCGTCGCGCCGTGGAGAACCTGCCCGAGGCCGTGCGCGAGCCCCTGCTGTGGTGGAACGTGCCGACACCCGAGCGGCGCATGGCTGTCTTCGCCGACATCATCGAAGAAAAGCCCGACAGCGTCGCCTGGCACACTCAGCTCGAGACGAAAAAGCTGCTCGACATGATGTCGCCGGTCCATCTGGCCAAGGTTGCGGCGGCCAAGCGCGCCGGGCGGCGCATGGTCGGCGGCGTCTATCGCCGGACCCGCGTGGATGAGACCGGCGCCAAGGTCCAGCGCGCCGAGGTCCGCTTCGACGACGTGGCCGGCTGTCTGCGCACCCCGGCGGGGGGCTCCAGCCGCCAGGTCATTCTGGTGGTCGAGGGCCGCCGCATCCGCTCGCGCCTGATCTCGGCGCGCGAGACGGCGCGTCTGATGGGGCTGAAGGACAGCTATGTCCTGCCCCGGCAATACAGCGACGCCTATCACCTGACCGGCGACGGAGTGGCGACGCCGGTCGTGCGGCATCTGGCGGAGCATATCTTCGAGCCGCTCGTTCACGGCGTGGTCGCCGCTATCGACGGCGCACAGGCCGCCTGACTGCGGCTTTCGATCGACAGGACGAGCGAACAATGACGGCGTGGCGTTTCTGGATTGATCGTGGCGGCACCTTCACGGACATCGTGGCGCGCGCGCCGGACGGGGCGCTGCAGACCGGCAAGCTGCTGTCGGTTAATCCCGAGCAGTACGCCGACGCCGCCGTCGAGGGCATTCGCCGCATCCTTGGCGCGCCCGCAGGACCCCTGGCGGCGGTGCTGGTCGATGAGGTGCGGATGGGCACCACGGTGGCGACCAACGCCCTGCTGGAACGCAAGGGCGAGCCGACGCTTCTGGCCATCACCGCCGGCTTTGGCGACGCACTGAGGATCGGCTGGCAGGCGCGGCCAGAACTGTTCGTGCGCCACATCATCCTGAACGACCAACTCTATGATCGCGTGGTCGAAATCGACGAGCGCGTGACCGCCGACGGCGCGCTGGATCGGCCATTGGACGAGGCCAAGGCGCGGACCGACTTTGCAGCGGCCTATGCGTCTGGGCTGCGGGCCATCGCCATCGTCCTGGTCCACGGCTGGCGCTTCACCGCCCATGAGACGCGGCTGGCCGAGATCGCCCGCGAGGTCGGGTTCGAGCAGGTCTCGGTCAGCCATGAGGTCGGGGCGCTGATCAAGCTGATCGGGCGCGGCGACACCACCGTGGCCGACGCCTATCTGTCGCCCATCCTGCGGGCCTATGTGGATCGGGTCGGGGCCGACCTGGGCGAGGCGACGCCGCTGCAGTTCATGCAGTCGTCGGGCGGGCTGACGGCAGCCGACGCCTTCCGGGGCAAGGACGCCATCCTGTCGGGACCGGCGGGCGGCGTGGTCGCCATGGCCGAGACGGCCAAGGCCGCTGGGTTCGACCGCGTCATCGGCTTCGACATGGGCGGCACCTCGACCGACGTCTCCCACTTCGCCGGAGACTATGAGCGGACCTCGGACGCCGTGGTCGCGGGTGTGCGACTGCGCGCGCCGATGCTGAGCATCCACACCGTGGCTGCCGGCGGCGGCTCGATCTGCCGCTTCGACGGCGGGCGGCTGCGGGTCGGGCCGGAGTCCGCCGGGGCCGTGCCGGGACCGGCCGCCTATCGTCGCGGCGGGCCGCTGACGGTGACCGACTGCAACGTCATGCTGGGCAAGCTGAGCCCCGCCTTCTTCCCCGCCGTCTTCGGTCCCCACGCCGATCAGCCGCTGGACGCCGAGGCGGTGCGAGCCAAGTTCGAGGCCATGGCCGCTGAGGTCGCGAACGCGACGGGTCGAGCCACAACGCCGGGCGCCCTGGCCGAGGGTTTCGTCACCATCGCCGTGCAGAACATGGCCGAGGCGATCCGCTCGATCTCGATCCAGCGCGGCTATGACGTCACCCGCTATGTGCTGAACTGCTTTGGCGGCGCGGGGGGCCAGCACGCTTGTCTGGTGGCGGACGCCCTGGGCATGACCCGCGTGCTGCTGCACCCGTTCGCGGGCGTGCTGTCGGCCTATGGCATGGGGCTGGCCGAGGTCCGCGCCATCCGCCAGACGACGGTCGCCGCGCCGGCCACAAGTGATCAGGATGCGGGGCTGGCCGACCGCATCGCCGAACTGGCCCAGGCGGCCCGCGCCGATCTGGAAGCGCAGGGCTTCGCATCCGAGGCCGTCTCGACCCTCGCCCGCGCCGAGATCAAGTTCGCCGGGTCCGACACGCCCCTGACCGTACCCTTCGGCCCCGCCGCCGCCATGGCCGAAGCGTTCGAGGCCCTGCACCGTCGCCGTTTCGGTTTCTTCGCTGACGGCAAGGCACTGGTGGTCGAGACGCTGGAGGTTGAGGCTGTCGGACGCTCGGATCAGGCCCCGACAACGCCGCTCGCGGCCAGCGCCGCCGAACTGAGCGCCGCCGCGCAACTGACCGTCCGCATGGCCGGCGAGGATCGCGACACGCCCGTCTATCGCCGCGACGCCCTGACGCCCGGCGTCGCCGTCGACGGCCCCGCCGTCCTGCTGGAGGACACCGGCACCACCGTCGTCGAGCCGGGCTGGCGCGCCACGGTCGACGCGGCGGCCAACCTGCTGCTGGAACGGGTGGTCGCCCTGCCCGCCCGCACGGCCATCGGCACCGACGTCGATCCGATCATGCTGGAGGTGTTCAACAGCCGCTTCATGGCCTGCGCCGAACAGATGGGCGAGGCCCTGCGCGCCACGGCCTATTCGGTGAACATCAAGGAGCGGCTGGACTTCTCCTGCGCCGTCTTCGACGCGGGCGGCGCCCTGATCGCCAATGCGCCGCACATCCCGGTCCATCTGGGATCGATGGGTGAAAGCATCCGCACCGTCATCACCTCGCGCGGTGGCGGACGGGACGGGCGCGGCATGAAGCCGGGCGACGTCTATATGCTGAACGCCCCCTACAAGGGCGGCACCCACCTGCCCGACATCACCGTCATCATGCCGGTGTTCCTCGATAGCGACGACGCCCCCGCCTTCTTCGTCGCGGCGCGCGGCCACCATGCCGACGTGGGCGGGATCACGCCCGGCTCCATGCCTGCGAACTCGCACACCGTGGACGACGAAGGCGTGCTGATCGACGACTTCTTGCTGGTGGACGCTGGACGGCTTTGCGAGGCCGAGACGCGGGTCCTGTTCGCCTCTGGTCCCTGGCCGTCGCGCAATGTCGATCAGAACCTGGCCGACCTGAAGGCCCAGGTCGCGGCCTGCACGCGCGGCGCCGATGAACTGCTGCGCATGACCGGCGAGTTCAGCCGCGTGGTCGTGGCCGCCTATATGGGCCACGTCCAGGACAACGCCGAAGAGGCTGTCCGCCGCGCCATCGCCGCTCTGAAGCCCGGCGCCTTCGCCTATGAGATGGACGACGGCGCCGTCATCCGGGTCCGCATCGACGTGGACGTGGCCAACCGCAGCGCGGTCGTGGACTTCACCGGGACCAGCGACCAGTTGCCGACCAATTTCAACGCGCCGCTGTCGATTGCGCGGGCGGCGACCCTCTACGTCTTCCGCACCCTGGTGGACGACGCCATTCCGCTGAACGAGGGCTGTCTGAAGCCCATCGAACTGATCGTCCCGGAGGGGTCGATGCTGAACCCCCGCTATCCAGCGGCGGTCGTCGCGGGCAATGTCGAGACCAGTCAGGCCGTCGTGGACACCCTCTACGGGGCGCTCGGCGTCCTGGCCTCCAGCCAGGGGACGATGAACAACTTCACCTTCGGCGACGAGGCGCGTCAGTATTACGAGACCATCGCCGGCGGCTCGGGCGCCGGGCCGGGGTTCGACGGGACCAGCGCGGTCCAGACCCATATGACCAACAGCCGCCTGACCGATCCCGAGGTGCTGGAGACCCGCTTCCCCGTCCTGCTGGAGGAGTTCTCGATCAGGCGCGGTTCGGGCGGCGACGGGCGCTGGCAGGGCGGCGACGGGACGGTGCGGCGCGTCCGCTTCCTGGAGCCGATGACGGCGGCCATCCTGTCCAACCACCGCCGTGTGCCGCCGTTTGGCGTCGAGGGCGGCGAGCCCGGCGCGGTCGGGATCAACCGTGTCGAAAGGGCGGGCGGCGCGGTCGAGCCTCTGGCGGCCACCGCCGAGGTCGCCATGGAGGTCGGCGACATCTTCGTCATCGAGACGCCCGGCGGCGGCGGCTTCGGCGCAAAAGACGCTTCCTGAGCCGACCGAACCGCGCAACCATTCGTTCGGGGAGGACGAACCATGCTGGTGCTTCTGGGAATATTGATCGTGGTCGCGGGCTTTGTCGCCCGGATCAACCCGCTGGTCGTCATTCTGGTCGCGGCGATCGCCACCGGGGTGCTGGCGGCGGTCGGGCCGGGCGTCGACGCGCAGGGACTGCTGACCGCGGGGGTCGACACGATCTCGCGCTTCGGTCAGGCCTTCAACGACAACCGCTACTTCCATATCACCTGGCTGGTCCTGCCGATCATCGGCCTGCTGGAACGGGCGGGTCTGCAAGAGCGCGCGCGCGACCTCGTCACCAAGGTCAAGGCGGCGACAGCCGGGCGTCTGATGCTGATCTACCTGCTGGCGCGTCAGGCGACGTCCGCGCTCGGATTGACCTCGCTGGGCGGACACCCGCAGATGGTCCGCCCCCTGATCGCCCCCATGGCCGAGGGCGCGGCCGAGAGCGAGTACGGCCCCCTGACCGACAAGGCCCGTTTCCGCATTCGCGGCATGGCCGCCGCCACGGACAACATCGGACTGTTCTTCGGCGAGGACATCTTCATCGCCATCGGCTCCATCGTCCTGATCGTCGGCTTCCTGGAACAGGCGGGCATTCGCGTCGAGGCGCTGCACGTCTCCCTCTGGGCTATCCCCACCGCCCTCGTCGCCTTGCTGGTCCACGGCGCGCGGCTGCTGATGTTCGACCGGCAGGTGAAGAAGGACATGGCCGTTTCGGATGTCGCAGACGACGTGGAGGCCGGTCGATGATCACGCTAGAATACGCCTATGTCGCCACCGGCCTGATGTTCGCGGCCTTCTCCATTCTAAGCCTGCGCGATCCGCTGAACCCGACGCGGTTCCGCAGCGCCCTGTTCTGGGGGCTGATCGCCCTGTCCCTGTTGTTCGGTTCCTGGCTGGGCGGGTTCGGCAACGGGCTGCTGGTCATCGCCCTGGTCGTCATCGGCGCCTCGGGCAAGCTGGGCGTCGGCAAGCCCGCCACAACCTCGCCCCAACAGCGTCAGGCCAGCGCCGCGCGCTGGAAGAACGCCCTGTTCGTGCCCGCCCTGATGGTGCCGCTGGTCGCGGTCGGAGGGACGCTGCTGGCCAAGCACACGCCCGCCGGGGCCTGGCTGATCTCGCCGGTGCAGACCACCCTGATCTCGCTGGGACTGGGCTGCGTCGTCGCCCTGGTCGCGGCCATGATCTGGTTCCGCCCGCCGGTCATGGCCCCGGTGCAGGAGGGCCGTCGCCTGATGGACTCCATCGGCTGGGCCGCCCTGTTGCCGCAGATGCTGGCCTCGCTGGGCGCGGTCTTCCTGGCCGCCGACGTGGGTCAGGTGGTGGGCGATCTGATCGCGCGCGTCATCCCCATGACCTCGGCCTTCCTGGCCGTCTTCGCCTATTGCGCCGGCATGGCCCTGTTCACCGTCATCATGGGCAACGCCTTCGCCGCCTTCCCCGTCATGACCGCCGCCATCGGCCTGCCCGTCGTGGTGCATCAGTTCGGCGGCGATCCGTCCATCGTCTGCGCCATCGGCATGCTGGCCGGATTCTGCGGGACGCTGATGACGCCCATGGCCGCCAACTTCAATGTCGTGCCCGCCAACCTGCTGGAACTGCCCGACCGCAACTCGCCTTTGAACGGGGTCATCCGCGCCCAGATCCCCACGGCGGCTGTCATGCTGGTGGCCAATATGTTCCTGATGTACTTCCTCGCCTTCCGGTTCGGATCATGACGCAACAGATCGACGCCGCCCTCGCCGCCCGCTTCGCCGCCACGG
The DNA here is from genome assembly GCF_056399785.1 of Brevundimonas sp. 01N35. Classification (NCBI taxonomy): domain Bacteria; kingdom Pseudomonadati; phylum Pseudomonadota; class Alphaproteobacteria; order Caulobacterales; family Caulobacteraceae; genus Brevundimonas; species Brevundimonas sp. 01N35. The sequence continues at coordinate 105,500 of NZ_JBFTRZ010000003.1, forward strand.
CCCTGGGCCATGTGACGCGAGAATATCCGAACCACGTGATGCATGTGCTCACCGGGCCGCAGGACGCTCGCACGCCGCGCGACATGCACCCCATCTTCTTCGGCAGCTTCGACTGGCATTCCTGCGTCCACGGCTGGTGGATGCTGTTCACCCTCTATCGCCTGCATCCCGATATGGCTGAGGCGCCCGCCATCCGCGCCCTGGCCGAGGACCTGTTCACGGCCGAGAACGTCGCGGGCGAGGCCGCCTATCTGACGCGGCCAGAGGCCCGCGGATTCGAGCGCCCCTACGGGTGGGCCTGGCTGCTGATGCTGGCGGCGGAATTGGAACGCCATGACACCGACGAAGGCCGTCGCTGGGCGGAGACCCTGCGTCCGCTGGCGCAGGTCTTCGCCGAACGGTTCAAGGCCTTCCTGCCGCTGGCGGATTATTCGGTGCGGGTCGGGACGCACTACAACACCGCCTTCGCCCTGCGGCTGACGCTGGACTACGCCGACGCCCATGACGCCGACCTTGCCGCCCTGTGTCGCGAGGCCGCGCGGCGCTGGCACGCCGAGGATCGCGACTGCCAGGCCTGGGAGCCGTCGCAGGACGAGTTCCTGTCCCCGGCGCTGATGGAAGCGGTGCTGATGCGGCGCGCCCTGCCCGCGCCCGACTTCCAGACCTGGTTCGACGCCTTCCTGCCGCGCTTGCCGGAAGGCCGGCCGGCGACCTTGCTCACACCCGCCCGCGTCAGCGACCGCACCGACGGCAAGATCGCGCATCTGGACGGGTTGAACCTGAGCCGCGGCTGGTGCTGGCGCGAGATCGTCGCCTCCCTGCCGGAGGGCGATCCCCGCCGCGCCGTCGGTAAACAGGCGGCGGCGGTGCATCTGAAGGCCGCCCTACCCCATGTGACCGGCGACTATATGGGCGAGCACTGGCTGGCGAGCTTCGCGCTGCTGGCCCTGCTGGCGGGGACCGACGCGTCGGAATAGACCATCCGTCGGCGCCACCGCCGCTCGACCGCAGCCTCTCTACAGACGCGCCCCGGCTGCGCCCTGACGCCTGACGACGCCCGGCGAAATCCACTCGCGCGGACCAGTTCCATGCAAAGCGACCTCGGTCGAGCCTCGAAATGCAAACGGAACCCAAGTCCGCACTGTTGGTTAAAAGATTCCTAACGTGCCGCTTTGACTCTTTGAAAATTCGCTTGGCGGGTGAATGAAGTCGTCAAAAACAGATAAACTATTACTATATTGTTGATCACTTGGGGTCGCAAGAGATGGTTGAAAATAGTCATTTCTACAATCGCAATGAAAACTTCAACGAGCCATCTGCGGCGAACATCATGGTCGCCGGCGGCGCAGGCTTTCTTGGATCACATTTGTGCATCCGTCTGATCGAAAATGGCCACTCTGTTTTTTGCCTCGATAACTTCCATACTGGAAGGCCTCAGAACGTAGAACATTTGAAATCTTCGGGTCGATTTAAAATAATAAACCACGACATAAACGACCCTCTGCCAGAAGAGCTTCCAAAAATAGACCAGATCTACAATCTGGCCTGCCCAGCATCGCCGGTTCATTATCAGAACGATCGCGTCAAAACGGCGATGACGTGCTCGCTTGGAACGCTCAATCTTTTGAAAAAGGCCGCCGCCGACAAGGCGCGTTTCTTCCAGGCATCGACATCCGAGATCTACGGCGACCCTGAAATTCACCCGCAAACCGAGAATTACTGGGGCAACGTCAACACGGTCGGCCCCCGGTCCTGCTACGACGAGGGCAAGCGCTTCGCCGAGACCCTGGTGACGGACTTCGGCGCCCAGCATGGGCTGACGACAAGGATCGTACGCATCTTCAACACCTACGGCCCGCGCATGCACCCCGACGACGGCCGCGTGGTGTCCAACTTCATCGTCCAGGCGCTGCTGGGCGAGGACATCACGATCTACGGCAGCGGCGAACAGAGCCGCTCCTTCTGCTTCGTCGACGACCTGGTCGAAGGCTTCGTACGCCTGATGAACGCGGATTCGGACATCGACGGCCCGATTAACATCGGCAACCCGAACGAAACCACCGTCAACCAACTGGCGGAACAGATTCTCGCGATGGCCGGCTCCAGTTCCAAGGTCGTCCATTGTCCGCTTCCGGTGGACGACCCCCGTCGGCGCAAGCCGGACATTTCGCGGGCGCTGGCTCGCCTGAACTGGTCCCCGCAGGTGCAACTGCAGGACGGGCTTTCCAAAACCATCGCCTACTTCATAGAAGAAATGAGTAACAGCGGACGCATACCGACAAGAGCACTCGCATCCTGAGTTCAGAACGACGACGATAAAAGCCACTGGAAAGACGACACTCCAACACGGAAATTCTGGGCGGGCCTTTCGATGCAAATCTATGGAAACAACATTCCCATAATTCTCGTATGGCTATTCGCCATATCCCAGTTGCTTTACCTGGGATGCTTCCTGCTGGAGATGTATTTCCACTCCCTGCGCGTTCAGCGCGTGGACATGGACGACCCTCTGCCCGCGGACGCGGAGCTTCCCTTCATCGTCCTGCTCTATCCTGTGCTCCGCGAGTTGGAGCGCACGATGGAGACGACCTTCACCTCGCTGGCCAAGCTCGATTATCCGCGCAGTCGCTATCGCGTGGTGGCCATTCCCAATGCGAACGACACAGAAACCATCGCCAGCCTTCAGCGCCTGACCAGGGCCTTTCCCTTCGTGGAGATTCTCGAGGTGCCGCCGACCGTCGACCCTCGCTGGGACGTGGTGTGGAACGCCTGGGACGCCAACCCCAAGGTCTATTGGTGGCACCGAGGCAAGCGGGCCGGGGTCAAGGATCTGCCGCCCAAGAAGACCCGACAACTGATCTATGCCCTGTATCAGGTCGCCGCGACGCACCGCGACAAGACCAATCTGGTCATCGACTATATCGACGCGGACAGCTGCCCTCCGGCCGACCACTTCAAGGCCGCGGCCATCGGCCTTCAGAAATTCGACGTGCTGCAGGCGCGCAACGTCGCCGGCAACCTGAACGCCAGCCTGGCCGCCGCCTTCCATGCCTTCGACCACATGACGTGGGACGGCGCCAAGTACGGCCACCTGTCGGACCCGAAACAGCCCTACTGGGTTCTGGGCAAGGGGCTATTCTTCAAAGTCGACGACCTGATCGCCCTCGGCGGATTCCACCCCTGGATCGCCATCGAGGACCCCGAGGTCGGCGAGCGGTTCTGGAAGAATGGCAAGACCCTGGGCATCATCGACAACTCCCTGATCGAGGAGGTGCCCGAAACCTTCGGCGAAGGCATCACGCAAAGGAAGCGCTGGGTCGCCGGCTTCTTCCAGAGCCTGGGCACGCCGCTGAAAGAAATGGACTTCACCTTCGGCGAACGCCTGCGCGCCTGGACGAACTTCCTGCCCTGCATGTCGCTGTGGGTGAACACCCTGGGCATCCCGCTGGGCGTCTGGGCGGCGTGGCGCTTCTTCACCGGCGACAATTTCCTGCCCCTGTGGCTAGTGGTGCTGTCGGTGTTCAACATCATCGCCTTCACGATCATGATCGTCGGCCTCTACATGCGGACATGGACGCGCACCGGCCTGGTGCTGGAGCGTACGATCGACCGCATCGGCTACATGCTGATGGTCAATCCGGTATTCTTGATGATCTGGTGGTTCATCTGGATCATTCCGCTGACGATGGGCTTCTTCATGTACCTGACGGACGGCGGACAGGCCTGGCAGCGCACCGAGAAGATCGACGCCAACAATGCGCTCGTGCGGTCCAAGCTGGACCAGTACGGCGTCCTTCGCCACCACCACTGAGCGGACGACGATCATGGACAAGCACATCCTGATCACGGGCGGGGCCGGCTTCATCGGCTCGCATCTGGTCGACGCCATGCTGGCGCGCGGCTATCGCGTCAGCGTGCTCGACAGCCTGTCGCCCCAGGTCCACGCCGATGGCGAGATGGACGCTGACGGTTGGCCGACCTACCTCGATCGGCGCGCGCGCCGGATCAAGGGCGACCTGCTGAACGAGGGCGTGTTCGAGGCGGCGCTGGAAGGCGTCACCCATCTGGCGCATCTGGCGGCGTCGGTGGGCGTCGGCCAGAGCATGACCAACATCGTCGACTACACGCGCAACAACGTCATGGCGGCGGCCGTCATGCTCGAGACGCTGTCGCAGAAGCCGCATACGGTCGAACGCATCGCCGTCGCCTCGTCGATGTCGATCTATGGCGAGGGCGACTACATCCGCCCCTCGACCCACGCCCATGTCACGGCGGACATCCGCCATCACGCCCAGTTGGAGGCGCGACAGTGGGAGATCATGATTGACGGCGAGGCGCTAGAACCCGTCCCCACGGCGGAAGACAAGCTGCTGCAGCCCAATTCGATCTATGCCGTGAACAAGCGCGACCATGAGGAGATGTTCCTCGCGGTCGGGCGGGCGCTGCAGATTCCGACGGTCGCGCTACGCCTGTTCAACGCCTACGGCTCGCGTCAGGCGCTGAGCAATCCCTACACCGGGGTCGCCGCCATCTTTATCGCGCGCCTGCTGAACGACCAGCCGCCCCTGGTGTTCGAGGACGGACGGCAGATGCGCGACTTCGTCCACGTCCAGGACGTGGCGCGGGCCTTCGCCACCGTTCTGGACAGCGACCGCGAGACCTGGGACGTGTTTAACGTCGGCAGCGGCGCCCCGATCTCGGTCAATGAAATCGCCGCCGTTCTGGCCCGATTACTGGGAAAGAACATCGCGCCGGAAGTGCTGAACCGCTACCGCGTCGGCGATATCCGGCACTGCTTCGGCGACATCTCCAAGATCGAACAGACCTTCGGCTTCAGGCCGGAGCGCGACATGGAGACGGGCATGGAAGAACTGATCGCCTGGGTGTCCCGCACCAAGCTCCCCGTTGATCGCAGCGCGGAAAGCCTAGCCGAGCTGACACAGGGGAAATTGGTCGTCTGAAAGTGTTAACCAAAATAATCCAGCCTATTTGAAGCGCCTTCCTCTGCGTCGCCCAAAACACGACGCGCTCGATACTTTCGTTAGGGAACGTTCATGACCGACCACCCCCGTCGCATCGCATCGAAAACGTCACTCGCAGCCGCCCTGGTCGCGCTCGGCGCGGCTGGCTGGTCGGGTACCGCTGCGGCGCAGAGCGACGTGACGGTCTTCGCCGGCGGCAAACTGGATGTCGCGGATTCGGCCTATGCGGGAGCCACGGTGGGTCTTCCGGGGTCCGCCGACCACAAGGGCCTGGCCCTGCGCGGCGCGATCTATACCGGCAGCTACGATTACCGCAGCGGGCCGAGAACCATCGACGCCGACTTCACCGGCGGTCAGGCGGAACTGATCTATCGCTTCGGCTCGGGCCCAACCTGGGGCAGCCTCGGCCTGGGCTATCGCTACGTCGACACCGACCTCAGCCCCGGCGATCCCGGTAACCGCCGCAACGGCGGCCAGGGCGAAATGATGATCAGCACGGACGGCGGCCACGTGGCCGGCCCCTGGCGGGTCGAATGGTATGGCTCCTACGGCTTCCGCCTCGACGACTACGACGCCCTGGCCAGCCTGACCCACACGGTCGGCTCCTCGGGCCGCCTGCGCGCGGGGATGGAGATCGGCGCCGACGGGGATTCCAACTACAGCGCCTATCACGTCGGCCCCGTTCTGGGCGTCAAGATCGGCGACCAGTCGGAATTCCAGATCTCGGTCGGCCTCAGCGACGGCGACAATCGCGGCGCTCAGGCCTATGGGCGCTTGGGATACTATCGCAGCTTCTGATCGCAACTACAGGGCTGAACTGATCGCATCGACCTCGCTCTTCTGAAGAGTTCCAAGCTTAGCTTTAAAACAGTTCGCCAAATGGCGACTTCATTTCCGCCTTAAAACAACCCATCAGCAATCGTTAACCCGGCGTTATCTCCGGGTGGATTAATGATCACGCTTACTCTTCTCCGCGACTTGAGAAGGTTAGGCGTAGTATGCTGACGCTTCCATCACGACGATCCGTATTGGCTGGCCTCGCACTGGCGCCGACGCTGGCCGTCGCGCCTCACGGCGCCTGGGCCGTGCCCGAGGGAGAAGGCGCCGCTCTGCCCGACGCATCGAACACGCCCCCCTCCCTGTCCCGCGCCGCTCGAAGCGGCGGACGCTATTACGGCGCGGCGGCTCGCGCCGATCATCTGCGCGACGACAAGGCGCTGCGCGCCGCCGTCTTGCGGGATTGCGAAGTGCTGACCCCCGAGATCCATCTGAAATGGAACTCGCTGGAATGGCGCAAGGGACAGTTCAACTTCGCCCCTGTCGATGACTTGCTGGCCTTCTCGGACCAAAACGGCCTGCGCGTCCGCGGCCATACCCTGCTGTGGGATCAGAGCACCCCGGATTGGGCCAAGCGCGAAATGCTGGAGCAGCGCGACTGGCGGCTGATGTCGGACCATTTCTCGCGCGTCCTGGGCCGCTATGGGTCGCGCATCGACGAATGGGACGTAATCAACGAGCCTATCGACACGGAGGCGGGCGCCCACGATCTGCGCCGGAACACCTTCTTCAGCGCCTTTGGCCCGACCTATATCGAGCGCGCGCTGGAAGAGGCGCGGGCGCACGCGCCCAAGGCCCACCTGGTCATCAACGACTACGGCTTCGAATACGGCAATCCCATCGACAAGGCCCGACGTCAGGCCTTTGTCGCCCTCGCACGACGTCTGCGGGCGGCGAACGTCCCGCTGGACGGCGTAGGGGTCCAGGCCCACCTGGACCTGTCCAAGGGCCCCATCGACAAGGCCGGCCTCCAGGACATGACCCGGGCGCTGATCGACCTCGGCCTCGATGTCACCGTGACCGAACTGGACGTCAAGGAATCGGAAGCCGGCGCCTCCACTTCCGCTCGCGATCAGAGGGTCGCAGACGAGACGCGACGCTACCTCGACGTCATGCTGGCCTTTCCCGAGGTGCGCGGCGTCGTGACCTGGGGCCTGACGGACAAGTTCTCCTGGCTGACCGAACACGGCGATGATCGCGTCCGCGCCGCGCATGGCGTCAACCGCGGCCTGCCCTACGACGAGACCTACAGCCCCAAGCCGATGTACTGGGCTCTGGCCGACACGCTGCGCGCCCGCGCGTGAGGCGCCTGGGCCGTTCGGCGGCCCTCAAACGGCGCCACCGCTGGACAAAACCACGGTTTTTGCGTCAGGAACACGCACCCTTTCGCTGCGGCTCGCGTTAGGGGAGCGGAATCGGGGGATAGAGTGCGGATACTCGCCAAGACAATCGACCTGGTCGCAGCGTTCGACGCGTCGCCTAATCCCTACATGCTGCTGGACGACCAACTCCGCTACGCAGGCATGAATCAGGCCTATCTGGATGTCACCCACAGGCGCCGAAGCGACCTGATCGGTCGCCCGGCCATGGAGATGTTCGACGCGGGGCCGGGCGAGGAAGCCACGGAAAACGCGCGCCAACTTCTGGCGTCCTTTCAAAAAGTTCTGGAGACCGGCGAAACCGACCATCTGGCGGTGCTCCACTACGCCATTCCCGTCCCCGGCCCCGACGGCGAGGTCGTTTATGAGGACCGCTACTGGAGTTGCAGCCACACGCCGATCAAGGATGACACAGGGCGCGTCACCCACATCCTCCAGCACACCAACGACATCACCGAACTCGAGAAACTGCGTCGGCAGGTCGCGCGGCAGCGGCCCAGCGAAACTACGTCAGCCCTGGACTCCATGATCGGCGGCGGCGTGTTTCGTCGCGCCATGACGGTTCAGGCCCACAACAGGCGGCTGGCGAACGAACGCAAGCAACTGCTGGACATGTTCATGCAGGCGCCCGGCTTCGTCGCCATCCTGAACGGGCCGAACCATGTCTTCCAGCTGGTCAACGGGGCGTTCAGCCAGATGATCGGTCATCGGGACGTCATCGGAAAGCCCGTGCGCGAAGCGCTGCCGGAACTCTCGGGTCAGGGCTATTACGACTTCCTCGACGACGTTTACGCCACCGGCGAACCCTTCCACGGGCGGCAAAGCGCGGTTCAGTTGCAACACACGCCCAACGGGCTGCTCGAGACCCGGTATCTCGACTTCATGTATCAACCGATCCGCGATCAGGCCGGCGAGATCGTCGGCATCTTCGTCCAGGGCCACGACGTCACGGACACGGTCGTCGCCGCCGAACGTCAGAAGCTGATGATCGACGAACTGAACCACCGCGTGAAGAACACTCTAGCCACCGTCCAGTCGATAGCGATGCAGACCGCGCGCTCTCACGAAGACCCGACGTCGTTCGCCGAGACCTTCCAGTCGCGGATCCTGGCCCTCTCCCACACCCACGACCTGCTGACGCGAAGCCATTGGGAGGGCGCGGACCTGCGGGCCGTTCTGGAACATGAGACGGCGGCGCACGGCCCCAACCGCCTGTCGCTGAACGGTCCCAATGTCGCTCTGGACCCCTCGACCGCCGTTTCGCTGGGCATGATCTTCCACGAACTGGCGACCAACGCCGCCAAGTACGGCGCGCTGTCGACGGGCGAAGGGCGCGTGCTGGTGGACTGGTCGGTCGCCGACCTCAACGCCCCGCGCCTGGACATCCATTGGCGCGAGACCGGCGGCCCGGCGATCTCGACGCCGGAACGGCGCGGCTTCGGCAGCCGACTGATCGAGCGCAACGTGCGGCATGATCTGGCGGGAACAGTCGAACGTCACTATTCAAGCGACGGCTTTACGGCGGAAATCTCCATTCCGCTGACGAAGGAAACAGAATGACGAACGCCCTGCAGGGCCGGCGGGTGCTGGTCGTCGAAGACGAGTCCCTGGTCGCCATGCTGCTGGAAACCATTCTCGACGACATGGGCTGTTCGGTCGTCGGCCCCGAATCCAATGTCGACGACGGCTTGAGAGCCGCCACCGGCGAGGCGTCTCTGGACGCCGCCCTGTTGGACGTCAACGTCGCGGGCCGCGAGGTCTTCCCCATCGCGGAGGCGCTGAGGGCCCGGGGCGTGCCCTTCGTCTTTTCGACCGGTTATGGCGAAAGCGGCCTGCCCGAGCACTGGCGCGGCCACCCGACGATTCAGAAGCCCTTCACCGAGAGCGCCATCCGCGACGCCCTGATGACGGTGCTGAACATCAGCCTGGCCTGATGTCTTTCAGGATGGCGCGGGCCGCGTTGTGGCCCGGCGCGCCCGTCACCCCGCCGCCAGGATGGGCGCCGGAACCGCACAGATAAAGCCCGGGCACCGGCATCCGGTGATCGGCGTGGCCCAGCACGGGCCGGGCGCTGAACAACTGATCCAGCGTCAGCCGGCCGTGGAAGATGTCGCCGCCGATCAGGCCGAAGCGCCGCTCCAGATCACGCGGCCCCAAGGCCAGCCGCCCGACCACCGAGGCCTTGAAGCCCGGCGCATGGGCCTCGACTGTCTCGATCATCAGGTCGGCTACCGTGTCGCGATGTTCGTCCGCCAGATCCGGCGAGACGTGCTGGCAGAACAGGCTGGCGACGTGCTGGCCCGCCGGCGCCAGACTGTCGTCCAGGGTCGACGGGATCAGCATCTCGACGATGGGCTTTGACGACCAGCCGGTCAGGCGCGCCTCGGCGTGGGCGCGGTCCATATAGGCGAGCGTCGGCGCGATGATGATGCCCGCCGTCAGGTGATCGCCCGCCCCCGGCAAGGCCGTGAACCGAGGCAACTCGGACAGGGCGACATTCATGCGGAAGGTGCCCGACCCCGAGGCGTAACGGCTCATCCGCTCGGTGAAGTCGGCGGGGACCACGGCCGGATCGACCAGCCGGTCGAACAACAGACGCGGGTGCAGGTTGGACACGACGGCGCGGGCGCGGACCACGTCGCCCGCCTCGGTCACGGCCCCGACCGCCCTGCCCTTTTCGGTCACCACCTCGGCGACGGCTGTATCCAGCCGGATGTCGACGCCGTGTTCGGCGCAGGCGGCGGCCATGGCCTGGGTGATGGCCCCCATGCCGCCCACCGCGTGGCCCCAGACACCCTTCTTGCCGTTTACCTCGCCGAAGACATGGTGCAGCAGGACATAGGCCGAGCCGGGCGTATAGGGGCTGGCATAATTGCCGACGATGCTGTCGAAGCCGAACAGGGCCTTGATCGGATCGCTCTCGAACCAGCCGTCCAGCCAGTCGCCCGCCGACTTGGCGAAAAGGTCCAGCAGGTCGCGCCGCGCCGTCATGTCCAGCCCCGAGACCCGCCGCCCCAGCGACGCCGCCTTCAGCATTTCCGGCAAGGCCGCCAGCCAGCCGCCCCCAAGTTCAGGATCTGGCACATTGGGCGGCGTGGTCAGGATCAGGTCGCGCAGGATGGCGGCGACGGTTTCCAGCCGCGCCTCATAGTCGGGCAGACGTTCGGCGTCGCGGGTCGAGAACTTGGCCACCTCGGCCTGGGTCCGCCCCTCGCCCGTCAGCAGGTAGCGGCCGTCGTCGAAAGGCAGGAAGTTCGCCGCCCGCCGCTCGACCACGCTCAGACCGTGACGCGCCAACGCCATGTCGGCGATGACGCGCGGGTTCAGCAGGCTGACGGTGTAGCTGGCGGTCGAGTTGCGGAACCCGGGATGGAATTCCTCGGTCACCGCCGCCCCGCCGACGACGCCCCGCCGTTCCAGCACCGTGACCTTCAGCCCGGCCCGCGCCAGATAGAAGGCGCAGACCAGCCCGTTGTGGCCGCCGCCCAGAATGACGACGTCCGTCTGTGATTGCGTCATGCCGTTCGCCCCCGATTCCAGACGCGAACGCTAGCATCAGACTCGGCGCGGCGTGAACCATCCCTCCTGGGTGCGCTGCACCGACCCCGCCACGGCCAGAACCGCCAGCGTCTGTTCGATGCGATCCTCCATCCGTCGCCCCCGACGGCCGCCGAACCGGGCCGCCAGGGCACGCGGGCCGACAGGGACGCCTTCCTGCCTTAGGGCGTGCAGCAAGGCCGAGGCCATGGCCCCCGGCGCCTCGGGCAGGGGCGGCAGGCTGACCGCCGCGTCCAGGGTCGCCTCGATCTGGACCGATCGCCGGGGCGTCTTTACCCTGCCCACCTGGAACTCGGGGCGCAGGAAACGCACCTCGCCGCGCGCCTCCTCGACCGCGCGCTCCCGGTTCAGCGCCACCAGTCGCGCCATCGCCTCCTGCGCGGACAGGTCCGCCGCCCAGCCATAGGCGCCCAGCACCGCCGCATCCAGCCGTTGATGCAGATGATCCAGCAGACCGACGCACCCCGCCTCATGCACCCCGCGCTCCGCCTCACTCAGGGGCGCGTTCCTCGTCCTGCGCGTCCGAGCGTTGTAAAGGCCGGTCATGGTCAGGAAGGAATGGCGAGCCAGAACTTGCGTCCGTAGTTCATCGATTTCCTCGGCCAGGGCCGCAATCTCGGCCCCCGCCCTCCCCGACAGGTCGGGAAAGGGAAAGGCGTCGAAACAGGCGCCCTTCGTGTAGATGGGACGATCCTCCAGCGTTCCGCCCTGCGCCAATGACCAGTCGACGTGCAGGCGCGACGACAAAACACCCAGCACTTCCGGCCGATCGGATGCGACGCAGACCAGCCGATTGTCCGGCAGGATGTCCGCGTCCAGGAACCGGAACCAGCGATGCTTGGCGGTTTCGACGGTGGCGATGTAGCGTCGCAAGCCTTCCAGCGCCGGACGCAATTCCCGGCGCGGTTCGCCGAATATCCACCAGTTGTCGCGATAGGCGGCCCGGTTGTTGCGGTCCCGTGCCGGCTTCACCGTCTCCAGCAGGTGCTGGAAGATCGCCGGATGCCGCCGCCGCACTTCGGCCTCCTCCCAGCCGAACAGGTCGATGACGTTCACCCCGCGAGGCCGGTCCGCCAGATCCCGTCCGTTGCGATAGGCCCGGATCGGCGAGATCGCCTCTACATCCGACGCGGACAGCAGGGCCATCGCCCGATCCGGCGCAACGATGAAGCCGGCGCCGTGCAGCTTGACCCCCGGGGACGACAGAAGGGCGTTGGCTTTCAGTTCGGCGGCTCCGGTCACATCGAGGCCCAGGGTCAGGCCGGCGGAAATCACGCCACGTTCCTCTCGGAAGACGATCTCCGGCGCGTCGGTGTGCAGCCCCGCCTCCGACATCACCGTCAGCAACCGCCCCTGGCCGTCCGGCTCGCCGCGCTCCGCCACCGTCATGGCGATGCGGACGGCGGCCCGGTCGCCACCCTTGATCCACGGGTGATCCGGCACGGCCATGACCAGCCGCATCGGCGGCGCGCCCTTCAGATGATGCTCCAGCACCCGTCGGGAAAAGGTCTGGGTGATCGAGTTGGTGGTGATGAAGCCGAAGCGTCGCAAGCTGCTCGCCTTGACCGTCAGGATGTCCGCAGCCCGACCCCACCAGGCCGTCACCAGATCGGCTGAACGGAACCGGCCCTGCCGCACCTGCCACAGGGCGTCGACATAGCCGTCGCCTAGTTCCCGCCTCAAATCCTTGCCGCCGAGGAAGGGCGGATTGCCGATGATGAAATGGACATCCGGCCACGGCGTCGGGCGCGGGTCGATCAGGCAGACCACCTCGCGTTCCTCGGCCACAGGAAACAGGACCGGCGCGCCGCCGTCCTTGCGCCGCGGCCGCGAGCGGGTGACGGGCCGTCCCGCGGCATCCCGCACCAGTTCCTCGCGCGACCAGGTCACCAGGGCGTCGGTCTGCCGGATTTTCTCGAAATTACGCAGGATCGGCTCGGACGGCTTGGCGTCGCCATAGATTCGGAAATGCCATTGCAGATAGCCGATCCACATCACCATCTCGGCGATCCAGGCGGCGTAGGGGTTCTTCTCAAGTCCCCAGAACTGTTCGGGACTGACCGTGTGCCCATCCAGCGCCAGCAGGCCTTGCGACTCGCCCATTTCGGCCAAGACAGCCAGAACCTCTCCCTCAAGTTCCTTCATCAACCCCATGGCAACATAGAGAAAATTACCCGTGCCGCAGGCCGGATCCAACACGCGGATGCGACAGAGATCGCGGTGGAAGTCTCGCACCATCCGCCGCGCCCCCTTGTGGTCGCCCGCCATGAACAGGCCGATGGCGCTGGCCTCGGCCGCCTCCCAGTCGGCGCGCAACGGCTCCATGATCGTCGGCTCGACCAGCTGTTCGACATAGGCGCGCGGGGTGTAGTGGGCGCCCAGTTCCGCACGCTCGCTCGGAACCAGAGCCTGTTCCAGCAAAGTCCCGAAGATGGCCGGTTCGACCGACGCCCAGTCGCGCTGGGCGGCGGCGATCAGAGCCTCAAGCTCGTCTTCGTTGATCGGCAGAGCGGCGGCGTGGCGGAACAGGCCGCCGTTGAAACGCCTCAGCGTCTGACGAATGGCCGAGCAATGCCCGCCCTCGTCCATGCGCCGAAAGAAGTCGCCCGCCCCCAGATGAAACTGAGCCGCATGGCCGCGATAGCTTTCCAGGAAGCGCCGGAACCCCTTGTCCTCGATCAGGCCGACGCTGTCGGCGAACATGGCGAAAATGCACTGCATGACAAACAGGGCCGTCTGATTGGCCCGCGCCGCCTTGGCCACTGGGTCAGGCCGCCCGTCGGGGCCGGTCGGGACGCGGGCGCCGATCGAGCGCACCAGCCAGGCCAGACGAGCGGCGATGTCCGTCGTCACCTCGGCCACACGGGCGGCGGGGTCCAGACTCATCGGATCGCCCCAGACGCGCTTCAGCCGATCCCGCACCGCCGCGTCGCGCAAATGCGCCATCTCGATGCGGTAACGAGCGCGGTCGGGAAACGGGGCATAGGCCTTTCCCTGCCGCCCAAAGTCCGACCACAGTTCGATGGCCCGCCCCACGTCCACGACGACGATGAAGGGCGGCCATTCGTCCAGCGCCTTGGCGTAGTTCTCAGCCTGGCGCTTGGCGTTGCGCATCAGGGTTTCGAGCGCGCTGGGCGAAGCTGGCGCGGCCTTGCGCCCGCGACCGCCGAACAGGGCCAACTGAGGTTGCGGGTCCAGCGCCCCGCCGGCCCCTCGCTTGCCCGACTGCTTGGCCTCCAGCACGAAGGCGCCGCGTCGATAGCAGTCGATATAGCCGGGGTGGCTGCCGCCGTCCTCGTGCAGAAATTTCACCGGCCGCTCGAAACAATAGTCGAGATCGCCGGTCCGTTCGTCGTCCGGTGCGGCCACGCCGATCACTCGGCACAACTGGGCGATGAAGGTCTGATAATGCGCCCGCTCGCTGATCGGCGCTTCGGACCAGCGGCGAATGAAGTCGTCTGCATCCATGGATTGTCGGCCTCCCCGCCAACAACCCTAGATTAGGATAACGATGGAATGCAACTCTTAGGAGATTGCGCCGCCGAGGTAGCGCCGGTGCAGCAGCGGCGCGCCCAGCCAGTAGCAAAGCTCGGCCGGGCGGCTGATGTCCCAGACGGCGAGGTCGGCGGCCTTGCCGGGTTCGATGGTCCCGACCTCGTCCTGCAATCCCAGGGCGCGGGCGGCGTGGCGGGTGGCCCCGGCCAGGGCTTCCTCAGGCGTCAGGCGGAACTGGACGCAGACCAGGTTCAGCGCCGCCGTCATCGAGGCGACGGGCGAGGTGCCGGGGTTGCAGTCGGTGGCCACCGCCATGCGAACGCCGTGCTGGCGCAGCAGTGCGACGGGCGGCGCCTGGGTCTCGCGCAGCATGAGGAAGGCGCCGGGCAGCAGGACCGCTGTCACGCCCGCCTCGGCCATGGCCTGAACGCCCGGCTCGGTCGTGTGCTCGATATGGTCGGCGGACAGGGCGTGATAGCGGGCGGCCAGAGCCGCACCGCCGCCGTCCGACAACTGGTCGGCGTGCAGCTTGACCGGCAGGCCCAGTTCCTCGGCCTTGTCGAACAGGCGGGCGACCTCGTCCGTGGTGAAGGCGATCGGCTCGCAATAGGCGTCGACGGCGTCGACCAGACCCTCGGCGTGGGCGGCGGGCAGGATCTCATCCACAGCCTTGTCCACATAGGTCGCGCGGTCGGCTTTGTGCTCGGGCGGGACGGCGTGCAGGCCCAGGTAGGAGGTGCGGACCCGCACCCCGGCCTCGCGCCCGATGCGGCGAGCAACGCGCAGCATCTTCAGCTCGCTGTCGTGGTCCAGGCCATAGCCGGACTTGATCTCGACCGTGGTGACGCCGGTGGCCTTCAGCCCCTCCAGACGCTTGCAGGCCGAGGCGTAGAGGGCGTCCTCGGACGCCTCGCGCGTGGCCTTGACCGAGGAGACGATGCCGCCGCCAGCGCGGGCGATCTCTTCATAGGTCGCGCCCTCCAGCCGCTGCTCGAACTCCCCAGAGCGGTCGCCGCCGAAGACCAGATGGGTGTGGCAGTCGATCAGGCCGGGCGTGACCCAGCGCCCGCCCAGACTGTCGGTTTCCACAGCCTTGTGCACAGGCAGGTCCGCGCGCGGCCCGACCCAGGCGATGCGCCCGTCCTTGATCAGGATGGCTGCGTCCTCGATCGCGCCATAGGGGGCGCCGCCCTCGGTCATGGCGGCGACGTGGCAGTCGGTGATGAGGCGGTCGGCGAGGATCATCGCGCGGCCACTCCGCTGAGGATTTCGCAGAACCAGCGTCCGGCGGTCAGGGAGCCGAGGTCGCCAACTTCCAGCGAGGGGTCGTATTCGGTCAGGTCGACGGCCCGGACCTTGGGATGGGCGCCGATAACGCGCGTGGCGTCGAAGAAGTCGTGGATAGACACCCCGCCGGGGCGGGCGCCGGGGCTGGCGGGCCACTGGCTACGGTCGATGACGTCGATGTCGAAGTCGACGTAGATGACCTCGCACAGCGCCGACAGCCGCTCCAGTTCCTCGGCGACGACGACGGCCAGACCGCGCTCGCGGCACTCGCGCGCCATGCGGACGCTGATGCCCGCCGCCTTGGCCTTTTCATGGGCGCGGCGGGTGTTGGCGAAGGGAGCGAGGCCGACCTGGCTGATACGATGGCCATCCATGCCGTCATCCAGCAGGGCCTGAATGGGGTTGCCGTTGGTCAGGCCCTGATCCGTGTCGCGCAGGTCGAAATGGGCGTCCAGCGTCAGGACGCCGACGCGGTCCAAGCCGAGGGCGTGGACGCCCGGCCGGGTGATGGCGTTGTTGCCGCCGACCAGGATGGTCAGGGCGCGGTGGGCCTGAGCCGCCACCGCGTCGCGCACGGGCTCGAAGGCGTCGAACGGCGAGACGGCCTTTAGCGCCACATCGCCGGCGTCCTGCACCAGAACCTCCAGTTCCAGCCCCGTCTCGACGTCATAGGTGGACAGGCGCGGCAGGACGGCGCGCAGGGCTTTCGGGCCGAGGTCGCAGCGGCCCGGCGTCAGCGACCGCTCGTTCAGCGGCGCGCCGATCAGGGCGACGGGGGCGTCGGGGTGGTCGCCGACCAGAGCCCCGACGGAGCGCCAACCGAGGGCTTCAGACGGTTCGCTCATCGGGGTCATCCTTTAGTCGGGGAAAAGCGTGCGACCAGATCATAGGCCGCGCCGGGGAAGGTCTGCCACGCCCAGGTCACGCCCTGGCCGTCGCGCCAGGTGCGGCGCTCCAGCCGCAAGCAAGGCGCGCCGTCGGCCAGACCCAGATGCTTGGCTGTCTCGACGTCGGCGCCGACGGCGGAAATCCGGTGCTCGGCCTCGGTCCAGGGCATGTGAGCCAGCAGCCAGCCGCCGGGCGGCTGGGTGGTGAAGTCGGCGGCCTCGGCCTCGGGCGCGGCGGTCAGGGAGATCAGACGGCGCTCGAAGACAAAGGGCAGGTCGTCGGCCAGATGCAGGGTTTCCAGCTCGACCACCCGCTCGCCCAGCCCCTCGTCGGGCCGCGCCGGGCGGACGATCCGGCCCAGCAGGCGGTGGGAATAGGTCAGCCCCCTGCCCTCGACCTCGGACTGAATGTCGGGGATGGCGACCAAGGCGGACGAGTGAACCGGTGGATGGGCCACCACCGTCCCGGCCCGTCTGCGCCGCACCACCAGAGCCCGCGCCGACAGGTCCGTCATAGCGCGCGACACCGTCATCCGGGCACAGCCGTATTCGGCCATCAGCTCGGCCTCGGTCGGGATGCGAAAACCCGGCCGCCACTCGCCCGAAGCGATGCGGCGCTCGATGTCGCCGGCGATCCGTCGATGAAGCGGCTCATGATCCATGAATCGAAACTGCCTCTTGCACGCGATAATGTCTAGACATAACACTCCTCCAAACACGACGGCCCAACCCGCACTCTGGGCCGCATGGAGGAATCGATGAGCGCCACGCCCAACACCCGCATCATCCGCAGCCCGCACGGCGCTGAAAAGACCGCCAAGACCTGGGCCGCCGAAGCGGCCATGCGGATGCTGATGAACAACCTCGATCCCGAGGTGGCCGAGCGTCCCGAGGACCTGGTCGTCTATGGCGGCATCGGCAAGGCTGCCCGCAACTGGCAGGCCTTCGACACCATCGTCGAGCAACTGCAAAAGCTGGAAGCCGACGAGACCCTGCTGGTCCAGTCTGGCAAGCCGGTCGGCGTCTTCCGTACGCACGAGGACGCGCCGCGCGTCCTGATCGCCAACTCCAACCTGGTGCCCAAGTGGGCGACCTGGGAGCATTTCAACGAACTCGATCGCAAGGGCCTGATGATGTACGGCCAGATGACGGCCGGGTCGTGGATCTACATCGGCACCCAGGGCATCGTTCAGGGCACCTATGAGACCTTCATGGAGGCGGGTCGCCAGCACTACCGCGGCGACTGGTCGGGCAAGTGGATCCTGACGGCGGGCCTCGGCGGCATGGGCGGCGCCCAGCCTCTGGCCGCGACCATGGCCGGCGCGTCCTGCATCACCATCGAGTGCCAGCGCAGCCGCATCGAGTTCCGCCAGCGCACCCGCTACGTCGACGTCATGGCCGAGACCCTGGACGAGGCCCTGGCCCTGCTGGAGCAGTCGTTCAAGGACAAGAAAGCCTTGTCTATCGGACTGTTGGGCAACGCCGCTGATCTTCTGCCTGAGATGGTCAAACGCGGCGTCCGCCCCGATCTGGTGACCGACCAGACCAGCGCCCACGACCCCGTCAACGGCTACCTGCCCTCTGGCTGGACCGTCGCCGAGTGGGAAGAAAAGCGCGTCAGCGACCCCGCCGCCGTCGAGGCCGCCGCGCGCAAATCGATGGCTGTCCACGTTCAGGCCATGCTCGACTTCCATGCCATGGGCATCCCCACCACCGACTACGGCAACAACATCCGTCAGGTCGCCTTCGACGAGGGCGTGAAGAACGCCTTCGACTTCCCCGGTTTCGTCCCCGCCTATATCCGCCCGCTGTTCTGCCGCGGCGTCGGGCCGTTCCGCTGGGTCGCCCTGTCGGGTGATCCCGAGGACATCCGCAAGACGGATGCGGCGATGAAGAAGCTCTTCCCCGACAACGCCGGCCTGCACCGCTGGCTGGACATGGCCAGCGAGCGCATCGCCTTCCAGGGCCTGCCCGCGCGCATCTGCTGGATCGGTCTGGGCGACCGCCATCGCGCCGGCCTGATGTTCAACGACATGGTGGCCTCGGGCGAACTGAAGGCCCCCATCGTCATCGGCCGCGACCATCTGGACTCAGGCTCCGTCGCCAGTCCGAACCGCGAGACCGAGGCCATGATGGACGGCTCGGACGCCGTGTCCGACTGGCCCCTGCTGAACGCCCTGCTGAACACGGCATCGGGCGCGTCCTGGGTGTCGCTGCACCACGGCGGCGGGGTCGGGATGGGCTATAGCCAGCACTCGGGCGTCGTCATCGTCGCCGACGGCACGCCGGAAGCCGCCAAGCGTCTGGAGCGCGTCCTGTGGAACGACCCGGCCACGGGCGTCATGCGCCATGCCGACGCCGGATACGAAATCGCCAAGGACGCCGCGCGCGAGCACGGCCTGAACCTGCCGAGCTTGAAATGATCTTCCTTCTCCCCTTGCGGGAGAAGGTGGCCCGCGCAGCGGGTCGGATGAGGGGTCGCGCCAACGACCGCCACATCGCCCTTTCCACCGACGCCGACCACACAGGTCCGCGCCACCCCTCATCCGTCAGGCCTTCGGCCCGCCACCTTCTCCCGCAAGGGGAGAAGAGAGAGATAGCATGACCCAGATCATTATCGGCCAAGACCCGCTCACCCTCGCCCAGCTTCGCGCCGTCATGAATGGCCCCGTCGCCGTCAGCCTGACGGACGCCGCCTGGACCAATGTCGAGAAGGGGGCGGCCACCGTCGCCGCCATCCTCGCCGAGGGCCGGACGGTTTATGGCATCAACACCGGCTTCGGCCTGCTGGCCAACACCAGCATTGCGCCGGAAGACCTTGAAACCCTTCAGAAGAACCTGGTCCTCAGCCACGCCTGCGGCGTCGGCCCGCTGCTCAGCGACAACGTCACCCGCCTGCTGATGGTGCTGAAGATCGCTTCGCTGTCGCGCGGCGCCTCGGGCGTGCGGCGCGGGACGCTGGAGGCGCTGATCGCCATGGTCAACGCCGAGATCCTGCCCTGCATCCCGTCCAAGGGCTCGGTCGGCGCCTCGGGCGATCTGGCCCCGCTGGCCCACATGAGCTGCGTCCTGATCGGCGTCAGCGAGGCCCGCTATCAGGGCCAGACCCTGGACGCCGAGACCGCGCTGTCCAAGGTCGGACTGAAGCCCGTCGTCCTGGGTCCCAAGGAAGGCCTGGCCCTGCTGAACGGCACCCAGTGTTCGACGGCCCTGGCTCTGGCCGGTTTGTTCGCCACCGAGGACGTCTTCGCCGCCGCCCTCGCCGCCGGAGCCCTGTCGGTCGATGCGCTGAAGGGATCGGACGCGCCGTTCGATCACCGCATCCACGCCCTGCGCGGCCAGCCGGGTCAGATCGAGGTCGCCGCCGTCCTGCGCGGCCTGATCACCGGCAGCGCCATCCGCGAGAGCCACCGGGAAGACTGCGCCAAGGTGCAGGACCCCTACTCGCTGCGCTGCCAGCCGCAGGTCATGGGCGCCATCCTCGACGTGATGAGGAACGCCGCCGCGACCCTGCAACGCGAAGCCAACGCCGTGACCGACAATCCGCTGGTCTTCATCGACGACGGCGACGTGATCTCAGGCGGCAACTTCCACGCTGAACCGGTTGCTTTTGCAGCGGATCAGATCGCCATGGTCCTGTGCGAGATTGGCAATATCTCCGAGCGCCGCACCTCCATCTTGGTCGATCCCAAGATGAGCGAACTGCCCGCCTTCCTGGTCAAGGAGAGCGGCCTGAACTCTGGCTTCATGATCGCCCAGGTGACGGCGGCGGCCCTGGTGGCCGAGAATCGCATGGTCGCCCATCCGTGCAGCGTCGACACCGTGCCGACCAGCGCCAACCAAGAAGACCACGTCTCGATGGCCACCCACGGCGCCCGTCGCCTGCTGGACATGGCCGAGAACGCCGCCACCGTGGTCGGCATCGAACTGCTGGCCGCAGCCCAGGGGTTGGAGTTCCACCGCCCCCTGACCAGCTCGCCGCAACTGGAGCAGGCCTACGCCATCGTGCGCGAGGCCGCCGCCCCCTATACCTCCGACCACTACTTCGCGCCGGACATCGCCCGGGCGACGGACGGGGTGCGGGCCGGTCGCTATCGCGGCTTCGCCGGCGACCTGCTGCCCTCGGCGTGAACCGCATCAGGCTCTCAACGCTTTAAGTCATGTGCGGCGCTTCCCGCGCATGACCGGAGCGATAGAGATGAAGACGCTGGCTTTGGCCGGTCTGGCTCTGGGCCTCACGGCCGCGGGGGCCGGCGGATGGGCGGCGTGGAACTCGACCGCCATCGCTCATCGCGATGCGGGCCACGGCGTCATGAGCGTGGAGGTCGTGGCGCCGCCGACGGAACCGGATCTTCCGCCGGGCTCCATCATGGCGGTGGGCGAGTTGCGGAACGGCTACGTGCATGACCCCGCGCGCCTGCAGCCGCCCGCCATCCTCGACGCCGAGTATGAAGCCTATCTGGACGACGCCTGGCTGGAGCCCCCGGCGCCGGCAGGGCCGCCCCCGCAGGACTACCGGAACGGGCTGGTGTGGGTGTCGCCCCGCCCCGCGACGCCTGTCCGACTGGAACCCGACGACTACAGCTTCGGCTTCGATCAGCCCCTGCCGGAACAGGTGCCAGACCCAGCGGATCGATTAGCCCATGTGAGCCTGTCGGATACGGTCGATTCCTCGCCCCTGTGGGACGAACGCGGCCTCGACTGAACCCGCCGAGGCCGCCTCGTCATCAACGCCGGGTCGAAACGGTCAGGGTGTAGTCGCCCTCTTCCGAGGCGCCGAGCGTGTTGGCGCGCAC
This sequence comes from Brevundimonas sp. 01N35, assembly GCF_056399785.1. Taxonomy (NCBI): domain Bacteria; kingdom Pseudomonadati; phylum Pseudomonadota; class Alphaproteobacteria; order Caulobacterales; family Caulobacteraceae; genus Brevundimonas; species Brevundimonas sp. 01N35. The sequence goes on from NZ_JBFTRZ010000003.1 coordinate 126,721, forward strand.
CGAATAGACGCCGGGGCTCAGGGTCTGGATGATCTGGGCGCTAGTTCCGCCGCCGCTGTCATCGTCCGAGGCCAGCGCATCGCCGTCGCACTGCGGGCCTTCGTAGAGGGCCAGATAGGCGTCGAAGTCCGCGGAATCGAGGCGAACAGCCACGCTGCCCGCGCGCGCGATCGACAGGGCATAGCAGTCGTAGAAGGAGCCGTCGTCGGCGCGGCGGTCGCTGAACTCCAGTCGGCCCGAACGGCTTTCGCCCACCGAAATCGGCAGAACCTGGGTGGTCGGGCGGATCCGCTCGCCCGACGAGACGCGCAGTTCATAGCGGCCGGTCTCGCCCTCGCTCAGGGTGTTGGCCTTGATGATCCACAGGCCGCCGCCGGAGGCGAAACGCAGTTGCGAGTTCGTGCCCATGTCCGGGCCGTCGTCGTTGGTGATCGAGGTGTCGTCGCAGTCCGCGCCGGCGCCGGCCGACAGATAGGTGTCGAAGTCCGACGAGCTGAGCGTGACCGTATAGGCTTCGTCCGGGTTGGTCTGCACGACGTAACAACGGTAGTGCGAACCGTCGCCCATGCGAGCGTCCTTGGCGGTGAAGTTGCCCTGCACCGTCTGACCGGGGCGGATGGTGCTCTGGGCCGAGGCGCCGCCGGCCACAGCCAGGGCCGACGCCAGGACGGTCGTCATCAGAAGGGCGCGCATGGGGGGAGGTCTCCGAATGTTGAACGTCGCCTGTAGCGTGACGCCCTAAACGATTGATTTATCTCGACGCTAGCAGCGGCGCTCGCTTGAGCGCGCCCAGATTGGCGGCGTTGGTGCAGAAGCAGACGGTGCGCAGTTGCCGGATCACGGTCTGGAAATGCTCGACCACCGCCTCGGTCGAGACGGTCGCGGCCTGAATGACGCCCGAGGCCATGCCGACCACGTCGGCGCCCAGCCGGATGGCCTTGGCGACATCAACGCCGTCGCGGACGCCGCCCGAGCCGATGATCAAGGCCTCGGGCAAGGCGTTGCGCGCCTCGGCGATGGCCCGAGCCGTGGGGATGCCCCAGGCGGCAAAGGCGGCGGCGTGGACCTTGTCCGCCGGATCGGTCGCCCGCTCCCCTTCGATCAGACCCCAGTTGGCGCCGCCGGCCCCGGCCACGTCGACGCCCGCCGCCCCCATGGCGATCAGGCGCTGGGCGGTCACGGCCGATATGCCCGCGCCGGTCTCCTTGACGATCACCGGCGCGTCCAGCCCCCGAATCAGGGCCTGAAGCGCGGCGCCGACGCCCCACCAGTCGCGGTCGCCCTCGGGCTGACAGGCTTCCTGCAGGGGGTTCAGATGCACCACCAGGGCGTCAGCCCCGATCATGTCCAGCGCCCGCCGGGCCTGGTCCAGGCCAAAGCCGCGCGTCAGTTGGGCCGCGCCGATATTGGCCAGGAGCACCGTGTCCGGCGCCCGGTCGCGTAGCGAGCGATCCAGCCCGCCTGTCGCCCCGCCCTCGATGGCGGCGCGCTGCGAGCCGACCGCCAGGGCGATGCCCAGGTGCTGCGCCGCCTCGGCCAGCCGGGCGTTGATCGCCTCGGCGCGCGCCGGCCCGCCGGTCATGGCGCTGATCAGCAGGGGCGCCTGCAGACGCCGTCCCAGAAAGTCGGCGCCCAGGTCGATCTTCGCATGGTCCAGATCCGGCAGGGCCTCGTGCACGAAGCGCCAGTCGTCGAAACCACTGGCCAGGGCGTGCCGCCCGCCGCCCGACAGCACCACGTCGAGGTGCTGGTCCTTGCGGCCTAGGATCAGGTCGTCGCTCATCGGGACCGTCAGGGCTGACGCTCGAGCATCAGGACATAGTCGCCGGTCGAGTTGGGTCCATAGCTGCGGGCGCGGACGACGTAGGTTCCGTCGCGCGGCGCGGTCCAATTCAGCCGGGCGTGGGTGTCCGACAGGCTGTCGTCGTCCTCGGCCAGACTGCGGAAATCGCCGTCCTTGTCCTCGCCCACCTCGACCACCGCGTCAAAGGCGGCGGAGATCAGGGTAAAGCGCAGCTTTTCATCGGCCTTGGCCTTGAACCGGTAGGCGTCGAAACTGATCCCGTCGTCGGTCACAGCATCGCTCTCGGTCAAAGAACCGCGCGCCGTCGCGCCGACCAGCAGGCTGCCAGGCGACGGTTCGGGACCCCGGTCGACCAGTTCCAGCGAATAAAGCCCCTTGCCGTCCTTGCCATAGGGCGAGGCGCGCAGGACGTAGTCGCCGGTTTCGGGCAGGGTGAAGGTCAGGCGGGCGTCGGTTCCCTGGCCCAGACCGTCGTCGTCGCTAGCCAGGGCCTCGAACTCGTCGCCGGCCGCGCCGATCTGCAGCAGGGCGTCGAAATCGCCGGAGCGCATGATCGCCTGGATGCGCCGCCCCTCCACCCCGTTGAAGACATAGTCCTCGTACAGCCGACCTTCGTCGTCGATCGCCCCGCCCTCTTTCAACTCGCTCTGCTCTGTCTGACCGAAGGCGATGGCGGTCGGCGGCGGCGGCGGCGTCGCCTCCTCCAGCTTCAGGTCATAGCGGCCCATGCCGTCGGAGAAGGTCCGGGCTTCGACCAGATAGTCGCCGTCCTCGGGCAGGGTGTAGGTCAGGCGGGCGTTCAACGCGCCGCCGCTGTCGTCGTCGGTGGCCAGACTGTTGTGGTTGGCGTCAAACAGTTCGAGGTAGCTGTCGAAATCGCCGGAACTCAGGCTGATCGCCACTCGCTGCCCGGCCCGGCCGGTGAAGCGGTAGAGGTCGGCGCGCGCCCCGGAATCGCTCCGGGCGCTGTCCGCGGTCAGGCGGCCGTCGACGTTTTCACCGATCGTGATCGTGCGAGCCGTTGGGGCCGGCGGGCCCTGTTCCAGAGACAGGCGATAGCCGCCCTCCCCGCCGCTGCCCGCCGAAGTCGCCTGAATGACGTACTCGCCCGCCTGCGGCACGGTGAAGACCAGGTAGGAGTTCAGCCCCTTGCCCGCGCCGTCGTCGTTCTGGGCCAACTCCACGAAGGAGCCGCCGATCATCCGGCCGATGCGCAGGACCGGGTCGAAATCGTCCGATTCCAGCAGGACGGCGACCCGCTCTCCGGCCCCCGCGCGGAAGGCGTAGGCATCGAAGATGTTGCCGTCATCGTCCTCGGCGTCTCCGCTCGTCAGGCGGCCCGAGACGTCTCGGCCGACGGAGATTCGACCGGGCCGGGGTTGGCGCGGCGCGGCCCGCTCGCTGAGCGCCAGCGTGTAATTACCGGTCTCCAGCCCCGAATAGGGCCGAGCGCGAACGATGTAGACGCCTTCGCTCTCGGGCGTGAACCGCAGGCGGGCGTTCGAGCCGCTGCCGGCCCCGTCGTCGTCCGTGGCCAGAGGCTCGCCCGACGTCCGGCCCTCGGCGTAGATCGCCAGATAGGCGTCGAAGTCGCTGCTGCGCAGTTCGGCCTGCAGCCGCTGACCCGCGTGCAACTGCACGCGGTAGTCGTCGTAACGATAGGCGTCGCTGCCACGGGTCCGCGCATCCCCCTCCTCCAGCCGGCCCCGGGTCTCGGCACCGATGCGGGCGTCGACGGGCGTCCGTTCAGAGGATTGGGCCAAGGCGGAGCCCGTCGACAGCAGGGCGACGACGCTGACTGCGGCGAACAGGGCCCCGAACTGAGAATGACGCATGAAAACCTCTTTGCTGGCGCCATCATAGACGCCGAACCGCAGCGGCTGTAAATCGCGGCCACGCTTTCCAGTTCCCGCCGAGTCCCCCCCTATGGAGCCGATCATGGCTGAAGAACTCGCCCGCGCCTCGCTGATCGACGGCAAGGCCTTCTCGCAGACCCTGGTCGAGCGCGTCGCCGCCGCCGCCGCCCGGCTGGAGGCCGCCCACGGCGTGACGCCCGGCTTGGCCGTGGTCATCGTCGGCGAAGACCCCGCCAGCCAGATCTACGTCCGCAACAAGGGCGAAACGACGCTGAAGGCCGGGATGCGGTCCGACACCCACCGCCTGCCTGACACGACGACCCAGGCCGAACTTCTGGCCCTGATCGCCGACCTGAACGCCGACGCGGGCATCCACGGAATTCTGGTTCAGCTGCCGCTGCCGAAACATATCGATTCGGCCGCCGTCCTCGGCGCCATCGACCCGGACAAGGACGTGGACGGCTTCCACGTCGTCAACGTCGGGCGTCTGGCGGTCGGCCTGCCCGGTCTGGTCCCCTGCACGCCGTTGGGCTGTCTGATGCTGCTGAAGGATCAGTTGGGCGACCTGTCGGGGCTGAACGCCGTCATCGTCGGGCGCTCCAACATCGTCGGCAAGCCGATGGCGCAACTGCTGATCGGTGAAAGCTGCACCGTCACCGTGGCCCATTCGCGCACCCGCGACCTGCCGGCCCTGTGCCGCACCGCCGACATTCTGGTCGCCGCCGTGGGCCGGCCCGAGATGATCAAGGGCGACTGGATCAAGCCGGGCGCGACCGTCATCGACGTCGGCATCAACCGCGTCCCCTCGCGCGATCCGGTCAAGGCGGCCGAGGGCAAGACCCGCGTCGTCGGCGACGTGGACTTCAATGAGGCGGTCGAGGTCGCTGGGCGCATCACCCCTGTCCCCGGCGGCGTCGGCCCCATGACCATCGCCTGCCTGCTGGCCAACACCTATACGGCGGCCTGCCGTTCGGCAGGCGTGACGCCGGAAGACCTGAACGGCTGAGACTTCCCCCACTCCCGCTCATCCCGGCGGACGCCGGGATGAGCGGTTCAGGTTGCGAAAAATCCAGCCCTTGAAGCGGAGCCTTTCCGCTCCGATAGTCTTTAGCGGATCAGCGATCCCTTGATCGCCGGAGGATCTTTATGGCTGGATTTTCGCCCCGTCTCGCGGCCGTCGCCGCCGTCGTCGTCCTGACCCCCGCCGTTGGGGCTTGCGGCTACAACACCATTCCGACCAAGCAAGAGCGCGCCCAGGCCGCCTGGGCCGATGTCCAGAGCCAGTATCAGCGCCGCTCCGACCTGGTGCCGAACCTGGTGGCGACGGTTCAGGCCGCGGCCATTCAGGAACGCACCACCCTGACCCAGGTGATCGAGGCCCGAGCCAAGGCCACCAGCGTCAACGTCGACGCCTCCAGCCTCAGCGACCCCGCCGCCTTCCAGAAATACCAGCAGGCCCAGGGCGAACTGTCCGGCGCCCTGTCGCGACTGCTGGTGACGGTCGAGGCCTATCCCCAGCTTCAGGCCAATCAGAACTTCCTCACGCTGCAATCACAGCTGGAAGGCACCGAGAACCGCATCGCCGTGGCGCGCCGCGACTACAATGAGGCTGTGCGCGACTACAACACCAGCCTGCGCACCTTCCCGACCGTGATCTGGGCCAAGACCCTGCAGAGCGGCTCCAAGCCGATGCAGTTGTTCACCGCCACGGCCGAGGCCCAGAGCGCGCCGACTGTGAACTTCAACCTCGGCGTTCCGGGCGCCCAGCCTGGAGGGAGCGCTCCCGCCGTCACGCCGGGCGCCGCCCCAACCGCCGTTCCCGCTCCCGCTCCGGCGGCGCGTTAGAACGACATGAACCGCCCCGCCCTCGCCTTGGGGGAAAGGCCAGCGCCCGGTCTGATCCGGGCGCTGCTGCTTTCGCTCGCGCTGCTGGCGGTTCTGCCCGGCCTCGCGCGGGCCGCGGACATCCAGTTCCCAGCCCTGACGGGCCGCGTGGTGGACGACGCCAATCTTCTGACGCCGGAACAGGAACAGGCCCTGACCGGCAAGCTGGCGACGCTGGAACAGCAGACCGGCGATCAGTTGGTGGTGGTCACCTTGCCGTCATTGCAGGACCAGCCGATCGAGGACTACGGCTATCGGCTGGGCCGCGCCTGGGGCATCGGCTCCAAGGAGAAGGATAACGGCGCCCTGCTGATCGTCGCTCCGGTCGAGCGCAAGGTGCGGATCGAGGTCGGTTACGGCCTGGAGGGCGTGCTGACCGACGCCCTGTCGGCGCAGATCATCCAGAACCAGATTCTGCCGGCCTTCCGCACCGGTGATTTCGCCCAGGGGATCGATGCGGGCGTCGACGCCGTCATCGGCCAGTTGCGCCTCGATCCGGCTGAGGCCCAGGCTCGCGCCCAGGCGGCCAAGGCGCCGCGCCCGAAGGCGCCGGTCGGTCCGGCCATCCTGGTGGGTCTGGTCTTCCTGTTCCTGTTCATCGGCCTGATCCGCGCGGCGGCGTCGGGCGGACGGCGGCGCGGAAGCGGTCGCGGCGACGGGGTCACCCCCATTCTGATCTGGGCCGCCAGCGAGGCCCTGCGTAATCGCGGCGGGCGCGGCGGCTGGGGCGGCGGCGGCGGCTTCGGCGGCGGAGGCTTCGGCGGAGGCGGCGGCAGCTTCGGCGGCGGCGGCGCTTCGGGGGGATGGTGATGCAGTTCACGGACGACGACCACGAACGCGTGGCCCGCGCCATCGCGGCGGCCGAGGCCCGCACCTCTGGCGAAATCTTCTGCGTCGTCGCTCGACAGGTCTCGTCCTATCGCGACGTCAGCCTGGGCTGGGCGGCGGCGGCGGCCTTGCTGCTGCCCCTGGCGCTCATTCCGCTGAAATTCGATCCGTCCTGGTTCCCTGGTCTGGGCGACGCCTGGGAGACCTCCCATCTGGCGGCGCTCGACATTGCCATCGGCCGCGCCCTGTCGGCCTATGCCGTGGTGCAGGCGGCGGTCTTCGTGACTGTGTTCCTGATCACTTGCATCCCTCTGGTTCGTCGCTGGGTGACGCCGCGCAGCGTGCGCCGGGCGCGCGTGCGACGCGTGGCGGTGCAGCAGTTCCTGGCCCATGGCCTGCACACCACCGACGCGCGGACGGGCGTCCTGATCTTCGCCGCCCTGTCTGACCATCAGGTCGAGCTGGTCGCCGACGAGGGCATCCATTCCCGCGTCGACCCCGAACTGTGGGGAGACGCGGTCGCCGCCCTGAGCGCCTCCATGCGCGCCGGCGATCCGGTCGAGGGGCTGGAGCGCGCCATCGCCTTGTGCGGCGACGTGCTGGCGGAACAGTTTCCACCCCGGTCCGCTGATATCAACGAGGTTCCCGACCGGCTGGTTGTCATCTAGGCCTGATATCGGGAATCCGGCGGCGGCGCGTCCAGCGCCGCCCTCGTCTCCCCGTCGCCGCCCGGCAAGGACCCATGCCCAGACTTCTGACCTATAATGTCCATCGTTGCGTCGGCGTCGATCGCAAGCTGGACGTGGCGCGCATCGCCGCCGTGATCGCGGGACTGGAGCCGGACATCGTCTGCCTGCAGGAGTTGGACGTCGGTCGCGCCCGTACCGGCGGCGTCGATCAGGCGAGCGCCATCGCCCAACGTCTGTCGATGAGCTTCAGCTTCCATCCGGCGATGAAGGTCGAGGCGGAACTGTACGGCGACGCCATCCTGACCCCGCACCCCGAACGGCTGATCCGCGCCGCCGCCCTGCCGACCCTGCCCAATCTGCGCGGACTGGAGCCGCGCGGCGCCCTGTGGTCGGCGATCGAGTTCAACGGGGTGACGCTAAACGTCGTCAACACCCACCTGGGTCTGGTGCCGCGCGAGCAGCGCCTGCAGACGGCGGCCCTGGTCGGGCCGGAATGGCTGGGCGATCCGGCCTGCACGGGGCCGACCATCCTGACCGGCGACTTCAACGCCACCTCGATCACCCGCCCCTATTACGCCCTGACGCGGCGGCTGGCCGACGCCCAGCGCGAACTGGGGCTGAAGCCCTCGGTGAAGACCTTCCCCTCCAGCTTCCCCGCCATCCGCATCGACCACTGCTTCGTCAGCCCCGAAATCAGGGTGACGGGCGTGATGACGCCCTTGCATCCGCTGGCGCGCGCCGCTTCCGACCACCTGCCGCTGGTGATCGACTTCGAGTTTCAGCCCCCCGTCTGAGGCCCTGTCTGAGCGCCCGTGATCCGTGGCCGGTGCGAGCGGTTCTGGCGCTTCCACGGCTGCCAGGCGTCGGAGGACGAGCCGGGATCGCCCAGTTGCCATTCAGCGATCATCCGCTGCGCGGCGTTGGGCGGGTCCGAGCCCAGAGCCGTCATCCGATCCGCGCCGAAGGTCTGAACCGCCTGACCGACCGAGCCCATCACGCCCTCGACCTGGGCGAAGTCCTCGCCCGATACGCCAAGGAAATGGCCGATGGAGCGTTGACGAAAGCGGCGAACAGCCTCGCCCCCCTCCTCCGTCGTCGGCTCGGCCGCCACGTCGCATTCGGTGTCCAGACCCAGCGAACGGTTGTTCAGATTGGTCGAGCCGATCCGCAGCAGCCGGTCGTCGATGATCGACATCTTGGCGTGAACGATGATCCGTTCGCCCTCGACGGTTCGGGGACTGAAGGCGAAGAAGCGGTTGTATTGGTCGGCCTGCTCCAGCCGATACAGGACCTCGGCGCGGGCCGTGTCCATGGTCAGGCTGTCGAACCAGCTGGGGCTGCGCCCGGTCGAAACCAGCACCACTTCCGGCCCGTCCGGCTCGGCCAGCCGCTCGGCCAGGGCGGCGGCAATGGTCGGTGAGGTGAAATACTGGTTCTCCAGATAGATCAGCCGCTGGGCCCGGCGGATCGATTCCAGATGCAGCGCCTCGTTCTCGCGCACCTCGGGCCGCCCCCGCACGCGCGGCTCGGTGCGGGCCACGCCGACGGTCACGTCGCTCAGGACCGCCTCGACGCCGTCCGGCCAGGGATCCTCGTCCGTCTCGTCCGGCAAGGTCCGTTCCCAGGTGGCGCGGAACCAGCGCTCGCGCGCCAGGTCGCCCAGGGCCATCGCCGCGGGACCGTCCAGAACACACATCACCTCATGCCGGGGCGAGCTGAACAGGCCTGACGGCTGGCAGCGGCGCGGATCGTTATCCAGATGTTCGTCCGTGTCCCAACGGTCGGTGGCGATGTCGCCGCCGCCGCAGAAGGCGACCTTGTCGTCGATGATCACCACCTTCTGGTGATGGCAGGCGCCCAGGATGCCGGGCTTGTCGAGCCTGAACTCGACCGTTCGCTTCCGGAACCATCGCTGCGCCCGGTGCGGATAGAAGCCCTGCGAGGCGGCGATCAGCAGCGGCGATTTCCAGATCAGCAGCCGGACGTCCAGTTCGGGCTTCTCGCGCACCAGCATCCGCAGCTGATGGCCGATCTCGCCGCGCCGGTCGGTCAGGTGCGAACTGGGGTCCAGCCGGGTGCGCGGGTCGAACTGCCAGCCCAGCACGACGATCGACTTCTTCGCCTTCGCCAGCGCTGAGGCCAGGGCGTCGAAATAGGCGTTGTTCTCCATCAGCGGCGTAAAGCGATGCGCCGTCGCCACGCGCCAGCAGTCCCGCCCCGGATCCAGCAGACTGCCTTCGTAGCTGTCGCCCCATTCTCTCATCTGGCCAGACTGACTGATTCGCATGACGAGCCTATGCGCCGGGCCCGCAAGCTTGACGTTCGACGCCCCGGTTCGTTCCATTCGCCCCGCCGTGCAGCTTCACAATGCCGCCGCATTGTAAACAGAGCCGTGTTCTGTCATTGTATGCGCCATGCAAATGCTGCTCGAAATGCTGGCTGGCCTGATCGCGCTGCTCGCTGCGGCGGCGCTGTCGCAATTCGGCGTCGATTTGCATGCCCCCCGCCAGTCGGAACGGGAAATCCAGCGCGTGCAGGACTGCAAGGACGCGCCCGCCGCCAGCATCGCCGTCGCCGCCCCGCGCGGCTGCTGACCCGCTGGCCTGACGGACCTCATCGCCGATCTCCTTTCGAATCCCTGCCCGTGAGCCTTTGCGCGGCCGGATCGAGCCGCTAGGGTCTCATCCCTCCGCGCGCCCTCGCCGCGTTTCCGGCGAATAGTGATCGAGAACGACGCCCCATGAAGTTCAGCCATCGGCCGCCGCTCAACCTTTCCGACCCCGAACCGGGCGAAGATCAGGATGAAACCACCCCCTCGATCACCGAGGAGGCGCTGGAACTTGCGCCCGAGCTGAAGCCCGAGCCTCAGCCGCAGTCTGAACGCCCGATGTCCGAGCGCCGTCGGCGGCGTCTGATGGAGGAGCAGCGGCTGGCCGAGCAGCGCGCTGCCGCCCTGCACGCCGCCGCGCCCGATCTGGCGCCGCTCGCCGTATCGGCCGACGCGCCGCCGGCGCCGCTGGACACGCCCGCCCCGGCCTCCATCTCTGTGCGCAAGGCCGCGCTTGCGCCTAGCGGCAACGCCTATCTGATCGCCGGCGTCGCCTCGGCCCTGTGGATCGGCGGCGTCGCGTCCTGGTTCGCCTATGAATTCGGATCGGGCGCGGTCCAGTTGGAGCCGCTCAGGCTGGCCGTCTATGCCCTGATCGCCCTGGCCCCCGCCGGCCTCGCCATCATGCTGGCTCACGCCGTGCGGCAAGGCGCCGGCCTGGCGCTGGAAACCCGCCGAGCCCGTGACATGGCCGACGCCCTGATCGGCCCGACGGCGCTGGCCGCGCATCAGACCGGACAGGTGCTGACGTCCTTGCGCGGCGACATCGATCAGGCCGCCCTCGCCGCCGAGCGCGCCCGCAACGACATGGCCCTGCTGCGCGAAGCGCTGGTCGAGGAAACCGTCCGCTTGAACGAGGCCGCCGAATCCGCCGGCCGCACCGCCCGTCGCCTGGCCGACCAGTTGGGTCGCGAACGCGAGCAGTTGGGCGCCCTTGGCCTACAGTTGGATGGCCAGGCCACCGGCGTCGTCGATGCTGTCGAGCGTCAGTCGCGCATGGTCGTGGACGCCTCGGATCTGGCCCAGACCCAGCTTCGCGAGGCCGAAGCGGCGCTGGCCGCCCGCGCCGCCGACCTGGCCGCCGCCGCCGGCGAGGCCCAGGACGCCGCCCGCGCCGCCGCCGACGACCTGGCCCGCCAGACCCTGCGTCTGGAAACGGCCGGCAGCGGCGTCGCCGAGCAGATCCAGTCGGTTGAGGAAGGCTTGAGCCAGCAGCGCGCCGCCCTGGTCACCGCCGCCTACGCCCTGCGCACCGATCAGGAAGACTTCTCGGCCCAGATCGAAAGCCAGCGCGCCCAGTTCACCGAACAATTGTCCCTGACCCGCAGCGCCGCCGGCGAACTGAACCAGACGACCGGCGACGTCGGCGACGCCATCAAGGCCCAGATCGAAGCCGCCGCCGACCAGTTCCGCGCCCTGGTGGACCTGTCCCAGCGCGAGGCCGACGGCTTCGACCACGCCACCAAGCTGGCGCTCGACCGCTTCGAGGCCCTGGCCGCCGAAGCCCGCGACCTGCTGGTCGAGGAAACCCGCCGCGCCCTGACGGCGCTGCAGGCCACCGCCGAGGAACAGCGCGCTGCGGCCGCTGCCGCCATCGAACAGGCCCAGATCCGCGCCGACCGCCTCGGCGAATCCCTGTTCGACGCCGCGCAGAAGGCCGACGAAGCCGCCGAGGCCCGCATCGACGGCGCCCGCAAGATCGTCAACCAGACCGCCGACATGGTCGACCTGACCGGCGAGAAGGTCGCCGAACGTCTGGAAAGCACGCTGGAACGGATGACCGCCGCTCTGGCCCAGGTCGAGACGGCCGTGGCCGAGATGGACGCCCGCGCCAGCCGCCTCCCGGAAGAAGCCGCCGCCCGCGTCGACGCCGTGCGCGCCTCGGTCGAGGAGGGTCTGGCCGCCCTGACCGCCGCCTCGAAAAAGGCCGCCGAGGACACGGAGACCCTGGACGCCGGTTTCCAGGACCGGGTCCGTCGCAACTACGACATGCTGACCGAGGCCGTCCGCGTCATGGGCGTGGTGTCGGGCGACGCCCCCGCTGCGCGCCGCCGCGAGCCCCTGCTGTCGGTCCCGCCAAGCGAGCCTGCCCGCTACAAGCCGCGCCGGGTCGAGCCCAAGCCGGAGCCCCTCCCCGAACCCGCCGCCAAGCGGCCCGAGGAGCGCGGTTTCGGCCTGCGCGGCCGTCTGCGGCTGGAGCCGGCCGAGACCGCCTCGGAAGCGCCCGCGCCGGTCCCTGAGAAGGACGACATGCTGGACTGGAACGATCTGGTCGATGGCGTGGATCAGCACGCCGAAGCCGTCGAGGCCCCGCTTGAGCTGGACACGCCCGTCCCCGCCGCGGACCCTGGCGCCCTGGACCCGGGCGCCCTGGGCGACCGGATCACATCGGCGATCCGGCGCATGGGGGTCGATCCCAACGCCCTGCTGCCCCGCGCCCGGATCGAGGAAGCCGCCCGCGCCCTGGCCGCGCATGAACCGGATCGCGCCCGCCAGATCGTGCGCCGCGTCGCCCCCGCAGCAGTGCGCAGCGTGTCCCGCCGCATCCTGGCCGACGCCGAACTGCGCGCCGACGCCGACGCCTACGTCCGCGCCTTCGCCCAGTCGGTGAAGGAACAGGCGCGTCAGGGCGACGCCCACGGCGTCCAGAGCCGGCTGGCGACCGACGAGGGCCGCGCCTTCATGCTGCTGGACGCCGCCATCGGCGACCTCGGCTAGGCGTTGGGCGCAACGCTGTCGCATTTTGTTCCGGCGGGCTTGACCTCCGCCCGGGTTTGACCGCACCGTCCGGGCGCTGTCGCATTAGTGTCACACAGGGTGGACTCCTTGCTGGATATGGATTTCGGGCTTCGCACCGACCGACGCCCCGCCATCGCCATCTGTGCGTGGGACCCGGCCTTCGACGCCTGGGACCCGGTCGAGGACCTTTCAGGCGAGCCTTGGAACCCCGTCGGCGCGCGCACCTTGCCTGTTGCCGGAAACGCCTCGGCTGACACCCTGGCGGCCCATCTCAGCACTCTGCTCGCCCGCGGCGAATGCAGCGCCCTGCTGCTGGTCGGGCGCACGGCGAATCCAGGGGCCTTCCGCTTGCAGATGCGGGCCGAAAACCGCTGCCTCGACCGCAGCGACCGCCTGGATCGCACAGGCCCGGGCGTCGTCCGCGCCACCGCCGCCGCCGCCGAGATCGTGCGCGACCTGACCGCTGCGGGGCTGAACGCCCTCGCGGCCTCGGACGCCGAGGAGGACGCTGGCAGCTATATCCTTTATCGCATCCTGGCGGACCTGCCCGACGGCCCGGCCTCGCCCGCCATCGGCCTCATCCGCGCGCCTTCGGACGCTTCGAACGCCAAGGTCCAGTCGGCGGTCAAGACGGCGGCGTCTGCGATCGCCCGCCACCTGGCTCCCCTGCCCCGCCCCAGCGCGGCCTGAAGAAGCGCGCGCCGCCTGAGCCTCAGCCGGCGTGCCGCCCTGACCTCAGGGTCAGCCCGGCCAAGCCCCCGACCAGCGCCAGAGCCGCCATCGCCAGGTAGCCCTTCAGGCCGAACGCGTCATACAGCGGCCCCGACGCCGCCGTCGCCAACCCGATCAGAACGCCGGCCGACACCACGGAACTGAGGGTCTGCGCCGCCGTATGGCTGTCGGGTGGCGACAACCGTTCGACGATCTGCACCCCCGCCAGATAGGTCGCGGCGAAGCTGAGCGCGTGCAGGGTCTGCAGCGGCCACAACGCTAACAGCGGCGGCGAAAAGGCCATCAGCGTCCAGCGCACGACCGCCGCCGTCGCGCCGATGCTGAGCACGGCCCGCGGCCCGATCCCGACGCGTCGTCGCCAAGGCTCGACCACCCACATGAAGCCGATCTCGACCAGGACGGAAAAGGCCCACAGCAGGCCGGTCACGCTCTCGGGAATGCCCTGCGCCTTCCAGGCGATGGCCGAGAAGCCGTAGTAGAAGGCGTGCGCCGCCTGCACCGCGCCCACCGCGAAGATGGCGGTCATGAAGACCGGATCGGCGACCAGCCGCCCTAGTCCCTTGAACCGCTCCAGCCCCGGAACCCGCGTGCTCTCGGTCACCCGCTCGGCGGGCAGGACCCGCCACGCTGTCACGGCGATCAGCACTGCGGCGACGGCGATCCAGATGATGATCGCGCACGGCGAGGTCCGGGTCAGCAAGGCCCCCATGCCGACGTTGGCGACCACGAAAGCCGCCGAGCCGCAGCCGCGCGGCAGGGAGAAGTGGAAACCCTCGCGCCGGGCGACCCGCAGCGTCATCACGTCGCTCAGCGGGATCAGAGCCGCCGCCGCCGTGGCCCCGACAAACCAGCAGACGGCCCAGGCGGCGAAACCCTGAACCAGTCCCGCCCCGCCGTATCCCGCCGTCATAGCCAGCCCCAGCAGGGCGATCGGCGTGCGCCTGTATTGGAATCCGTCGGCCCAGACGGCGATGGCCGGTCCCGTGACCAGCCGCCCCAGCATGGGGATGGCCAACAAGGCGCCGATCTCGGCCCCGCTCAGGCCCTGCTCGCGAAACCACAGGCCGGCGAACGGCAGGGTCACGCCGCTGGCGGCGAACAACAGGATGTATTGCAGCGCCATGCGCGGGGCGGACTTCATGGGCGCTGCGATAGCAGACTCCGTCACAGTTGTGGTCTAGACATTAGCCATGAGCCATGACCGCAACCTGCTCGTCTTCGCCGCCTTCAACGGGGCCATGGCCGTCGCTCTGGGCGCCTTCGCGGCGCACGGCGCCGGCCCGGCGATCAAGAGCCTGCTGACCACGGGCGCCCAGTATCAGATTGTCCACGCCGTCCTGGCCGTGGCCTGCGCCGCCTGGGCGACCGGCGGTCGAACCGCGCGGATCGCCGGTTGGCTGGCGGCGAGTGGCGGGTTGATCTTCTGTCTGGCCCTGGCCCTGATCGGCCTGCTCAGCCTGCCCGTCATGGGCGCAGTCGCCCCCGTGGGCGGCGTGCTGATGATCGCCGGCTGGATCGCGCTGGCCGTCGCCGCGTTCCGCTCACACATCGTCAACGCCTGACCGGCCAATCTGAAAACCCCCATTTCCTGACATGGCAATCCTCGTGACCAACACCCTTCGCCGCGACCTCTATCCCGAACTGGAAGCCTATGCGTCGGGCTGGATGCCGACCGACAGCATCCACGAGATCTATTACGAGGAAAGCGGCAACCCGCACGGCGTCCCGGTCATCGTCCTGCACGGCGGCCCCGGCGGAGCGGTCAATCCGGGGATGCGGCGCTATTTTGATCCGGCCAAATACCGGATCGTCATGTTCGACCAGCGCGGCTGCGGCCTGTCGCGGCCCAACGCCTCGCTGGACAACAACACCACCTGGGATCTGGTCGCCGACATCGAGCGCCTGCGCGAGAAACTGGGCATCGACAAATGGGTCGTCTTCGGCGGCTCCTGGGGTTCGACCCTGTCGATGACCTACGCCATCAAGCACCCGGATCGCTGCCTGGCGCTGGTTCTGCGCGGCATCTTCCTGCTGACCAAGAAGGAGTTGCACTGGTTCTATCAAGACGGCGCCTCGATGATCTTCCCCGACGCCTGGGAACGCTTCGTGGCCCCCATCCCCGAAGCCGAGCGCGGCGACCTGATGGCCGCCTATTCCAAACGCCTCCTCGGCGATGACGTCGCCGAGCGCGAACGCTGCGCCGTGGCCTGGTCCAGCTGGGAAGGCGAGACCGTCAGCGTCCAGGGACCGTCGGGCAAGCCGGACAAGTTCGCCGAGCCGGAGTTCGCCGTGGCCTTCGCCCGGATCGAGAACTGGTACTTCACCAACGGCGGCTTCTTCGACAGCGAGAACTGGATTCTCGAGAACATCGAAACCATCCGCCACATCCCCTGCTGGATCGCGCAGGGCCGGTTCGACGTGGTGACGCCGATCTCGGGCGCCTGGACCCTGCATCGCGCCTGGCCGGAAGCGAAGCTGGACATCGTCGGCGACGCCGGCCACGCTTCGACCGAGCCGGGCATCATCGACAGCCTGGTGCGCGGCACCGACTGGGCGGCTACCTTATAATCCCATCATCCCGGCCCAGCGGCGAAGCCGCGCCGAGCCGGGACCCGCCCAAACGCCGACGCTTCCTGCGGTCCCGGTTAACGGCTGCGCCGTTTCCGGGATGACGTTGAGCATCAGCCAACGCATCCGCGACCACCAATCCCTTGCCCCACAAGGGATCAACCCTCCTCGACCGCCCATATGCGCGCCCTGATCTCAAACCCGTGCACAGTGATGACCGGTCTTTGACAGCCCCATCCGCCGCCTCGCCGCCCCAGGCAGGCCGCTCCCCTCTTCACCGCCCCTCCGGCTGCGGCTTATTGCACCAATTGCACTGTTTTTTTCGCCGCACGGTGCAATGAGCGCGCCCTTCCTCGCCCCATAGCAAAGCCCGGCGTCCGTGGCGGTCCCGGCTGGGCGCGGCTTCGCCGCTGGGCCGGGATGACGCGTTTATAAGGTCGCCGCCTTCGGATTGGTCTTCTGCACCATTTCGCTGAGTTGGAAGCCGATGCGGCGCGCCTCGCGCTCCTCCGGCTTCCGGATCGCGGCGAGCACCACGTTGATCTGGGTGTAGTGCTGGATCAACCGCACCGGCTTTCCGTCGGCGTTGCGGCCAAAGAAGATGATCAGGTCCGGCCCCCAGAAGCCGACGTCCATGATCTGCATCGTGCCCTCGCCCGGCAGGCCGACGACGCGGGCGCCGATCTCTTCGTCCTTGTCGAGGTTGGCCTCGAACTCCTCGATCAGTTTGGACAGGCGAACGAAGGCCCATTCGGCGGGATTGTTCCGCATGCGGACACCCTCGGCCAGAGCCGCTGCCTCATTCTTGGGATCGCCCATCACCGGCTGTGGACAGGGCGTGTCGCCGCAATCCGAGAACATGGAGGGATCGGCCTTAGGAATGGCGGCGGCTTCAGCGTCGGGCGTCTCGTCGGTCATGAGACCAGCCTAACGCCTGAAACTGCGATTAGAACAGCCCGTGGCCCTTGGGCAGTTCGTCGTAGCGGTTGACCCGCACCGCCATGACCAGGCCGAAACCGATCATCACCGTCAGCATCACCGTGCCTCCATAGGACAGCAGCGGCATCGGCACGCCCACGACCGGCGCCAGACCCATGACCATGGCCCCGTTGATCAGGACATAGAGGGCGAAGGTCGCCGTCACGCCGGCCGCCGCCAACCGCCCGAAATGACTGTGCGACAGCGAAGCGATGCGCAGGGCGATCAGGATGATGGCCGCATAGCAGAGCAGCAGACTGAACGAGCCGATGAAGCCGAACTCCTCCGACACCGCCGCGAAGATGAAGTCGGTCTGCTTCTCGGGCAGGAATTCCAGCTGGCTCTGGCTGCCCAGGCCGAAGCCCTTGCCGAGCAGCCCCCCCGACCCGAGGGCGATCTTGGACTGCAGGATATGATAGCCCGTGCCCGAAGGGTCAGCCTCGGGGTTCAGGAAGGTCAGCACCCGGTGGCGCTGATACTCGTGCATCCCGAACATGATGTAGGGCGGCACCAGGGCCAGCGCAGCGCCGCCCACGGCCCCGATGATCTTCCAGCTGAGGCCCGCGACGAACATCATGGCCGCACCGGTCAGGCCGATCAGCATGGCCGAGCCCAGATCGGGCTGGTGCGCCACCAGAAGGAAGGGCGCGCCGATGATGGCGACCGGGTAGATCAGCTTCCAGCTGAATTTGGCGTCCTGAGCCGAGGCGCCGTGATACCAGCGGGCCAGCGCCAGAACGACGCCGATCTTCATGATTTCAGAGGGTTGAATCCGGGTCACGCCGATGTCCAGCCAGCGCGTCGCCCCCATGGCCGTGTAGCCGAACAGTTCGACGCAGACGAGCAGGAACAGGGCGATGAAATAGACCGGCCAGGCCAGCCTGAACCACCAGCGCAGGCTGACCATGGCCAGCACCAGCATCAGCAACAGGCACACGCCGTAGCGGATCAGGTGTTTGGCGGCCCACGGCTCCCACGACTGTTTGCCGACGGAATAGAGCATCAGGCCGCCGACGCCCGACACCAGGGAGATCAGGAACACGAAGCGCCAGTCGATCTGGCTCAGTTTGACCGACAGTCGCTCGCGCTCGCCGGGACGGGACAGGGCCGAAGCGGTCATCGCGGCTCCGCAAGATAGGGGCGAGGCCCGGTGGAGGCGACGGGCGCGGCGGGACGCGGCGCGGCGGTTTCGATCTCGGGCTCGGCCGGGGCAGCGCCGAAGTCGGCCTCGTCCGCCGTCACGGGACCGGTGGGTTCGGGCGGCAGGGGCCGTTCGATCCGCGCGCGCATCTCCGGGTCCTTGAGCAGGGTCGTGCGCATGATCTCGCGGGCGCGCGGGGCCGCGGCGGTCGCCCCGCCCATGCCGCCGTGTTCGACGATGATAGCGATGCCGTAACGCGGCTCGTCTACAGGAGCGAAGGCCACGAACAGGTTGTGGTCCTTCAGCGCCCAGACGTTCGATTTGCGTGACCCGGTGCCGTAGTTGCGGACCTGAGCCGTGCCAGTCTTGCCCGCCATCTGGATGTCGCCCAGCCCCAGTTGGCTCTGCCGATAGGCGCCGCCGGACCGGTCGTTGGCCACGGCGATCATGCCCTGACGGACGATCTCGAGGTGCTCGCGCGAGAACGGCAGATCGGGCGTCTCGGCGCCGCTGGGCCGCTCGACCCCGCCGACCGACTTGATCAGGCGCGGCTGCAAGGCTTTACGCGCGTTGGCGAAGCGCGACACCATGACCGCCAGTTGCAGGGCGGTGACATTGACGTCCCCCTGCCCGATGGCCACCGACAGGGTCTCGCCGGGGAACCAGACCCGCGACTCGGGATTGGGGTTGCGCTTGTTGTAATTCGCCTTCCAGGCTCGGCTGGGAATGCTGCCCGTCTTCTGATTGCCGACCCCGATGTCATAGGTCTGCATGAAGCCGATCTTCTTGGCGACTTCCTGGATTTTGTCGACGCCCGCGCGATTGCACATGTGATAGAAATAGACGTCGCACGAGTTCTTGATGGCGTCGTGCATAGTCTGGGGGCCATGGCCCCGATGGTTCCAGCAGCGGAACGTCCGACCGCCGTAGTGATAGCCGCCGGTGCAGACGACGCGCTCGGCAGGATTGACCCCTGCCTCCAGCAAGGCCAGGGCCGTGGTCAGTTTGAAGGTCGAGCCCGGGTGGAAGACCCCGCCGATCGCCTTGTCCAGCAACGGCTTGCGCTCATACTCGCTCAGCGCCTTGTAAACCTTGCTGGGCACGCCGCCGACGAACATGTTCGGGTCGAACGACGGTGCCGAGGTCATACACAGGATGTCGCCGTTGCGGCAGTCCATCACCACAGCCGCGCCGCTCTCGTCACCGAACACCTCCAGCGCCCGATTTTGAATGTCGGCGTCGAGCGTCAGCACCACCTCGTCGCCCGGCACGGCGGGGCGCGAGCCGGCGATGTCCTCGGCCACCACGCGGCCGCGCGCATCGACCTCGACCCGGTTGCCGCCGGCGACGCCGCGCAGTTCGGGGTCCAGCGCCTTCTCCACGCCCGACCGACCGATGCGGAAGCCGGGGTTGAACAGGATCTGAGGCGGCTCCTCGCCCTTGTCGCGGATCGCCTTGACGTCGCGGTCAGAGACCTTGGCGACATAGCCGATGACGTGGGCGAACGACCCGGCGAAGGGGTAGTAGCGCGCCTCGTTCATGTCGGCCATGACGCCCGGCAGTTCGGCGGCGTGGAGATTGACGCGCGAGAACTCGTCCCAGCTCAGGTCGCTCTTGACCGGCACGGGCGAGAAGCGCGGCGCGGCATTGACCTCGCGGATGATGGTGCGGCGACGCTCCAGCGTGTCGGGCAGAAGCCGCCCCAGAAGGTCCAGCGTCTGATCCAGATCCTTGGTCTCGTCACGCACGACCAGAACGCGAAAACTGGGCCGATTGCCGGCCACGACCACGCCGTTCCGGTCCTTGATCAGGCCGCGCGGCGGCGGGACCAGACGAAAATTGAACTGGTTGTTGGTGGCGAGGGTCGCATATTCCGCGGCCTTGACGATCTGCAGTTGGGCCAGCCGCCCCGTCAGCGCCGTGATCCCCAGCGCCGTGGCTCCGCCAAGCAGAAAAGTGCGCCGCAGGAACGAGCCCTGTCGCTCATTCACATCCGAAAAGAAGATATGGGGTTCGCTGCTCATCGGAATCGCACGTCGGCGTCGTTAAACCGCTGGATCAGCCAGTCCGCCAGGGGGAAGAGCAACAGCGTCGGCACGACCTGGCCCAGGAGGGCCAGGATGTTCGGCGAATTGCCTGCGTCCAGCGTAACGATCGTATAGGCCAGGAAGAAGGCCAGCCCGGTCGAGGCGGCGTAAAGGGCGAACAGGACGATGGTCGCCTGCCCAGCCAGGAAGTTGGCGGCCAGCAGGATCGCGCCATAGATCGCCAGCAGGCTGATCGGCCACAGGCCCAGCGGCCCGCCCCAGAACAGGTCCAGAAACAGCCCAAGCCCGAACAGAACCACCGGGGCCAGCATCGACGGCCGGATCAGCGGCCAGGCGAAGGCCAGGACGATCGGCAGGACCGGCTCAGGCAAGGTCAGGTCGAACAGCCGCAGCGGTACCGCCAGCAGCACCGTGACCGCAATGGCCGTCAGGGCCGGATAGACGATCCATTGCAGCGGGCCGACGACGCGGACCGTGATCGCCCGTCTCACTCTGCCGCCCCCGCGGGGGTCGGCGCCGCATCGGGAGCCGACGCGGCGGGCTCGGCCGGCGCAGGCGAGGACGGTCGGGGCGCTGCCGGACGCTGCGCAGCGGGGCGCGACGTGGAGAGGGCGGCCGCCGCCGTCGCGGCGGGAACGGGGCCAGACGCAGGAAGCGGCGGCGGGGCGGCGTTGGCGGCGCGCACGCGCTCGGCGGTCGCGGCGGCGGCGGCGGCGCGGCGCGTGGCCACGTCCTGAATGGCGGCGGCCTGGGCCGGGGTCGGCGGCGGGGCCGTGTTCAGACTGGCCAGCGGCGGCGCGTTCAGCGCGTTCTGGTCGGCCAACTGGCTGAAGTCCTGGAACAGCAGGATGCGGACATAGTCGATCGCCGTCCGGTCGCTGAACAGCTTGACCCGCCAAGTCCCGTCGACGCCCTTGGCGGCGACGCCGATGGGCAGGCCGCGCGGGAAGCCGCCGCCGTCGCCTGACGTCAGGACGCGGTCGCCTTCCTGCACCGATCCGGCCCCACGTACATAGTCCAGACGCGGGCTGCCGCTGCCGTCGCCGGTCAGCATGGCGCGCGCGTCGGTGCGCTCGACCAACACCGGCGTGCGCGACGCCACGTCGGTCAGCAGCAGCATCCGGCTATAGCCTGACGACACGCCCATGATGCGGCCGACCAGTCCATGCTCGCTCAACACAGGGTTGCCGGTGCGCACGCCCTTGGCGGCGCCGACGTTCAGCAGCCGCGCCCGGGCGAACGGGCCGCGCGAATCGGTGATGGCCAGGCCCGTGACCATGGGCACCGGCGGCTCGGTCTTGACCCCTAGCATCTGTTCGAAGCGGGAATTGACGTTCTTCAGCGCCAGGGCGTCGTCGCGCCAGGCGTTCAATTCGACGACCTGCTGACGCAGCCGCCGGTTCTCCGACACGGCGAAGAAATAGCCTTTGACGTAATCGACGGCGTTGCCGGTCCAGCGCACGGGCGCGGACAAGGCTCCGCCCACCGGCGCGGCGCCGGCTTCAAAACCGGCGCGCACGGGCGCATAGCCGTCGGCGTTCTGGGTCTCGCGGCGATCGCCAAGCAGCAGCATGACGGCGCCGACGATGCCCACGACGACCATCACCGCGGCCGTCCAGGCCAGCGGGACCTTCAGATTCTCGAACGGTCCGTCGCGAAACGCCACGGCCAGCCTTCCTGCTAGAGGTTCGGGACCGGCGAGGTCTTCCCCGCCGGCGGTGAGAGCCTATCGCAAAAACCGATTCCCGAAGAAGGCGGCCGTCACGACAGGCTGATCAGCCTCAGAGCGAGGACTCGAGGACGCCCTTCATCCACGACGGGTGCTCCAGCACCTTGCCGCAGCCGATGGCGACGCAGGACAGCGGATCGTCGGCGACCTGAACCGGTAGGCCCGTGTGGTCGCGGATCTCGACATCCAGACCGCGCAACAGGGCGCCGCCGCCCGTCAGCATGATGCCCTTGTCGGCGATGTCGGCGGCCAGTTCCGGCGGCGTGGCTTCCAGCGCGACCTTCACGGCCTCGACGATCTGGCTGACGGGCTCAGCCAAGGCTTCAGCAGCCTGGCGCTCGCTCATCTTCACTTCGCGCGGCACGCCCTGCATCAGGTCGCGGCCCTTGACCTCGATCGACAGGCCTTCGCCGTCGGCCGGGGTCCGGGCGGTGCCGATGTCCTTCTTGATGCGCTCGGCGGTTGTTTCGCCGATCAGTAGATTATGGTTGCGGCGCATGTAGCTGATGATGGCGTCGTCCATCATGTCGCCGCCGACGCGGACCGAACGCGAGTAGACGATGCCCGACAGCGACAGGACGGCGACCTCGGTCGTGCCGCCGCCGATGTCGACGACCATCGAGCCGGTCGGCTCGTGGATCGGCAGGCCGGCGCCGATCGCAGCGGCCATCGGCTCGTCGATCAGGCCTACGCGACGGGCCGAGGCGTTCAGGCAGCTGTCGTTGATGGCGCGGCGCTCGACGGCCGTGGCGCCCGACGGCACGCAGACGATCATCTTGGGGTTCACGAAGCCCTTGCGGTTATGAACCTTGCGGATGAAGTGCTTGATCATCTCTTCGGCGACTTCGAAGTCGGCGATGACCCCGTCGCGCATCGGACGGATGGCTTCCATGTGGCCGGGCGTGCGGCCCAGCATCTGCTTGGCTTCCAGGCCGACAGCGTGGACGATCTTGCGACCGCCGACATTACGCAGGGCGACGACCGAAGGCTCGTTCAGGACGATGCCCTTGCCGCGCATGTAGATCAGGGTGTTGGCGGTCCCCAGGTCCATCGCGATGTCGTTGGAGATCATGCCGAAAAGGGGTGAAAGCATGGGCGTCGGGTACCGCTTGTTCGAGCCTGCAAGGGCGTGATTCGTGCTAGTCCGCTGTGGCGACGCCCCCGCCCCGCGCGTCGAGGTGCGCAGAACCATCCTGATCGTCCTCGCCTGGCCGACTATAGGCCCGTTTGCCCGCATGCCGCGTCGATTGCAAGCGCCGATGACACGTCGATCACAGCCTTGTCACGGCAAGGCTTGGACGCCCGTCCGCTCAAGCTTTCCGACCCCGCTCGGCGCTTTGCAGCGTCAGATTGCGGTCAGACCCTCGGCGGCGAGCACTCGCTGAACGGCGGGACGCGATTGCACCCGGTCCAGATGGGCGTTCAGACGGGGAAAGCGCGCCTTGTCCAGCAAATCCGCCTGACGCGCCCAGCGCGTGAAGACCATCAGATAACCGTCCGTGAGCGTGTGATCGTCGCCCAGGGCCCAAGGCCCAACCAGCAGATGATGTTCGGCTAGATCATATTTCGCCAGAGCGGCCTCGACCGCCATGTCCCTCGCCTCGCCTTCCAGCCGCGGATGCGCGAACACCACCTTGCCGATGGCGGGATGCAGGGCCGAGGTCAGCCAGGCGTTGAAGGCCTGAACCTGCGCAAACTTGAACGGATCGTCCACATCGGCCAACCCGGCCTGGGGATGGGTCTGGGCGACATAGGCCATGATGGCGACGTTCTGGGTGATCACGCCCTGCGGCGTCGCCAGTGCGGGCGTCACACCGGCCGGATTGATAGCCAGATAGGCGGGCGTCTTCTGCTCGCGCTTCGCCAGGTCGATCTTTTCCAGGACATAGTCGGCCCCGGCCTCCTCCAGCGCGATATGCGAGCCCATCCCGCAGGCGCCGGGCGAATAGTAGAGCTTGAGCATCGGTCTTCTCCTCTGGATCGGATCAGTCCGTGCGCGCAGCCTCGCGCCGCTTCACGATCTCGCGCACGGCCAGCATCAACGCCAGCCAGACGACTGCAACGCCGGCGAGGATCAAAGAGGTCCATACGCCGTCGCCTGAAACCGCCGCCATGAAGGACCCGCCAAAGAAGGCGACCAGCGCGGTCTTGGGCAGGACGCCCAGGGCGCAGCCCGCCAGATAGCCGGGAAAGGACGCCCGCACCGCGCCGAACGCCATGTTGACGACGATGAAGGGCGCCGAGGGCACGTTGCGGATGATGAAGCTGGCGGAAAAGGCGTTGCGGCCCACGAACCGCTGCAGGCGTTCCGCCGCCCCGCCCCCGAACCGTTCCAGCGCTCGCGCCGTGGGGCCGCGTCCCAGCCAATAGGTGACGGCCGCCGACACCACCGTCGCGATCCAGCTGTAGAGGAAGCCGAACCACGGCCCGAACGCCACCACGCAGGCGGCGATCAGGATGAACTGAGGCACGCCGACGAAGGCTGACAGGGTGAAGACCACGATGGCGGCCACCAGCCCCCACGGCCCAACGCGATAGCCGGCCAGCCAGGCCTCGAGCTTTTCCTCGGCGCCCAGGGTGAAATGGGCTTTGCCGAAGGCGAACATGGCGATGATTCCCGCGAGCAGCAGCAGGCTGACCGCCAACGTCCGCCAACGCTGGGCCTCCATGTTCAGCAGAAAATCGACGACCCGCCGCATAAATTTCGTCCAAATCGCCTTTTGATCGTCCGCAGGACGCACAAACGTTGTGCGTCCTCGCGGGGTTGCGT
Source organism: Brevundimonas sp. 01N35 (assembly GCF_056399785.1). Classification (NCBI taxonomy): domain Bacteria; kingdom Pseudomonadati; phylum Pseudomonadota; class Alphaproteobacteria; order Caulobacterales; family Caulobacteraceae; genus Brevundimonas; species Brevundimonas sp. 01N35. The sequence continues at coordinate 151,095 of NZ_JBFTRZ010000003.1, forward strand.
ATCAAGCTTCGCCTCCCCCGGTTCCCTCCACATCGTCCAGACGGGATAGACATGTCCAGCCTTCAGTCCACCGCCCTCTCTCGCGTCAAGCCTTCGGCCACCCTGGCGGTGACCGCCCGGGCGCGCGAACTGAAACGAGAGGGCCGCGACGTCATCGGCCTGGGCGCCGGCGAGCCGGACTTCGACACCCCGGACAATATTAAGGCCGCCGCCATCGACGCCATCAATCGCGGCGAGACCAAGTACACCGACGCCGACGGCATGCCCGAGCTGAAGGCCGCCATCGTCGCCAAGTTCGCGCGCGAGAACGGCCTGACCTATGCCGCCAACCAGATCCACGTGGCCTCGGGCGGCAAGCCGGTGATCTACAACGCCTTCCTGGCCACGCTGAATCCCGGCGACGAAGTCATCGTGCCCGCGCCCTACTGGGTTTCGTATCCCGACATGGTGCTGCTGGCCGGCGGCGAGCCCGTCACCGTGATCGGTCAGGAAGCCGACGGCTTCAAACTGCGCCCCGAGGTTCTGGACGCGGCCATTACGCCCAAGACCAAGTGGATCATCCTGAACTCGCCGTCGAACCCGACCGGCGCCGCCTATACCCGCGCCGAGTTGGAAGCCCTGGCCGTGGTGCTGCGCAAGCATCCGCAGGTCTGGATCCTGACCGACGACATGTACGAGCACCTCGTCTATGGCGGGTTCGAATACCTGACCATCGCCCAGGTCGCGCCCGACCTCTACGGCCGCACCCTGACGGTCAACGGCGTGTCCAAGGCCTATGCCATGACCGGCTGGCGCATCGGCTATGCAGGCGGCCCCAAGCCGCTGATCGACCTAATGCGCAAGGTTGCCAGCCAGACGACGTCGAACCCCTCGTCGATTAGCCAGTGGGCCGCCGTCGAGGCCCTGAACGGCCCGCAGGACTTCCTGGCCGAACGCGCGGGGGCCTTCGAGCGCCGTCGCGATCTGGTCGTGTCCATGCTGAACCAGGCCACGGGCGTTCGCTGCCCCACGCCGGAAGGCGCCTTCTACGTCTATCCGTCGATCGAGGGCCTGATCGGCAAGACGACGGAATCGGGCGTGGTCATCGCTGACGACGAGATTTTCACCACCGAACTGCTGAACCAGGAAGGCGTGGCCGTGGTCCAGGGCACCGCCTTCGGCCTGAGCCCCTATTTCCGCGTCAGCTACGCCACGTCGGAAGACGTGCTGGAAGCCGCCTGTGCGCGCATCCAGAAGTTCTGCGCCAGCCTGAAGTAATACCCGCCTAGAGCGGCGCCGGCGGAATGTTCAACGTCGGCGCCGTCTTCAGGATGAAGGACAGGCACCATTCCGTGGCGCGGCGCGAGTTGTCGTGGTCGCCCTCCGGATTGCGCGTCAGCACGCAGGCGGCGTCAGGCCTGTGGCCGCCGTCGGGACCGGCGTAGAGCACCACGCCGGCGGCCGGTCCGCTTTCCCGGCGATAAGCCAACATCAAGGGGCCAGAGACGTTGAGGCTGACCGCTTCCGCCTCGCCTTCGCCCAGAAGGGCGCGCGCCTGCGCGTCGGGATCGCCCGGCGCCAACCGGAACAGCTCGGCCTTGAGCGCGTCGCTGGGCTGGGGCGTCATGGTGAAGCGCGGCGCGTCCTGGGGGGCCGTCGCCAGCAGCCCCGCGATGACGACCGCCAGCAGCATCAGGCCGCGCGGCTGACCGCGAAGTCAGCCAGGTCTTCCAGCGCCGAACGCCAGTCGCTGGCCGGCAGGACCGACAGCGCCGCCTTGGCCCGGTCGGCATAGTCCCCCGCAGCATCCAGCGTCGCTTCGACCGCGCCGACGCCCAGGATCAATTCGCGCGCCCGGTTGAAGTCCTCGGGCGTGCGGTCGCCCTTGGTGATGACGCGATCCCAGAACATGTCTTCCTTGCCCTTGGTGCGCTGGACGGCCAGCAGCAGCGGCAGGGTCGCCTTGCCCTCGTTGAAGTCGTCGCCCGCGTTCTTGCCCAGGGTCGCCGTGTCGCTGCCGTAATCCAGGGCGTCGTCCGCCAACTGGAAGGCGATCCCCAGGGCCATGCCGTAGTCGCGCAAGGCCGTGACCTGTTCTTCCGAAGCGCCCGCGCCCACCGCGCCCGACTCGGCGGCGGCGGCGAACAGTTCTGCGGTCTTGGCGCGGATGATCTGCAGATAGGTGTCCTGATCCAGGTTCAGGTCATGGGCGCGCGTCAGTTGCAGCACCTCGCCCTCGGCGATGACGCTGGACGCGGTGGCCAGAATGCCCAGGGCGCGCAGGGAATCCGTCTCGACCATCAGTTCAAAGGCACGCGCGAACAGGAAGTCGCCGACCAGCACCGACGAGGCCGCGCCCCAGATCAGATGTGCCGCCACCTTGCCGCGCCGCATTTCCGAGCCGTCGACGATGTCGTCGTGCAGCAGGGTCGCGGTGTGGATAAACTCGACCGAGGCGGCCAGCTTCTTGGGCCCTTCGATATCGCCCAAGGCGCCGACGGCGCGCGCGGCCGCGACGGTCAGCAGCGGACGCAGACGCTTGCCGCCCGCCGACACCAGATGTTCGGCCAGAAGCGGAATCACCGGCACGTCGGACTGCATTCGGGCGATGATCATGGCGTCGACCGCCGCCATGTCGTCCTTCGCCAGACGAACAAGGGCGTCCACATCGCCCTTGGGGCGGGGAGCGGCGACGAGAGCTACGTCCACGAAATTCTCTTTCAGCACAGGGGCGAAGGAAGAGATTCGCCCGAAAATCACACGCGTCCGCTTGCCCGAACGCGATGCGGCGCACAATGGTGGCGGCGTCATGATGGGTCAAGCCGGGTCAACCCTTACTGTCGCAGCCGATGTTGCGGAATCCGCCCTGCTGGGCGGCCGCGTCCGGCTGCGCCAACCGATCAAGGGCTATCGCGCCGGCATGGACGCCGCCCTGCTGGCCGCCGCCGTCGAGGCCAAGCCGGGCGAACGGCTGATCGAGGCGGGCTGCGGCGCAGGGGCGGTGCTGATGCAGGTGGCCGCGCGACGCCCGGGCGTGTCGCTGACCGGGTTGGAGCGCGACCCGACCGCCGCCGGGCTGGCGCGCGAGAACGCCGCCCTGAACGGCGTCGATGATCGCACCACCATCCTCAGCGGCGATGTGGCGCAGCGGTTTCGGGCGCTGGACCTTGCGCCCTTCGACTGGGCCGTCAGCAATCCGCCCTTCTTCGACGACCCCGGCGCGCTGCGCGCGCCCGGCCCCGGCAAGATGGGGGCCTGGATGGCCGACGACGGCTTAAAGGCCTGGACCGGCTTTCTGCTGAAATCCGTGCGCGAGGCCGGGCGCATCGTCGTCATCCACCGCGCCGACCGTCTGGCCGACCTGCTGGCCCTGCTGGGCGAAAAGGCCGGCTCCTTCGCCATCCGCCCCATCCATCCCTACGCCGACCAGCCCGCCAAACGGGTGCTGGTGCAGGCCATCAAGACCGGCAAGGCGCCGCTGCGCCTGCTCCCGCCCCTGATCCTTCACGACCGCTCCGACGCCAAGCATAGCCCCGAGGCCGAGGCGATCCTGCGCGGCGAGGAGGGGCTGCCCTTTTGACCCTTCCCTTCCTCTCCCTTGCGGGAGAAGGTAGCAGTTGGAGGCTGACGGATGAGGGGTTTTGCTGTCGGTCGAGAGACCCCTCATCCGACCTCGCTGCGCTCGCCCACCTTCTCCCGCAAGGGGAGAAGGGCTATGGCAACGCCATGTCCCTGCGCCCCCTCTTCCCGACCCAGGTTTACGAAGCCTCGCTGGCCGCCGCCCCCGGCTGGCCCGAACTGCACGAGGAGATTCTCGACCTCTGCCTGGTCATGGCCGAGGAGGACGAGGCCGGGATCGACTGGTGCAAGACCAACCACTATCCCGGCTACACGTCGTACGGCTCGATCAACGACCTGCCGCACCGTTTCCCCGAGTTCGCCGAACTGAAGAAGCTGCTGGACAAGCACGCCGCCGCCTACGCCAAGGCGCTGCACTTCGATCTGGCCAAAAAGCCCCGGCTGGACAATCTGTGGGTCAACGTCCTGATGCCCGGCGGCGGCCACACCGGCCATATCCACCCGCACGCCATCATTTCGGGCACCATCTACATCCACATCCCCGACGGCGCTTCGTCGCTGAAGATCGAGGACCCGCGCCTGGTCATGATGATGGCCCGCCCCGGCCTGACCGCCGAGGCGAGCGAGGCCGAGCGGCCTTTCGTCTATTTGAAGCCCGCCTCGGGCACGATCCTGATGTGGGAAAGCTGGCTGCGCCATGAAGTCCCCGCCAGCCGCGCCGAGGAACAGCGCATCTCGATCAGCTTCAACTACGCCTGAGGCGGCTGCGCCTTCCGAGCGCCGCATTTGCCCTGAAACCTGCCTTCAAGGTGAAGCTTGAGGGGGCGTCCATGCGGGCACTGGGACTGGCGACGATTCTAGTGGCGGCGAGCCTCGCCGCGGGCTGCGGCGAGCGGGCGGACGCTCAAACCACCGCCGCCGAGGGCGCGCCCTATGTGCTGACGGGCACCCAGGTCTGGAGCGTGCCCGATCCGGTTTCTGGCCGCGACTATGAGGTCTTCGTCAGCCTGCCCGCCAGCTATGAGACCCAGCCGAACCGCCGCTATCCGGCCCTCTATGTCACCGATGCCGACTACGCCTTCCCCATCATCCGCCAGATCGCGCGACGGGTGAATCTGGAAGAGCCGGTGATCGAGGAATTCATCCTGGTCGGCCTGTCCTACGCCAAGGGCGACAGCGGCGCCGACAGCCGCCGCCGCGACTACACGCCCACGCCCAACGGGCCGCGCCACTCGGCCCCGGCCATACACGGCGGCGGCCCAGCCTATCAGACCTACCTGAAGACCCAGGCCCTGCCCTTCATCGACGCCCGTTTCCGCACGGATCCGACGCGCCGGACTCTGCTCGGCCATTCCTACGGCGGCCTGCTGGGCGCGCAGATCCTATTCACCGATCCGACGCTGTTCCAAAGCTACGTCCTGGGCAGCCCGTCCTTCTGGTACGACACGCGCCACATCATGACGATGGAGGCGGATTACGCACGCCGCCACCGCGACCTGCCCGCCGAGGTCTTCATGTACGTCGGCGGCTTCGAAGGGCCGGGTCCCACCGCCCGGCACAATAGCGAGGCGGACATGGTCGGCGACATGCGCACCATGGAACGGGTGCTGAAGTCGCGCCGCTATCCGGGGCTGAGCGTGCAATCGACGGTGCTGGCGGACGAGGACCACCTGACGGTCGCCCCCGTCGGCTTCACCCGGGCGCTGATGGCGGTCCTGCCGGCGCCCGTCGGCTAGAGGCAGCGCCTCGCCTCGGAAGGGTGCATCTGCCCCTCAAACGGCGGTCATCAATCCGCCGTCGCCATACGCCATGATTTGCCGAAACGAGTTGCGGTCGCTACATCCCGCTTCAATCTCCCAATCTATCCGAACCCGAAGGGCGTAACCGCACCTCATGGCGCAGCAATATATTTTCCAGATGCAGGGTCTGACCAAGACCTTCCCCGGCGGCAAAAAGATCTTCGAGAACATCTGGCTGAGCTTCTACAACGACGCCAAGATCGGCGTTGTCGGGGTCAACGGCTCGGGTAAATCCACCCTGCTGAAGATCATGGCCGGCCTGGACACCGAGTTCACCGGCGAGGCGCGCGCCGCCGACGGCATCAAGCGCGGCTATCTAGAGCAGGAGCCCAAGCTCGACGACAGCCTGAACGTTCGTCAGAACGTCGAGTCATGGTGCGAAGAGAAGCAGTGGGTCAACCGCTTCAACGCCATCGCCATGGAGATGGCGGAGAACTACTCCGACGAACTGATGGAGGAGATGACCGCCCTTCAGGAGAAGATCGACGCCGGCGACGTCTGGGATATCGACAGCCGCATCGAGATGGCCATGGGCGCCCTGCGCTGCCCCGACGACGACTGGGAAGTCACCAACCTGTCGGGGGGTGAAAAGCGCCGCGTGGCCCTGGCTCGCCTGCTGCTGTCCAAGCCCGACATGCTGCTGCTCGACGAACCGACCAACCACCTGGACGCCGAATCCGTCGCCTGGCTGCAGCATCACCTGGAGAACTTCCCGGGCTGCGTCATCCTGGTGACCCACGACCGCTACTTCCTGGACCTCGTCACCAAGTGGACGCTGGAACTGGACCGCGGCAAGGGCCACCCGCACGAGGGCAACTACTCCTCGTGGCTGGAAGCCAAGCAGAAGCGCGTCGTTCAGGAGAACTCGGAATCCGAAGCCCGCCAGCGCGCCCTCACCCGCGAACTGGAATGGGTCCGTTCGGGCGCCAAGGCCCGTCAGGCCAAGTCCAAGGCCCGTCTGGCCGCCTATGAGCGGATGGTCGACGAGCAGGAATCGATGCGCGGCGCGCAGACGCACGCCCACATCCAGATCCCGCCTGGCCCGCGTCTGGGCAACGTGGTTCTGGAAGTCGAGGGCCTGAAGAAGTCCTATGGCGACAAGACCCTGTTCGACAACCTGACCTTCAAGCTGCCGCCCAACGGCATCGTCGGCGTCATCGGCCCCAACGGCGCCGGCAAGTCGACCATGTTCAAGCTGATCACCGGCCAGGAAACGCCCGACGGCGGCTCCATCAAAGTCGGCGAGACGGTCAAGCTGGCCTATGTCGACCAGTCGCGCGACGACCTGAAGCCGGACGAAACCATCTGGCAGGCCATCTCGGGCGGCACCGACGTGATGATGGTCGGCAAGCGCGAGATCAACACCCGCGCCTATGTCGGCAGCTTCAACTTCAAGGGCGGCGACCAGCAGAAGAAGGTGGGGCAGCTCTCTGGGGGTGAACGAAATCGCGTGCACCTGGCCAAGACCCTGGCCTCGGGCGGCAACCTGATCCTGCTCGATGAACCGACCAACGACCTGGACATCGAAACCTTGCAGAACCTCGAAGAGGCTCTGGAGGAGTTCGCCGGCTGCGCCGTGGTCATCTCCCACGACCGCTGGTTCCTGGACCGTCTGGCCACTCACATCCTCGCCTTCGAAGGCGACGGCCACGTGGAATGGTTCGAGGGCAACTTCGAAGCCTACGAACAGGACAAGATGCGCCGCCTGGGTGCGGACAGCATCATTCCCAAGCGGATCCAGCACCAGAAGTTCGGTCGCTGATCGAACTGCCAGAATGACGAGCGGCCCTCCGGGCAATCGGGGGGCCGTTTTTCTTGCACCCTCCCCTCTCCCGCTCATCCCGGCGGACGCCGGGATCCAGTGCTTTGGCGACAAGCTCGACAGTCAACCTGTAGTGGCTAGGGCTCTTACTGGATCCCGGCGTCCGCCGGGATGAGCGGTACGGGGTGAATGAGAAGGGTGGTGCCGTCGTGAGACCGGGTTAGTCTGGCGGCCATGACCCAGCGCCCCGCCATCCTGATCATGCAGCGGCACCTCGCGCCGCTCAGCGTCTTTCTCGAAGGCGCTTACGACGTCTATCGCTTCTGGGAAGGGCCGCCGGTCGAGGCCGCCGCCGACGTCCGCGTTCTGGTCGTGGCGGGCGAGTTCGAACTGGACAAGGCGCTGATCGAGCGTCTGCCCAACCTGTCGCTGATCGCCTGCTTCACCTCGGGCTATGACGGCATCGACCTGGAATGGTGCCGCGCGCGCGGCCTGCCCGTCACCCACGCCCCCGCCATCAACCACGAAGACGTGGCCGACCATGCCGTCGGCCTGATCCTCGCCGCCCGCCGTCAGATCGCCGCGGGCGACCGGCAAGTCCGCGCCGGCGGCTGGACCCCGGCGTCCAAGACCATCACCCCGTCGATGGGCGGCCAGACCCTGGGCATCGTAGGCCTGGGCGCCATCGGCGAGGCCGTGGCCCGCCGCGCCGAGATCATGCGAATGACCGTCCAGTGGTGGGCGCCGCGCGCCAAGGCGGCGGCCTGGCCCCGCGCCGACAGCCTGATCGACCTGGCCCGCGCCTCGGACGTTCTGGTCGTAGCCTGCCGCGCGGACGAGACCAATCGCGGCCTGATCTCGGCCAAGGTGATCGAGGCGCTGGGCGCGTCCGGCCTGCTGGTCAATGTCGCGCGCGGCCAGCTGGTGGACGAGGACGCCGTCATCGCCGCCCTGCGCGACGGGCGGTTGGGCGCCGCCGCCCTGGACGTGTTCGAGACCGAGCCGACCGACCCGGCGCGCTGGGCGACCGTGCCCAACACCGTGCTGACGCCCCACACCGCCGGCGCCACGACCGAGGCGGTTCAGGGGATGCTGATGCTGCTGTTGCAGAATCTGTCGGCCCATTTCGCGGGCGAACCGCTGAAGACGCCGGTCGGGGGCTAAAGCCCCCCTTTCCTCCCCATTCCATGGGAGGGGGACCACGCAGTGGTGGAGGGGGCGGCGCAAACATCGGCCGTGGAGTCGCCCCCTCCGTCTCGTCGGCTTCGCCGCCGATCCACCTCCCCATGGAATGGGGAGAAAAGCAGAGCGCCGCTCGCCTCGCATCGAGAACGATCCATGCCGCGTGACGGGCAATAGTCTCCGCTTACGATCAGATTTCGCTTGCATAATCATATAAGGATATCTTTATATGCACCCATGACGCTGACTGCTGACCAGACTGTCGAGGCTCTGCGCGCTGCTGGCGAACCCACCCGTTTGCGGGTGCTGTCGTTGCTCGCCGCCGAGGAGCTGTCGGTGATGGAGTTGTCGCGGGTTCTGGACCAGAGCCAGCCCCGTGTGTCGCGCCACCTCAAGCTGATGGCCGATGCGGGCCTGATCGAACGATTCCCCGACGGGGCGCGAGTCTTCTATCGCCTGTCGCACGACGCCCTGTCGCGTCGCCTGGTCGACACGGTGCTGGACCTGCTGGGCGACGCCGAGGGCGAGGCCGACCATCGCCGCCTGGACGAGGTGCGCAAGGAGCGCGCCATCGACGCCGCCCGCTATTTCGAACAGGTCGCGCCGCAGTGGGACCAGATGCGCAGCCTCTATGTCTGCGAGAGCGCCGTCGAAACCGCCGTCGAACAGGCGGCCGGTCCTGGACCGTTCGAACGGGTCGTCGACCTGGGCACCGGCTCGGGGCGGATGCTGACCCTGTTCGGCAAGAAGGCGAAGATGTCGGTCGGGCTGGACCTCAGCCAGAACATGCTGAACATCGCTCGCGCCAATGTCTCCAAGGCCGGGTTGGACAAGGTCGAGTTGCGCCACGGCGACATCTTCTCGACCCGCCTGCCGCACGGCAGCGCCGATCTGGTGATCGTGCATCAGGTCCTGCACTATCTGGCCGACCCCGCCGCCGCCGTGGCCGAGGCCGCGCGTCTGGTCATGCCGGGCGGCAAGCTGCTGATCGTCGATTTCGCGCCGCATCAGTTGGAGCACCTGCGCGAGGCGCACCAGCACCGCCGCTTGGGCTTCGCCGACGAGGAAATCCAGGAATGGCTGGAAAAGGCGGGCCTGACCGCCGACGCCCCGATCGCCCTTCCGCCCGACACCGAAGGCCTGACCGTTCACATCTGGGCCGCCGAACGCGCCGCCTCTGTTCGAAAGACCGCCTGATGGCCTCCCCCGCCTCGCTCAATCTGGCCGAAGCCCGCGCCCTACTGCTGTCGCCGCTCGGCCCCGTCGCCCGCGCCGGTTCCAACCGCAACGCCGTCAACGTCTCGTTCGAGTTCTTCCCACCCAAGTCGGACGAGGCCGAGGCCAATCTGTGGTGCGCCATCCGCCGGCTGGAGCCGCTGAACCCGGCCTTCGTCTCGGTCACCTATGGCGCGGGCGGCTCGACGCGCGAGCGCACCCATCGCACGGTGCAGCGGATCATCAGCGAGACGGCCCTGCGCCCCGCCGCCCACCTGACCTGCGTCGAGGCCAGCCGCGCCGAGGTCGATGAGGTCATCGAGGGCTACAAGGCCATCGGCGTCGATCACATCGTCGCCCTGCGCGGCGATCCACCGGGCGGAGACGGCATCGGCGGCGCCTACGCGCCCCGCGCCGACGGCTACGCCAACGCCACCGAACTGTCCCAGGCCATCAGCCGCGTCGGCGGCTTCGACATCACGGTCGGCGCCTATCCCGAGAAGCATCCGGAAAGCCCGTCGATCGACCACGACATCGACGTGCTGAAGGCCAAGGTAGACGCCGGCGCGACGCGCGCCGTGTCGCAGTTCTTCTTCGACATCGAGGCTTTCCTGCGTTTCCGCGACCGGGTGCGCGCGGCGGGCGTGACCATCCCCCTGATCCCCGGGATCATGCCAGTGTCCAACTTCAAGGGCCTGAGCCGGATGAGCGCGGCCTGCGGTGCCTCCATCCCCGACTGGCTGGCGGCCCACTTCGACGGGCTGGACGACGACCCCGAGACCCGCAAGCTGCTGGCCGCCTCCATCGCCGCCGAGACCTGCGCGCGACTGCAGGAAGAGGGCTTCTCGGACTTCCACTTCTACACCCTGAACCGCGCCGAACTGGTCTATGCCATCTGCCGGGTGCTGGGCGTGCGTGAAACCAAGGCTGTTGCGTAATGACTTCCCCGCTTTCACGTCCTGAACGGATCGCCGCCCTGCACGCGGCGGCCAAGGAACGCATCCTGGTCCTCGACGGCTCCTGGGGCGTCATGATCCAGCGACGCGGGCTGGAGGAAGCCGACTTCCGCGGCGACCGTTTCGTCGCGGCCAACGGCTATGACGAGAGGCATCAGATGAAGGGGAACAACGACATCCTCTGCATCACTCGCCCCGACATCATTTCCGACCTGCACGACCAGTATTACGGCGCGGGCGCGGACATCAGCGAGACCAACACCTTCTCCGGCACGGTGCTGGCCCAGGACGACTATCACCTGGACGCCCAGGCCGTCTGGGACATCAATCTGGAAGGCGCCAAGCTGGCCCGCGCCGCCGCCGACCGCTGGACGGCCAAGGAGCCGCACAAGCCGCGCTTCGCCGCCGGCTCCATCGGCCCGCTGACCAAGATGCTGTCCATGTCGTCGGACGTGAACGATCCCGGCGCGCGGTCAGTGACCTTCGATCAGGTCTATGAGGCCTATCGCCATCAGGTGAAGGCGCTGAACGAAGGCGGCGTCGACCTCTATCTGATCGAAACCATCACCGACACGTTGAACTGCAAGGCCTGTATCAAGGCCATCAAGGACCTTGAGGACGAGGGCCTGCCCGCCCTGCCCATCTGGATTTCCGGCACTATCACCGACCGTTCGGGCCGGACCCTGTCGGGCCAGACCGCAGAGGCCTTCTGGAACAGCGTGCGCCACGCCAAGCCTTTTGCAGTCGGCTTCAACTGCGCCCTCGGCGCCGACCTGATGCGGCCCTTCATCGCCGAACTGAGCCGCGTCGCCGACACCCTGGTCGCCGCCTATCCCAACGCCGGCCTGCCCAACGCCATGGGCCAGTACGACGAACAGCCGCACGAAACCGCCCACTTCATCGAGGAATGGGCTGCCTCGGGCCTGGTCAACATCGTCGGCGGCTGCTGCGGCACCACCCCCGACCACATCAAACACGTCGCCGAAGAGGTCGCCACGCTGAAGCCGCGCGAAATCCCCGAACGCCCGGTGGCCATGCGCCTGTCGGGGCTCGAGCCGTTCGAGTTGGTGGCGTGATGCGTCCCCACCCGCTCATCCCCGCGGAGGCGGGGACCCAGTACTTTGGCTACATCCAGATCGTTGATCGCCTGTGCGCGGCTCAAACCTGGGTCCCCGCCTCCGCGGGGATGAGCGGAGAGTTGCGTTGAGACCTATCTTCATCAACGTCGGCGAGCGGACCAACGTCACCGGCTCGGCTAAATTCCGTAAACTGGTCGTGGACGGCGACTACGCCGCCGCGCTCGACGTCGCCCGCCAGCAGGTCGAGGCGGGCGCTCAGGTCATCGACATCAACATGGACGAGGGCCTGCTGGACGGCGCCGTCGCCATGCGCACCTTCCTCAACCTGATCGCCGCCGAGCCCGACATCGCCCGCGTGCCGGTGATGATCGACAGCTCCAAGTGGGAGGTCATCGAGGCGGGGCTGAAGTGCGTTCAGGGCAAGCCGATCGTCAACTCGATCAGCATGAAGGAGGGCGAGCAGGCCTTCCGCGAGCACGCCGTCAAATGCCTGCGCTACGGCGCAGCCGTCGTGGTCATGGCCTTTGACGAGGTGGGCCAGGCCGACACCGCCGCGCGCAAGATCGAGATCTGCACCCGCGCCTATAACATCCTGGTCAACGAGGTCGGTTTCCCGGCCGAGGACATCATCTTCGACCCCAATATCTTCGCCGTGGCGACGGGGATCGAGGAGCACGACAACTACGCCGTCGACTTCATCGAGGCGGTCAAGGTGATCAAGGCCACCCTGCCCTATGCCCGCATCTCGGGCGGGGTGTCGAACGTCTCGTTCTCGTTCCGGGGCAACGAGCCGGTGCGCCGGGCCATTCACTCGGTCTTCCTGTACCACGCCATCGCGGCGGGCATGGACATGGGCATCGTCAATGCGGGCGACCTGCCCGTCTATGACGACATCGACCCGGTGCTGCGCGAAGCGGTCGAGGATGTGATCCTCAACCGCCCGCAACGCACCAATGTGTCCAACACCGAGCGGCTGGTGGACATGGCGCCCAACTACAAGGGCGAGAGGGGCGCGGCGCGCGTCGTCGACCTGAGCTGGCGCGAGCAGCCCGTCGCGGCCCGCATCGCCCACGCCCTGGTCCACGGCATCACCGAGTTCATCGAGGCCGACACCGAGGAGGCCCGCCTGGCCTCCGAGCGTCCCTTGCACGTCATCGAAGGTCCGCTGATGGACGGGATGAACGTGGTCGGCGACCTGTTCGGTTCGGGCAAGATGTTCCTGCCGCAGGTGGTGAAATCCGCCCGCGTGATGAAGCAGGCCGTCGCCTGGCTCAACCCCTTCATGGAGGCCGAAAAGGCCGGCAAACCGCGCGAACAGGCGGGCCGCATCCTGATGGCCACCGTCAAGGGCGACGTCCACGACATCGGCAAGAACATCGTCGGCGTCGTGCTGCAATGTAACAACTACGAGGTCATCGACCTGGGCGTCATGGTCCCCGCCGACCGCATCCTGGACGCCGCCATCGAGCACAAGGTCGACATCGTCGGCCTGTCCGGCCTGATCACCCCGTCGCTGGACGAAATGGTCTATGTCGCCCGCGAGATGGAGCGGCGCGGCTTTGACATCCCCCTGCTGATCGGCGGGGCCACGACCAGCCGCACCCATACGGCGGTCAAGATCGAGCCGGGCTATCGCCAGGGGTCGACCACCTATGTCATCGACGCCAGCCGCGCCGTCGGCGTGGTCGCGGGCCTGCTGTCCCCGATCGACAAGGCGAAGAACGAGGCCGCCACCCGCGACGAATACGTCCGCATCCGCGAGCAGTACGCGCGCGGCCAGGAGGTCAAGGCCCGCGCCACGCTCCAGCAGGCGCGCGACAACCGCTTCAACGCCGATCCGGCCGCGACCATGCCGGGCAAGCCGTCGTTCCTCGGCGTGCGGGCGTTCGACGCCTGGGACCTGGCCGATCTGGCCGACCACATCGACTGGACGCCCTTCTTCGCCAGCTGGGAGCTGATCGGGCGCTACCCGCTGATCCTCGAAGACGAGATCGTCGGCGAGGCCGCGCAGGACCTGTTCAAAGACGCCCAAGCCATGCTGAAGCGGATCATCGACGAGAAGTGGTTCACGGCCAAAGGCGTGGTCGGCTTCTGGCCCGCTCAGGCCGTGGGCGACGACATCGCCGTCTATGCCGACGAGACCCGCAACGAAGAGATCGCCCGCTTCCACACCCTGCGTCAGCAGATCAAGAAGTCGAACGGCAAGCCCAACCTCGCCCTGTCGGACTTCATCGCTGAGGAAGGCGAGGACTACGTCGGCGCCTTCGCCGTCACGGCGGGTCATGGCGAGCTGGAAATCGCCAAGACGTTCAAGGACGCCGGCGACGACTATTCCTCGATCATGGCCACGGCCCTGGCCGACCGCCTGGCCGAAGCCTTCGCCGAGGCCCTGCACAAGAAGGTGCGGACCGAGCTCTGGGGCTATGCCTCGGGCGAAGCCACGACCACGCAGGACCTGATCGAAGAGAAATATCAGGGCATCCGCCCTGCCCCCGGCTATCCGGCCCAGCCCGATCATACGGAAAAGGCCACCCTGTTCCGCCTGCTGCAGGCCGAGCAGAACGCGGGGATGGCCCTGACCGAAAGCTATGCGATGACGCCCCCGGCCTCGGTCTCGGGCCTCTATTTCGGCCATCCGGGCAGCCACTATTTCGGCGTCGGAAAGATCGACCGCGATCAGATCGAGGACTACGCCCGCCGCAAGGGCTGGGACGTCGAGACCGCCGAACGCTGGCTGTCCCCGATCCTCAACTACGACCCCGGCGCCATCGCGCGCGACAGCGCCGCCTGATCCGTCAGGCGGCGGGGGCGGCCGCTCCGCTGTCCAACCCCACGTCCTTGAGCGTGGCCGGCGCGGCGGTGATGTTCTCGCGGATGCGTCGCGCCGCGTGTTCGCACCGGCCCGGCAGTCCGAAGAACAGGCCGAAGGCTTCGCTGCGCGCCTTGACGTCCTGCTGCGCCAGAAGCGGCGCCCACTGGCGGGCGGCGGCGGCCGCCGCCTGCTGGGCCGTGGCCTTGACCGCCGGGGACTGGCGCGTCCCCGCGACCGCCAGCGCCGAACCGAAGTCGACCGCCTCCAGCTTGCCCAAGCGGATGATGTCGAGGTCCAGGGCGTCGCTCGTCTTCAGGCTTTCGCCCAGGGCGATGTGCCCCTTGATCAGGGCCTCGCACCAGGCGACCAGCGGATAGTCCGCCTGCGGCGCCCCGCGCGGCAACTCGGCCGCATAGGCCATCGCTTCGCGAATCTTCAACGCTTCGGCCGTTTCGGTCGCGCGGGTCGCCGTGACCACAGGCCTGTCCGCATCCTGGGCCAGAGCCGCTCCGGACGACAGAACGAGCGTCGCGGCGGCGAGCATCAGAACGGAACGAAGGGCCATGGGCGGTGTCTTTCTCTGTGACGGGCGATAGCCACGCGGCGACCCGCCACGCTTGCCGCCCCAGATGGTTTTTCTGCGGCAACGGTTTCAAAAGAAAAGGCGGCGGATCCGAAGATCCGCCGCCCCCCCAAGCCTTTGAAAGGGCTTAGAAGTTCGCCGTGACGCCGAAGAAGACGTAACGTCCCATCGCATTGTACAGCTGCGGATAGGTGTTGTTGTTGCCGGTCGTGCCGACGCTGGAATTCAGCGGCGGATCGGTATCGAAGACGTTGTTCACGCCCACGCGCACCTGCACGTTGTCCCTCGCCTGCCAGGTCCCCGCCAGATCGAAGTAGTTGATGGCGTCGAACTCGCGGTCGATACGGGCGGCCGGCGAGTGGTTCAGGCTGCCGTCATTTCCGAGAACGGCGAATTCCGAGCCGCCATAGTAGCGCCAGGTGCCGGCCAGATTCAGCCCTTCGATCGGGGTGCCCCAGTCGATCCGCAGACGGTGGCGCCATTCCGGATTAGGAACGCCGCACTGATTGCCGAAGAAGCCGGCGCAGTCATACTTCGAGTTGGCGAAGCCCAAACCGGTGTCGGTTTCCAGAGAGTTCAGCCAGGTGCCGACCATGGTGAAGGCCAGCGTGCCCGCACGATCCCAGCCGTAATTGGCCAGGTCCATCCGGTAGTTGGCGGCGACGTCCACACCGGACGTCCGAAGACCGCCGATGTTGGTGTTCAGGTCAACGACGTTGCCGGTGCCGACCCACAGTTGGCCGTTGGCGTTCCGCTTGATGTTAGCGCAAGCGGCAGCCAGACCGGAGGAGTAGCAGGCGTCCAGAGAGTTCTGCGGACCGATCGACGAGATCAGATTGTCGATCTTGATATCGAAATAGTCGATTGTCAGGTTAAAGCCCGGCAGGAACTCTGGCGTGAAGACGACGCCCAGAGTCAGGGTGTCGGAGCTTTCCGGCGTCAGCGCGGTGTTGCCGCCCTGAAGGAAGTTGTACTGATCGGCGGGGCTGGAGAGGCCCACGCTGTTCGCCTGGGCGAGCGTCACCTGCCACGGGTTGCTTCCGATACAGGCTGCATCGCCCGCATAGGTGGCCGCCTTGTTCTTGTCGCAGGGGTCGGCGTCCATATCGAACAGATTGAAGCCCTGCGCGGTGAACAGTTCGATCACGTTGGGCGCACGAACGGCGCGCTGAGCGCTGGCGCGGAAACGAACCGACGAGATCGGAGCCCAATCGCCGCCGACCTTCCACGAGTCCGTGGCGCCGCCCAGCTCATACTCCGAGTGACGATAGGCGAGATCGACCGACAGTTGGTCGGCGAAGGCCATGCCTTCGGCGATCGGAATCTGGGCTTCGCCGAACACGTCATAGACCTGGTTCGCGCCGTTCAGGCCCAGGGTCGCGCCGCCTTGACCGGCGCCGTCGCCAGTGGTGAAGGACACATCCGGGGTCAGATCCAGCGCGTCGCGGCGATATTCAACGCCGAACGCCGTCTGGACCCCGCGCGTGGCCCACGGCGACTTGACGCCGTAGGTTCCCAGGTCCGCCGTCAGCGAACCCGAAACTACCTGCTGGGTGGTCCAGCCGGTGGCGACCAGCGGCACCTGCAGGTAATCCAGAGCCGCCTGGGTCACGCCGCCCGACTTGAAGATATTATAGGGCACGCAGTCCGCATCGATGCCGGCCAGAACGGCCGAGCAGACGGGTTGACCGGAGACCGGGTCCGTCACGACGTCCAGCGCCCGAGCCAGGCGGGTGTTCGAGAACTCGTTGCGGTAGATGTTGGTGAACTGCGCCCGCGAGTACTGGGCCGTCAGGTCATAGCTCCAGGCGTCGTTCAGATCGCCACGCGCGCCGACAACGCCGCGATACGACTGGAAGCGGATGTCCGACTGACGACCACCGCCTTCGACGTTACGACGACCAATGAACATGTCCTTGGCGGCACCCGAGGAGATATCCCCCGCGGAACAGAGGATCGCGGCGCGCTGCTGCGCCGACAGCAGGGGGTTGTTGCATCGAATGGTCGCGCTGCCGTCCGTGGTGCGGAAACCATCGGAGAACTCGCCGAAGAAGTTACCCGACGGCGCGATCTGCGCGATGGTCGAGTAGTCGCTGAACATCAGCTGGGTGTAGAGCTCGACCTTGTCGTTGACATTGTAGTGGCCGAAGGCGCCCAGGGTGTAGCGCTCGTCCGGCCGCTGGTAGTAGTTCAGAGGACCGAAGTTGTATTGGTCGCGAGAAGCGACATAGGGAATGAAATTCCCGCCGGCATCGACCGTAAATTGGTAGGTATCGAAGTCCGTAAACAGACCCGGGAATGAAGTACCCGAACCACCGCAGGTGAAGTTGGCTCCAGATGCCGGGCCGAGCGAGCAGGACGCATAGTCGTAGTCGCGACCGAGAACCTTGTTGTTCTTGCGGTAGCCGGCGTAGGCCGTGATGTTGCCCTTGCCGTCCGGCGAGCCGACACCCATCAGGATGTTGAGTTCGCGGCTGAAGCCAGTGGTGACGTTGTCGTCCGGCAGCTTGAACTGCGACGGGTTGGTCGCGGCGCGGCCAGCGATGACGTTGCGCAGGTTGCCGACGCCGTCATAGTCGTTGTTGTGCTGGTTGAAGCCGTACTGGGCGTCGATTTCGATGCCTTCGAAATCCTTGCGCATGATGAAGTTCACGACGCCGGCGATGGCGTCCGAACCATAGACGGCCGAGGCGCCGCCCGTCAGAACTTCAACCCGCTCGACCAGTTGGCCGGGGATCTGGTTCAGGTCGGCGGCGTCGTCCTGCGGCGAGCCGTAGCCCATGCGCTTGCCGTCGATCAGCACCAGGGTGCGCGACGAACCCAGGTTGCGCAACGACACGGTCGCGGTGCCCGAAGCCCCGTTGGAGACGGTCGAGTTCTGCGCGGCGAAGGCCTGCGGCAGTTGGGTGATCAGATCCTCGACGCGGGTCACGCCCTGGATGTCGATGTCCTCGCCCGTGACCTGGGTTACCGGGCTGGTGGTGGTCAGGTTGGGCTGGCGAATGCGCGAGCCGGTGACCACGATGTCGCCCACCTGGCTGGCCTGCTCGGGTTGAGCCGGCGCCGGAGTCGGCGTCGTCTGGGCCATGGCGGGAGCCGCCAGCCCGGCGAGCGCAAAGCCCGCGATCATCGTCGACGCCAGCAGACGCTCGCGTTTGATCTGGAATTTCAAGGTTCGTCCTCCTGAGTTGTGGACGGCAACAGCAAAGCTTGCCCTTCGCCTGTCGACCACGGCTAGACTCGGGTGACGCCTAAATCGGCGCCCTACCGATAGCTGGTCAGTAGGTAGCCACGCGAAACCTGCATCGGACAGGGAAATTACACATCCGTAACAAAGACGCCTCTGCGCTGTCGCAAAATCGCCACGCCCGATCTTGTCTGGCCTTAAACGAAGGCGCGTGCCATTAAGACAAATCTTGAAATGCATAAGTTCTCAAGGAGAGAAATGTGCGCATCATCACCACACTCGGACTCGCAACAATCGCCATTTTGTTGCTCTCTATGCCGAGTTATGCGCAAAATTTCGCCACAAACCGCTCACCCCTTCTGGAGCAGGTGGCCCGGTGTCGGCAGATCACATCCGACGTCGAGCGCCTGCGCTGTTTCGACAATGCGGCGGGCGCGCTGGACGCCGCAGAGCGTCAGGGCGAGGTGGTGGTGGTCGACCGCGGACAGATTCGCGAGGCCCGCCGGCAGCTGTTCGGCTTCGAACTTCCCTCGCTGCCGCCGATGTTCAGCCGCGACGAGGCGGACGAAAAGATCGACGCCGTCGAAACCACCTTGCTCAGCGCCGGCCAGGGCGCGGACGGCAAATGGCTGTTCCGACTGGCGGACGGCTCTGAATGGCGCCAGATCGATTCCGATCCGGTGCGATTCCAGAATCGCGAGGGCATGGAAATTCGAGTGCGCCGCGCCTCCCTTGGCAGCTATCAACTGACCGCCGGCCGCAGCCGCGCCGTGCGCGTAAAGAGACAATAGAGATGACCGATCCCGTCGCCCTAAACGACCACATCTGGCTTTCGGGCCAGATCGCGCCTGAGGCGCTGGCCGAAACGGCCGCGCGACTGGGCTTCCGCAAGGTGGTGAACAACCGGCCCGATCATGAAGAGCTCGGCCAGCCCACCAGCGCCGAAATCCACAACGCCGCGGAGGCCGCCGGCCTGGCCTATCTGGAGGCGCCGGTGCGCGGCCTACCCGATCCCGAGACGATCCGCCGCGTCGGCGCGTTCCTGGACGACGGCGCGTCGGCGCTGCTCTTCTGCCGTTCGGGCATGCGGTCGGCCGCCACCTGGGCCATGGCGGAGGCCGGCCGGGGGGCGGATGCGGACGAACTGAGGGCCCAGGCCCTGGCCGCCGGCTACGACCTCAGCCGCGTGCCGCTCTAGCGCTCGACGGCAGCGCGCACGGCATAGGGCGTCGCTGGCTCCGGCGTGCAGGATGCGACGAGCCACTGCGCCGTCAGGAGACAGACGACGGCCGCCACCAGGGCCTTCGCTCGATTTGGGACAGGAAAAACGGCAGAACGGATCACGACGCGGGCTCCTGAAAGAGTTTACGTGCGTTGAAAGCAAGGTCGGCGCCGCTGCAGACCGATGAGTTGAGCGAGGACGCCCGCCCGTGATCCCCTATGTCCGACAGTTCGACTTCACCTATGGCCGCCGCGACCAGGTGTCGGCGCTGATCCAGCGCGTCATCGCCGACAATCCGGGGCCGTTCACCTTCACCGGGACAGGCACCTATATCGTCGGGCGCGACATGCCGGGCGCGAGGGTGGCGGTGATCGACCCCGGCCCCGACGACGAGGCGCATCTGCACGCCCTGCTGCGGGCGGTGAAGGGACGGACGGTCAGCCATATCCTGGTGACCCATGCCCACCGCGACCACGCCCCCCTCGCCCGCCCCCTCGCCGAAGCGCTCGGCGGCGCGCCGATCCTGGCGGCGCAACCGCACGGGCCGACGGTTCACGCCTCGGACCAGAGGGATCAGGCCCCCATGGACGAGGACGACGACGACGATTTCAGACCTGATGTCATCCTGACGGACGGCCAGAGGATCGAGGGCGACGGCTGGACCGTGGAAGCCATGGCCACGCCCGGCCACGCCTCCAACCACATGGCCTATATATTGAGGGACGAGAACGCCCTGTTCAGCGGGGACCACGTCATGGGCTGGTCCACAACGGTCGTCGCCCCGCCCGACGGCGACATGGCGGCCTATATGGACAGTCTGGATCGAGTGCTGGCGCGCGGCTTCTCGACGATCTGGCCGACGCACGGTCCTGCGATCACCCAGCCCGCCCCCTTCCTCAAGGCCTATCGCGACCATCGGCTGGAGCGCGAGGCGCAGATCATGGCGCGGCTGGCGGCTGGGGACGCGACGATCGCCGCGATCGTCCCCGCCCTCTACGCCGCCGTCGATCAGCGCCTGTGGCCGGCGGCCAGCCTGTCGGTGCTGTCGCACCTGATCAAACTGGTGAAGGAGGGCCGGGCGACCGCCGCGCCGGAGCCGACGCTGGCGGCGCGCTATAGCCTGACCTCGCCCTAAGGCTGCAGACCCTCCGCGACGGCGCGGGCCAGACGGCAGGCTTCATCGCCCACTTTCACGTCTTCGCGCGCAGCGACGCGGATGTCGGTGCGACCAGGCCGGATACGGATGGCGGCGTCATAGGTCAGGCCGAACCAGAAGCCTTCCTTGGAGCCGTCGGCGCGGAAGGGCGCCGCCCCGCGCACCGTGAAGCCCGCCGCCTCCAGCGCCGCCGCTGCGGTTTCCGGTGCCACCTGACGCGCAACGGCGATCAGGCCGGGACAGGCGACGGGCGCCGCCCCCTGCCCGCCCCGCATGGCGACCACCGTGCGCGAGAAGGCCGGCGGCTCGGCCGCGTCGGTCGTGACATCGGTCGCGGCCTCGACCGCGAAACGCCGCTCCTGCACCAGAAGCAGGGCTATGGTCGCGCCGACGACCACCAGGGCGACGACCGCATAAAGCCCGCGCCGGCGCACGTCCTTCAGCGCGATGATCGTCGCGACCAGAGCCGCCGCCAGTCCGACGAAGGCCAGGATGCGGCCGATCTTCAGCGTCAGGACTTCCAGCCCGAAACCGACGCTCCACAGGCCCAACCGGGCGCCGAACACCGCGACCAGCACCAGAAGCGGCGCCAGAAACGGCGCCAGAAACGCCGCCAGCGTCAGCCAGCGCAATCGGATTTCAGCCGTTCGCGCCTGCGTCCGGGATGGTTCAGCCATGCGGCCCTCCTGAAGGATCAGCCCGCAGTCGGCAGGCGATAGTCCTTCATCTGCTCGCGCAGCAGCTTCTTGTCGATCTTGCCCGTCGCGCCCAGCGGAATATCGGCCACGAAGACCACGTCGTCCGGCATCCACCATTTGGCGATCTTGCCGACCAAGAAGTCGAGATGCTCCTGCTTGTCCTCAGCCTCTCCCTCCCTGAGCTTGATCAGCAGGACCGGGCGCTCATCCCATTTCGGGTGGGCCGAGCCGATGACGGCGGCCAGGGCGACCTTGGGGTGGCCGATAGCCAGGTTCTCGATCTCGATGGAGCTGATCCACTCGCCGCCGGACTTGATGACGTCCTTGGCCCGGTCGGTGATCTGCATGAAGCCGTGGTCGTCGATGGTCGAAACGTCGCCGGTGTCGAAGAAGCCTTCGTCGTCCAGGATCTCGCTATCGTCGCGGAAATAGGCGCGCGAGATGGTCGGCCCCTTGATCATCAGCCGGCCATAGGTCTGGCCGTCGTGCGGCATTTCCTTGCCGTCGTAGTCCTTGAGCTTCAGTTCGACGCCCAGCGGCGGCGTGCCCTGTTTGACGCGCCACTTCAGCTGTTCCTCGAACGGCAGGGCGGCCAGTTCCGGCGTCATGTTCGACAGGGTGCCGATGGGCGAGGTCTCGGTCATGCCCCAGCCTTGCAGGACCTCGACGCCGAACTCGTCGTGGAAGGCGCGGATCATGCTTTCCGGCACGGCGGCGCCGCCGATCAGCACACGCTTGACGGTCGAGAGCTTCAGATTGTTCTCGCGCAGGTGGTTCAGCAGACCCTGCCAGACCGTCGGCACGGCGGCCGAGAAGGTGACGCCCTCGATCTCCAGCAGTTCGTAGATGGAGGGGCCGTCCATGCGCGCGCCCGGCATGACCAGCTTGGACCCCGCCGCCGGCCCGCCGAAGGCGATGCCCCAGGCGTTGGCGTGGAACATCGGCACCACGGGCAGGATGACTTCCTTGGGCGTGGCGCCCAGGACGGTCGACTGCAGCCCCAGCAGCGTATGGATGAAATTCGAGCGGTGCGAATAGAGGACGCCCTTGGGGTTCCCCGTCGTGCCCGAGGTGTAGCAGAGGCCGCAGGCGGTGTTTTCCTCGAACCCGCCCCAGGTCACGTCTTCCGACGACTGCTCCAGCACCGTCTCATAGCAGTCGACCACCGGCAGCTTGGTCTGCGGCATATGGCCGGGGTCGGTCAGGATCACGACCCGCTCGACCGACGGGCAGTGCGGCAGGATGGCGTCCAGCAGCGGCACGAAGGTCAGATCGACGAAGATGATCCGGTCGGCGGCGTGGTTGATGATGTAAACCAGTTGTTCCGGGAACAGGCGCGGGTTCAGGGTGTGGCAGACCGCCCCGATGCCCATGATGCCGTACCAGGTCTCGATATGGTCCGCGGTGTTCCAGGCCAGGGTGGCGACCCGGTCGCCGGGCTGCACGCCCCAGGCCTTCAGCGCGTTCGACACCCGCTTGGCGCGACCGTGGATCGCGCCATAGGTGGTGCGCTCGATCGGCCCCTCGACCGAACGGGTCACGACCTCGCGGTTGGGGTGCCAATTCTTGGCGTGATCGAGAATTTTGTCGACCGTCAGCGGCCAGTCCTGCATCAAACCCAGCATCGCATTCCCTCGTCGTGCGCCCTCTAAACGTGGCGCTTTGCGCCGACGCTATCTAGGTGAACAGCGATAAGCAACGGCGCCTCAGCCGTACAAATCGCCGTTCTCCTGCCGGCCGCCGCCGCCAGAACACAACACGTCGCCCCCATTCCGCAACGAACGGCAAAGCCTTGCCCATAAAGGCGGATGGCGAGGGCAGGCTCGACCCGCGATCAGGTCAAACGTGAAACATGGTCAATCGCGGCGGACCCGCCTAGAAAGCGGGCGAGACGCACGGAGAGCCCCATGACCATCCTGATCGCCATCACCGGGGGCTCCGGCTCCGGCAAGAGCACGCTGGCCGAGGCCCTGGTCGCCTCCCTGCCCCAAGGCGTCGCCGTTCTGATGCGCGAAGACTCCTATTACCGGGATGCAGCCAGCGTTCCCGGCTTCGACGCCGACACCCACGATTTCGACGATGTGGCCGCGCGCGACCATGATCTGTTGGTCGAGCACCTGTCGGAGCTGAAATCCGGGCGGCCGGTCATGGCCCCGCTCTATTCCTTCCTCCACCACGGCCGCGATCCCGGGGGCGAAGCCATCCACGCCGCCGAAGTCGTGATCGTCGAGGGCACCCACGTCCTGTGCACCCCGGCGCTGACGGCGCTGTTCGACATCAAGGTCTTCGTCGACACCCCCGCCGACATCCGTTTCATCCGCCGCCTGCTGCGGGACCAGACCGAGCGGGGACGCACCGCCGAATCCGTCATCCACCAGTATCTGCTGACCGTCCGCCCCGGCCATGAACGCCTGACCGAACCCTCACGGACCCACGCCGACTTCATCGTCGCCGACGCCACCGCGGCGGTACGCCTGGAAGATCCGCAGGCGGTCATTCGCCTTGTGGCCCCGGTTCTAGCGCACCCGCTCCTAGCTGCTTGGCATCATTAGTTGATTTCTGCTCACGGAACCTTGTTCGCGTTTGCAATCATGACCAAAAAGAGGCAACGTGGTCGCATTACATCTGGGCAATGTTCCGATGACCGCTGCGGTCCATGATCTCGACGACCCTCGACGCGCCGCCATTGTGCGCCAGGCCAGACTGCATTTTATTTCCGAGGGCTACGCCTCCACACGGATGGAGCCGATCTCCCGCGAATCCGGGGTATCCACCGCCACCCTCTATGCGTTTTTCGAGAGCAAGGCGGCCCTGTTCGCCGCGGTCATCGAAGACACGTCCGAGGACTTCTCGCGACGCATGGCGGCGGTCAAAACCTGCGAAGGCGCGCCGCGTGAACGACTGACGGGCTTCCTCAGCGCCTACACGGAATTCATGAGCGACCCGTTCGTGCATTCGGTGTTCCGGCTGGTCGTGGCCGAACGCCCGCGCTTCGAGGCCGTAGCCCGGAGCTTCTTCGAGCGCTGCAAGCATGACTTCGGCGCCGTGCTGATCGCCACCCTGGCCGACATGAGCGCCGCGGGACAGATCAAGATCGCCAAGCCGTCCTGGGCGGCCGGTCAATTGATGGGGATGGTCGAACACCCCGTCTTCTTCGTGCCCCTGGTGACAGGCGACGAAGTGATGGCGGCGCGGCCCCCGCGACAGATCGCCGAGGATGCGGTGGAGACCTTCCTGGCGCGCTACGCCGCCTGACGCCTCAGGGCCAGAGGCGCGTCCGCTTCCAGTCGTCGCGGTTGCGGTCAAACCGCAACCGATCATGCAGGCGGAACGGACGGTCGCGCCAGAATTCGATCTGCTGCGGAACGACGCGCCAGCCGCTCCAGCGCTCGGGACGCGGCACGTCCTGGCCTTCAAATCGGGCCGTCTCCGCCGCGACCCCGGCTTCCAGCACTTCCCGGCTGGCCAAGGGGCGTGACTGATCCGAGACCCAGGCGCCGATGCGGCTTTCGCGGGCGCGACTGGCGAAATAGGCGTCGGCCTCGGCGGCGCTGACCGGCTCGACGGCGCCGCGCACGCGCACCTGGCGACGCAGGCTCTTCCAGTGGAACAGCAGCGCCGCGGACGGATGGGCCCACAACTGCTCGCCCTTGGCGCTTTCCCGATTGGAAAAGAAGGTGAAGCCGCGCGCGTCCACGTCCTTCAGCAGCACCATGCGCGCATCGGGCAGGCCGTCCGCGTCCACCGTGGCCAGGGCCATGGCGTTGGCGTCGTTCGGCTCCGACGCCTTGGCCGCCTCCAGCCACTCCACGAAAAGGGCGAAGGGATCGCCCCGCTCGAAGATGGTCTCATCCGCATTGGCCGCCAGTTGCGCGGCGTAGTCCTCGGCGGACGGGCTGGGCGGGATCACGGACTGGGTCATGAACCGACTCCTTACACCCACGCTTCCCCTACGTCATCAGGCGTAGACTAGTCAGCGACATCAAGCTTCACCATAACGCCCCGCTTGGTCCCGCAACGCCTCTTCACGCGCCACGATGTCGGGCGTGATGGCCTCGAAATCCTCCGTCGACAGGATGGGTCGGATCTCGACCTCGCCGTGCAGCTTGTCAGTGTCGGGGATGCGGCGCGCCCAGGCGACGGCCTCGTCCATGTCCTTGACCTGCCAGATCCAGAAGCCGGCGATCAGTTCCTTGACCTCGGCAAAGGGCCCGTCGATCACGATCGGCGTGTCGCGCCCGCCGAAAACGACCCGCTTGCCCTTCGACGACGGCTGCAGTCCCTCGCCGGCCAGCAACATGCCCGCCGCCGCCAGTTCCTCGTTGAAGGTCATCATATCTCGGATCAGCGCCTCGGACGGCTGAACCCCCGCCTCGATGGCGTCCGTCCCTTTCATCATCACCATCACGCGCATGGTGTTTTCTCCCTTGTTGAACGGCGAGGCTGGCCCTCGCGACGACGCTACGTCGAACGGGTGACGCCCATCCTTACGTTGCGCCAACATCAGGCCGCGATTTTTCAAAATTGGGCAAGGTTAACTCGGTCTTGACCATATGGGCCCGAGGCTGGCCGCCATGTGCGCCGACGCCCTCACCCTCGAAAACGCCCGGACCCTTCTGGGCCTGACGGGTCCCGTCGGCAGCGAGGGTCTGGCCTCGGCCTTCCGCACGGCGGTCAAGACGGCGCGACCTGATCTGCCGGGCGGCGACGCCGAGCGGTTCCGCAACGTCATCGCCGCTTACCGGCTGCTGCAGGCCCAGACCCTGGCCTTGCCCGCGCCCCAGACACACCTAAAGGCGACGCCCTTTATCCAGCCTCCCGCCCCCTCCTCGCTGCTGGCCCTGACGCCGATGCAGGCGATCAGCGGCGGGTGTGTCCGCGTGACCCTGGGTGCCCGCACCCTGCTGGTCCACACGCCGCCCGGCGTGCGCACCGGCGACAGGATCCGCCTGAAACGCGGTGGCGCGGATGGCGGCGACGCCCTGCTGCCCATCCTGATCCGACCCGCTGACGGCCTGTCGGTTCTGGGCGGCGACCTGTTCATGGACTGGGCCGTGCCGCAGCGGATGATGGACGACGGCGGCCGCATCGAGATCCAGACCCACGCCGGTTTGCGCTCGTCCTGGCTGGTGCCCGACATGGTAGAACCGGTGCGTCTGCGGCTGAAGGGCCTGGGTCTGCCCGCGCGCGGAAACCGCCCCGCCGGCGACCTGTTCGTCAAGCTGGAGGCTTCGGCCGACCTGCCCTCGGCGGCCGAAGACCTGCTGCTTCGCTTCACGCGGGTCTGGACGCCGGAGCGGATCGCGGCCTAAGCGGTAAGCCATGTCGCACAACACCTTCGGTCACCTGTTCCGCGTCACCACCTGGGGCGAAAGCCATGGCCCGGCCATCGGCTGCGTCGTCGATGGCTGCCCGCCGCTGATCCCGCTGACCGAGGCCGACATCCAGCCCCTGCTCGACCTGAGGAAGCCCGGCGGCAGCCGCTTCGTCACTCAGCGGCAGGAGGCCGATCAGGTCCGCATCCTGTCCGGCGTCTTCGACGACGGGAACGGCCCTGTCACCACCGGGACGCCGATCAGTCTGCTTATTGAGAATACGGACCAGCGCTCCAAGGACTATGGCGAGATCGCCCGCGCCTTCCGCCCCGGTCACGCCGACTACGCCTATCAGGCTAAATACGGCGTGCGCGACCACCGCGGCGGCGGGCGTTCCTCGGCCCGCGAGACGGCCAGCCGCGTGGCGGCCGGTGCCGTGGCCCGCAAGGTCCTGGGCGACACCATCCGCATCCGCGCCGGCGTGGTCCAACTCGGCCCGCACCGCATCGCCGACGAAGCCCTCGACTTCGACGCCGTCTATGACAACGCCCTGTTCGCCGCCTCGGCTGACGTCGTCCCCGCCTGGGAAGACTATCTGGACGGCGTGCGCAAAGCCGGCTCCTCCATCGGCGCCGTCGTGGCGCTGGAGGTCACGGGCGTTCCCGCCGGCTGGGGCGCGCCGCTCTACGCCAAGCTGGACGCCGAACTGGCCGCCGGCCTCATATCGATCAACGCTGTCAAGGGCGTCGAGATCGGCGCGGGCTTCGGCGCCGCCGAGTTGTCGGGCGAGGACAACGCCGACGAGATGCGCCTGGGCGACGACGGCCTGCCGGTCTTCCTGTCGAACAAGGCGGGCGGCGTCCTGGGCGGCATCTCGACCGGCCAGCCGCTGACGGCGCGGGTGGCGTTCAAGCCCACCTCCTCCATCCTGACCCTGCGCCAGACCATCAATCGCGACGGCGCCGAGGTCGACCTCCGCACCAAGGGCCGCCACGACCCCTGCGTCGCCCTGCGTGGCGTCCCGGTCGTCGAGGCCATGGCCGCTATCGTCCTGGCCGACGCCATGCTGCGGCATCGGGCTCAGGTGGGCTGAGTCCAATCTGGAACCACAACAGTTGCAAATAAAATTTCGCGATCCTATCTAGGTCTCAAGCATTCCTTGGAAGGGAGACCACACCATGATCGACGTTCGACGTTTTGAAACCCTGGGCGGCGCGAACCACGGCTGGCTGAACGCCCGCCACCACTTCTCGTTCGCCAACTACTATGATCCCAAGCGCATGGGCTGGGGCCGTCTGCGCGTCTGGAACGACGACGAGATCGGCGCCAAGTCGGGCTTCCCGCCTCACCCGCACGCCGACATGGAGATCATCACCTATGTCCGCACCGGCGCCATCACCCACGAGGACTCGATGGGCAACAAGGGCCGCACCGTCGCGGGCGACGTTCAGG
The DNA here is from genome assembly GCF_056399785.1 of Brevundimonas sp. 01N35. Taxonomy (NCBI): domain Bacteria; kingdom Pseudomonadati; phylum Pseudomonadota; class Alphaproteobacteria; order Caulobacterales; family Caulobacteraceae; genus Brevundimonas; species Brevundimonas sp. 01N35. The sequence goes on from NZ_JBFTRZ010000003.1 coordinate 179,071, forward strand.
TGATGAGCGCGGGCACGGGCGTCCGTCACTCGGAGTTCAACCTCGAAAACGAGCTGACCACCCTGTTTCAGATCTGGATCGAGACGGACAAGCCGGGCGCCCCGCCGTCCTGGGGCCAGCGCGAGTTCCCCAAGAGCGACCGCTCGGGCCGCTTCACCGTCGTGGCCTCGGGCGATCCCGCCGACGAAGCCCTGACGATCAACGCCGACGCCAAAATCCTGGCCGCCACGCTGAAGGCGGGCGAGAGCCTGACCTATGACCTGGCCGCCGGCCGTCGCGCCTATCTGGTCCCCGCCGTGGGTCAGGTGGACGTCAACGGCGCGACGCTGAAGGCCCGCGACGGCGCCGGCATCGTCGACGAGCCGACGATCACCATCACGGCCAGCGAAGACGCCGAACTGGTCATGGTCGACAGCCTGTAGGCTTCATAATCCTCCCCTGCGCAGCGGGGGAGGATCGCCTCGCTGTCGCGTCAGCCTCTGTTCACTTCCGTCGCGCAGAATAGGCGCCTCGGGAGATTTTCATGATCAAACCCTTCGCGCGGGCGACCGCCCTTCTGGCCCTCGTCGGCGGTTCGCTGATGCTGCAAGGCTGCCTGGTCGGGGCGGTGGTCGGAACCGGCGCGGCCGTGGTCGGCGGCACGGTCAAGGCCACCGGCGCCGTGCTCGGCGCGGGCGTCGACGCCGTCACCACCTCCGACGAAGAGACCAGGGCCAGACGCGAGCGCGAACAGCGTGACTGGCAACGCGAACAGCGGCGCTGTGAACAAAGACAGCGGCAAGGCAAGAACTGCTGAGGCCGAAAGGCGTCGAAGGGTCCCTCAGTTCATTTTCCCAGCACGCCGCTACAACACCTCGAACAGTCCTGCTGCCCCCATGCCGCCGCCTACGCACATGGTGACGACGACATAGCGTTCGCCGCGACGCCGCGCCTCGATTAGGGCGTGGCTGACCATGCGGGCGCCGGACATGCCGTAGGGGTGGCCGATCGAGATGGCGCCGCCGTTGACGTTCAGGCGCTCGTCCGGGATGCCCAGTTGGTCGCGGCAATGAAGAACCTGAACCGCGAAGGCCTCGTTCAGCTCCCACAGGCCGATGTCGTCCATCTTCAGATTGAACCGCTCGAGCAGGCGCGGCACGGCGACGACAGGACCAATGCCCATCTCATCCGGGCGGACGCCGGCCACCGCCATGCCGATGTAGCGGCCCAGGGGTTGAAGCCCCCGGCGCTCGGCCTCGCCCGCCTCCATCAGCAGGCAGGCGGAGGCGCCGTCCGATAGCTGGCTGGCGTTTCCGGCCGTCACTGTGCCCTCGGGGAAGACGGTCCGCAGCGAGGCCAGGCCTTCGGCCGTGGTTTCTGCGCGCGCGCCCTCATCCTGTTGCAGCAGTACCTCGCGATAACTGACTTCGCCGCTCTGCCTGTCGATGATCTTCATGCGCGAGGCCAGGGGGACGATCTCGTCGGTAAAACGGCCTGCAGCCTGGGCGGCTGCGGTTCTCTGCTGCGATTGCAGGGCGTAGGCGTCGCAGGCTTCGCGCGAAACGCCATAGCGGCGAGCCACCGTCTCGGCCGTGTCCAGCATGGACATATAGGCGTCGGGCTGATGCTGAAGGACCAGCGGATCGGACGCGACGCGCAGTTGCTCGGTCTGGACCATGGAGATGGACTCCACCCCGCCCGCAACCGTGATCTGCATGTGATCGACGATGATCTGCTTGGCCGCCGTAGCGATGGTCATCAGGCCGGAGGAGCATTGGCGGTCCAGGGTCATGCCCGCGACCGACACCGGGAAGCCGGCGGCCAGGGCCGCCATGCGGCCGACGGACTGCTGCACGCCTTGCGGCAGGGAGCAGCCCAGCAGACAGTCCTCGATCTCGGCGGGATCCACGCCCGCACGCTGGACCGCCGCCGTCAGGGCGTGGGCGGCCAGGGTCGGCGACGGCGTGTCGTTAAAGGCGCCGCGATAGGCGCGGCCGATCGGCGTGCGGGCGGTCGAGACGATGACGGCGTGGCGCATCAGGCCCTCGCCATCACGGGACCGGTCACGCCAGCCGAAGCCAGTTCCTGCTCGGCCTGCTGGAAGCCATAGGCCGGCACGGCCTCGCCCGCGCGATCCGAAGCCTGATCCCAGGCCGCGATCAGGGCCTGGCCCGCGTCCGCGCCGCCGCCGATGCGAACGCCCTGGGTCAGGGTGACGTTGGCGCGGGCGAAATGGCCGCCCCCGGCGCACAGGATGGCGCGGGTCGGGGCGTCGTCATGCACCAGAGCCAGCAGACCGGGGCTGACCAGACCCGGATCGAGCGCCGTCAGGCTTTTGTTCGACAGCACGCCGTCGGTCATCTGTGTGGCGGCGGTCGGAGCCAGGGCGTTGACGCGGATGCCGTACTTCTCGCCTTCGATGGCCAGGGTCTGCATCAGACCGACCAGGGCCAGCTTGGCCGCGCCATAGTTGGCCTGGCCGAAGTTGCCATAGAGACCCGACGACGAGGTGGTCATGACGATCCGGCCATGGTTCTGCTGGCGCATGATCTCCCACACCGCCTTGGAGCAGATGGCGGCCCCCATCAGGTGCACGTCCACCACCAGGCGGAAGTCGTCCATCGTCATCTTGGCGAAGCTCTTGTCGCGGAGGATGCCGGCGTTGTTCACCAGGATGTCGATCCTGCCCCACTGGGCCATGGCCGCATCAACCATGCGCTGAACCGCGTCCACATCCGTCACCGACCCGGCGGCGGCGATGGCTTCTCCGCCGCCTGCGATGATATCGTCCGCGACGGCGCGAGCGGCGTCCTCGGTCAGGTCGTTGACCACGACCCGCGCGCCTTGCGAGGCGAGATAGAGGGCATGGCGGCGGCCAAGGCCGCCCCCGGCGCCGGTGACGATCGCTACACGGCCCTGCAACATGGTTTGTCTCCGCATTACATTAACTAACAAGAGAGTGAGTATTTCAAGCGAAAGGTAGGGGCGGCTGGCGCGCCGCTTTCAGGTCGATCCACGACGAGCGCAGACCTCGCGGAAGCCGGCGGCCATGAAAGCGGCCATGCGTTCCTTGACGGCGACGAAGTCGTCAGACCGGCACCGCCCGCCCGAGAGCTTGTCGATCCGCCCCGTCCGCGCCAGCGTCAGCATCAGGGCCCCTGTGACGAAGTGGTAGCCCCAGAAGATATCCTCTTCACTGCAGCCTGGCAGGGCCAGCTTCAGCAAGTTGATCAATCTGAGAACCACGGGGTCGAAATGCTGATCCATCAGATCGGCGCCCCATTCGGGCGTATTGGCCACCTGGGCGCCCAGGGCGGCGTAGTTTTTCCAGCCCTCCCCGCCCTCGATATAGAGGTCCAGGTCGGTGTCGAGGAAGGCGCGCAGGGCCCCTTCTACCGTCGGCTTGCCGCCTGACGCGCCCTCATAGGCGTCCAGCGCCGCCATCCGCCGCTCGCTGGTGACATGGGCGCGACGAGCGAAGACGGCGTCGAACAGGTGACGCTTGTCCTCGAAGTAGTAGTTCACCAGCGTATGATGCACCCCGACCTTGCCCGCCACGTCCTTCAGCGTCACCCCATAGAGGCCGTGTTTGGAGAACAGCTCCTCGGCGGCGTCGAGGATCTGTTCGGTCATTTCGGCGCGCTGTTCAGCCTTGGTCGGCTTGCGTCGGGTCGGTTTGGCAGACTGGGGCAAGGGAACTCGTTCGGTGACCTGTTCAGGGCGAGGAAAAGGATACTGGGTCAACGCGCGCCGTAATCGGCTCTTAACTTCAGCTTATCAATCTTGCCGGTCGCGGCCAGAGGCATTCGTTCCAGCCGATAGACGGCGTCGGGAATCCACCACGAAGCCACCCTGCCCTTCAAGGGCTCCAGCAGGGATTCGTCATCGGCCGGCGCTTCTGAGGAAACCTCGACCAGCAGGATCGGCCGCTCGCCCCACTTGGGATCAGACCGCCCGATGACCGCAGCCAGCGCCACGCCCGGAAGGGCGCCGACGACGGCCTCGATCTCGGCCGGATTGATCCATTCTCCGCCAGACTTGATCAGATCCTTGGCCCGGCCCGTGATGGTCAGATTGCCGTCCGCATCGATGCGCGCCAGATCGCCGGTCGAGAACCAGCCGTCGACGTCTACAGCGTCCTGATCCTGACCGAAATACCGGCGGACTACGGTCGCTCCGCGCACCTTCAGATGCCCTTCGGCCCCGCGTTGTTCCGGCAAGGCCTGTCCCGCCTCGTCCGTCAGCAGCAGATCAATCCCGATCCCCGGGCGCCCCGACAAATGGGCCGAGCGGCGCTGATCATGCGGCGGCGCCACCGTGCCTGACGGCGACAACTCGGTCATGCCCCAACTGGTCTGGATGAGGACGCCCAGGCGCTTCTCGATCCGTTCCATCAGGGCCGGGGCCAGGGGTGCGCCGCCCATGATGATCCGTTCGAGGGGCGGAAGCTCAAGGCCCGTCTCCTCGACATGCTCCAGCAGCGCCAGCCAGACGGTCGGCACCCCGACACCGACCGTCACCTGTTCCGACGCTACAAGGCGCGCAAGACTGGCGCCGTCGAGACGCCGCCCCGGCAGAACCAGTTTCGCGCCCACGGCGGACGTCGCAAACGGCAGCCCCCAGGCGTTGGCGTGAAACATCGGCACGACCGCCAGCACGCTGTCGCGTCCCGTGACGGCCATGCCGTCGGCCTGCAGCAGCCGCAAGGTGTGCAGGAAGCTGGAACGGTGGGTGTAGGTCACGCCCTTGGGCGCGCCCGTGGTGCCCGAGGTGAAGCACAGGCCGCTGGGCGCGGTTTCAGGGAACTGTCCCCAGACCATATCGTTCGGCGCATCGGCCAGAAGCGGCTCCAGCAAACGAATGTCCGCCGCGCTTTCCGGCGCGTCGAAGCCCTTGTCCAGGTCCAGCACCAGGATTCGCTCAAGTCGGGGCGTCAGCGATGCGATGCGCGACGCCAACGGCGCGAGATCAGGACTAACGAACAGGATCCGCGCGCCCGACTGCTCCAGCATGGACGACAGTTGTTCGGCCGTCAGACGGGGGTTCAACGTGTGGCAAACCGCGCCCATGCCCATGATGGCGTACCAGACCTCGACATGGCCTTGCGTGTTCCAGGCCAGGGTGGCGACACGCCCCCCCTGCTCGACGCCGTACTGGCGAAGAAGGCCTGAGATCTTCACGCTGCGAGCCCGCAAGCCCGCGTAGCCGATCAGGGCGACGGAGCCGTCGTCCCGGGCCGTGACCACCTCCGAATTCGGACGCCACTTGGCGGCGTGATCCAGGAACTTGTCGAGCGTCAGGGGAAAGGACTGAACGTCCCCGTCGGTCATCAGCATTTACTCGGCATTCCTTCCGGCGCCCACAGGCCGACGTTCCAGTTCCACGGAACCCCGCCGGCCTTGAAGCGGCGGCACACGACGTCTTCGTTCAACTCATACATGCCCGGCGCCAGATGGCGGCCGGACCGCGGGACGTCCTCGAACGCCACGTAGTTCCGCTCCTGGCCATAGGGACGCCACTCGGCCTCCCCCTCGGCCATAGGTCGGCCGGTGCGAATGAAGGAGACCCAGTATTCGGCCATGGCCTCGCTAAGGCGCGCCTCGCCGATCGTCAGGGACGGACGCGGCCAGGCGACCGGCGTCCGATCGAAGGCGCCGAAGACATAGGGGATTTCCGCCGCATGGAAGGCGTGCAGCCCCATCTCGTCCGCCGTGCGATAGCCGTGGTCGAAATGATAGAAATAGGCCGGCTGTCCCAGGTCGGTCTGCTTGCGCGCCAGCCGTTCGGCGGTCCAGCCATAGAGAGAGTCCCGTACAGCCGTCTGAACGCTCTCGCCCATGTCCGAGGACGGATGCTGGCGCAGGAAATCCTCGGCCAGATCGCCGTAGCGGGCGCGGATCGCCGCCTCATAATCCGCCGCCGTCGCGGGCGGCGGCGGGGCCAGGAAGCGCAAGGAGCGAATCTCGCCGTCGTTAAAGCCGGCCAGCACAGGCACCGGCGCCTGCTCGCCGCGATCAAACGTCTCGACCAACTGGCGCGGCAGCACCTTGCCGTCGACCGCGCCAAACGGCGCAAAGCCGTTGGCCGCCGCAGCCGCCACCAGCTCCAGGGCGTCCATGTCGCGAAGACCGGCGACATCGCGCTTCAGCCCCTGCGACAACGTCCGGCCGCCATCTTCGGCCGAGGCCTCGCCGTGGCTCGAACCGCGCAGTTCGGGCGTCGAGATCATATAGGCGCTCTGGGCCGCGGCCTTGCGGAACAGACCGCGCGCCTGAGGCGACGCCATCAGGTACATGACGCTGAGCGCCCCCGCCGACTCTCCGGCGATGGTGACGTTTTCCGGGTCGCCGCCGAAGGCCGCGATATTGTCGCGTACCCACTTGAGAGCCTGAACCTGGTCCAGCAGGCCATAATTGCCCGACAGACCCTCGGGGTTCTCAGCGCTCAGTTCGGGATGGGCCATATAGCCCAGCACGCCGAGACGATAGTTGATCGTCACCACCACAATGCCGCGCGCCGCCAGAGCCGCGCCGTCATACATGCCCTCGCTGCCGGCGCCGGTGACCAGACTGCCGCCATGAATCCAGACCATGACCGGGGCCTTTTCGGCCCTTTCAGGCGTCCAGACGTTGAGGAACAGGCAGTCCTCGGCGATCTTGGGCAGGACCGAGGCGTAGATGCTGCCGGGTCGCGACGTGGGCTGGGGACAGGCGGCGCCGTATTCGCCGGCGTCGCGCGTCTCGGCCCAGGCCGGCAGGGCCGCCGGCGCCCGCCAGCGCAGGGCGCCGACCGGGGCCTGGGCGTAGGGCAGGCCCTTGTAGGCCGCTACGCCCTCGCGAACGACGCCCTGCACCGGACCGGCCGGCGCCTGAACCACCGTCCCGGCAAGGGCCGCAGACCCGGCTGATCCCGCCAGCAGGGCGGCTAGGCTCAGCCCCCGCATCATGGTCGTCTTCATGCCGCGACTCCCTTGCTTTCCCGACCCAGACGACGCGCCAGGATCAGGAACAGGACCGACGCCAGCACGTAGAAGGGCGTCAGCGTGTAGAAGGCCATCTGCAGCGAATGCTCGGGATTGGTCCGGGCGAAGAAGTCGCTGGCCAGACCCAGATAGGTCGGGCCGAGGCCCAGGCCGAGCAGGTTCATGACCAGCAGCAGGATGGCGCCCGACAGCACCCGCTGACGCGGCTTCACCTCTTCCTGGATCAGGGCCACCGAGGGCGTCAGGTAGAAATAGTTGAGGAACAGGGGCGGAGCCATGAAGGCCAGGGCCACCGGCCAGGTCGGCGCCCAGACGAAGCCGACGAAGCAGGGAATGGCCAGGATCAGCGCCACGCCCGGCAGCAGACCGTAGGCCGCCTTGGACTTCTTCTTCATCACGTCGAGCATCCGGCCCGAGACATACATGCCGCCGCAGATCGCGACGCCGATCAGGATGGCGTAGAAGACGGCGATCTGTTCCAGGGTCATGCCCTTTTCGCGCATCAGGAACAGGGTGGCGAAATTCAGCGTCGCATAGGTGATGAACTGGTTGGCGCCGCTGCCCAGAGCCGCCAGCATCAGGGTCGGATTGGTGCAGAACATCTTGCAGGTCGGCCAGAAGCCCAAGGCGGCTTCGTCGGCGGCGGCCGTCGCCTCGACCCTGACCGGCTGGACGTCCAGTCCGCCCCGCTCGGGTTCGCGAACGACAAAGAACACCACAAAGGCGGCGACGACGCCGACGACGCCCAGGATGATGAAGGCCAGTCGCCAGTCGTAGGCGGCGGCGATGGCGGCCCCGAAGGCGACGCCCAGGGACTGGCCGATCGGCGGACCGAGGTTGAACAGACCCAGGGCCCGACCGCGCAGGCTGGGCGGGAAATAGTCGGTGATGATGGCGTAGGAGGGCGGCACGCCGCCCGCCTCTCCTACCCCGACCGTCATCCGCGCCAGCACCAGCTGCGGATAGGTGGAAGCCATGCCGCAGGCGACCGTGGCCAGACTCCACAGGCCGCAGGCGATGGACAGGACCTTCACCCGATTGGTCCGATCGGCCAGCCAGGCGACCGGGATCGAGATGATGCAATAGAAGAGCGCGAAATAGAGCCCGCTGATCAGACCCAGTTGGCCGTCGGTGACCCCCAGATCATCCTGGATCGGCTTGGCCAGGATCGACAGCAACTGCCGATCCAGAAAGTTCAGGACATAGACGAAGCACAGAATGCCCAGCACCAGCCAGGCGCCTTTGCGCGGGGTCTGTTCGACCCCGTGCATCAGCGAGACATTCGCGTCCCTCATGGTCAGAACTCATAGCCGAGACGCACGCCGAACGTGCGCGGGCGCATGGTGCCGAACCGGTTGGCCAGGAAGGCCTCCGGGTGGACGTAGGTGATCGAGTGATCGTCGAACAGGTTTTCGACATAGATGCCCAGCGTCAGATTCTCGCGCGAGGCCGCGAAGCTGGCGTTCACATTGTAATAGGACTCCGTGAAGCCGTAGGTCGCCTGCTGGACCCCGGGCCGGCCGGGCACGTTCGGGAACATGCCCGGGAACGAGCCCACGTGCTGGACCACGACCGAGGCGTTGCCCGCCGCGCCATAGGGCAGGTCGAAAGTGTAGTCGGCACTGGCCGCACCCTGGAAGCGCGGGCTGGCCAGTCGAGCGTCGGGAACAGCGCCGGAAATGGCGGCCTCCTCCGGCGTCAACTTGGTCACCTTGGCGCTGTTGAACGAACCGTTCAAACCCAGGCTGAGGCCCGTCATCGGGAAGGCCCGCAGTTCGAACTCCAGCCCCTTGCTCTCGGCCGCGCCGATATTGGTGGCGAACTGCACCGAGTCGGACACGCGGTTGGCCTGAACCTGGATATTGCTCCAGTCGATCCAGTAGGCGGCCAGGTTGGCGTACAGCCGACCGCCCAGGAAGCGGCCCTTCACGCCCAACTCATAGTTGGTCAGGTCGTCAGACGTGGCGCCGTCCGGGATGATGAGGTCGTTGGGATCGACCAGGCTGGGTCGGCCGCCGTAGCCGTTGATGATCGGGGTGCGGAAGCCGGTCGAAACCGTGGCGTAGGTCGTCACCGCCGGGCTCGGCCGCCACGAGGCGCTGACCTTGAACGACGGCTTGGACCCCTTGGCCTTCAGCCCTTCGGCGGCGTCGATGGGGGTGATGGTGACTGGGCCCGACAGGCCAAACAGCGCCATGATCAGATAGTTGCTGTTATAGCCGCCCGCCTCGGTGAAGCCCTGGGCCGCCATGTCGCCATAGCGCATGCCGCCCGTGACCCACAGGTCGTCGTTGAAGCGGTAGGTCAGTTCGCCGAACGCCGCCAACTCATGCGACTCGATGTTCACGCCCATGCGCTGGTAATATTCGTCCGGCAGGCCGGTGATGCCGCGCGCGGCCAGGAACTCGGGCGACGACCGATAGAAGTAGTCCACGTCCAAACGGCGCTTCAGATAGAAGCCGCCCACCACCCAGTCGATGTTGCCGCCCGCATCCGACGCCAGCCGCAGCTCTTCGACGAAGGTCTTCTGATAGCCGTCCGCGTCCAGGGCGAAGGCGATGGCGCCGCCGAAGGTGCCGGCCAGGTCGACGTAGAATTTCTGGTCAAACTGCGACAGCGTCGAGGAACTGGTCAGCTTGGCGCCGTTGAACTGGTACTCGACCGTGGCGTTCGCGGTGGTCATCTCGCCGACGAACAGATCCGGCCGATCCGACACGCGTTTGTTGCGCCCCAGCAGGGGGTTGATCAGGCCGGAATCCTTAGGCTCGCTATATTCGTACGATCCCGTCAGGCGCACCGACAGGCGGTCGTCGGGCTTCCACAGCATCGAGCCGCGAACGCCGCTGTTGATCAGGGTGTTGGAGTTGGTGATCCCGGTGCCGAGGTTGTCGGTGTAACCTTCTTCGTCACGGTGGAAGGCGACGACGCGCAGCGCCAGCTTGTCCTCGATCAGCGGGATGTTGATCATGCCGTTGTAGCGCTGACGGAAGGAGTCCGCGCCGGTCATCCCGAAATCGACCAGGGTGCCCGCCTGATACTCATCCAGCACCGGCGCCTTGGTCAGGATGCGAAGCGCGCCTGCCAGCGAGCCCGAACCGAACAGCGTCCCCTGCGGTCCGCGCAGAAATTCGACGCGCTCGACGTCGAACAGGGTCGGGTCCAGCACCGTGGTGTTGCCGATGGTCGAGATCGGCAGTTCGTCGATGTAGATGGCGACCGTGCTCTGCAGGTTGGCGTTATAGCCGTTGGTGGCCACGCCCCGCGCGGTGAAGTTGTTGAAGTTGGCGGTCGGCTTGTTCAGCACGACGCCCGGCGTCTCGCGCGCCAGCCCTTCGTAGCCGACGATCCCCTTGGCGGTCAGTTGCTCCTGCGAGAAGGCCGTGACGCTGATCGGCACGTCCTGCAGGCGCGTCGCCCGGCGCGTCGCCGTAACCAAGACCTCGCCGACGTCGGTCACGGCCGGATCCTGAGGCGCCGCACGCGCCTGCTCTTCCGCAAGAACCGCCGCCGGCATGGCCGACATCGCCAGACCCAGGGCCGACACGCAGGCGGACATCATCATGTACGATTTCATTTGCTCTCTCCCCAGACGCCGATCATTCCCGCCAGCGTTCTTCAGCCAAGCTGGCTCGTCCGCGAACATTGGTCAATACTAACTCTCACGCGTGTGAATGTTTTTTGCAGACTTCCCGGCGACCCAGGCCGCACGCCGGCGCAATCCGGCACGGGAGGCCAGCGCGGACATGCTCCTGGGCCGTTGCGGTCAACGCTGCGCGGGCTGTCCGCCATGGGGCGCATGATTCATCCGGCGCTGGGCGAAATGCTCAAAGCGCTGGGCCGCCTTCAAGCGCCGACGTCAGGACGCCTGCAGGCCTATGACGGTATGAGGCGGAGTCTCGGCAGGCAATGGGAGGAAGACCGTCAGAAGGACCGACGCCTGGGATCGCTGCCCCTCGAAAGGCATCGAGAGGCGGAGAAGACATTTACCTTATAAGTCAGTGACTTAGTTCGAGCTACGAAGTGCCGAAAGGCTCCGGATTATTCCCGCCCCGACGTCTTCTCGCTGGGCGTGGACACCGAGGCCCGCGCGTCGGTGTCCTTTACGTCAGGCCTGACGTCCGACCGGGACGATCCTCAGTCCGTCCTGACCACCTTGAGCGACTTGCCGATATAGGCGCCGGGATCGACGTCCGTCACTCTCTGCACCCTTGGCCCGCTCGGGCTCATATAGGTGACTTCGACCGTCAGGGGCTCCAGCGTCTTGAGGCCAAAGTGGACGGGGATGGCGCTCTGGGCGTTGTAGCCGCCGCCGGTCGGAACCTGACGCGAGGCGACGATCTTGCCAGCCTGGTCGAACAGCCGGACCTCCGCGCCCGGCACGACGACACGGCCGGAGGCGTCCAGAACCAGGACGCTGAGGCTGCGCGCACGGGCCTCGGCGTTCAGGTCGTTGCGGAACAGGAAATGGCCGCCCACCGGGCCATAGCCGCGCGTCACCGCCAGATCGAGCGCGCCGTCGGCGTTGTAGTCCACGAATTCGACGCTGTGATCGGCGGCGTTCAGCAGACTGTCCTTGGTCAGGACCTGGGTGAAATGGCCGTTGCCGTCATTGTGGTACAGCAGATTCAGCGGCGTCTGCGACCCCGGCTCGCCTTCATAGGTGGCGACGAACAGATCGAGATGGCCGTCGTTGTCATAGTCGCCCCAGGCGGCGCTGACCGCGTGCCCGTCGTTGTCGACGCCGGCTTCGGCCGCGACCTGGGAGAAGGAGCCGTCGCCGTTGTTGCGATACAGAAGGTTGGCCCCATAGACCGCGACGAAGACATCGAAATAGCCGTCATTGTTGTAGTCGCCGATGGCGCAACCGACGCCGCCTTCGCTGCGGTCGCGGCCGGGCTGATCCATGCCCAGAGCCGGGGCCACATCGACGAAGACGCCGCCGCCGTCGTTGCGCCAAAGGGCGTCCGTCGCGCCCGACTGGTTGGCCAGGATCAGGTCCAGCCTGCCGTCGCGGTTATAGTCGAACCAGCAACTGCCGACCGTGGGCCGCAGATCGTTCACGCCACCCTCGCCTCCAGCTTTGACGAAATGGCCGCGCTCATTGCGATAAAGCTGGTTCGGGCCGGAACGGTTGGAGGCGTAAAGGTCCAGCCGGCCGTCATTGTCGAAGTCGATCCAGTTGGCCTGACGGCTGATCCGTTCGGGAATGGTCAGGCCGATGTCAGCCGCGACCTCGACGAACTTTTTGCCCCCGTCGTTCTTCCAGACATAGGAGCGGTTCTGGCCCGGCACGACCGGCACGACGTTCGACCCGCCCAGCAGATCGACAAAGCCGTCACCCTCGAAATCGCCCCAGCTGAGGCCGCGAATTTCGTCCCCACCGGTCGGCAGGCCTAGTTCACCCCCAATGTTGGCGAAAACGCCTCCGTCATTGCGATAGAGACGAACCTCGCCGCTCTTCAGCGAGACGGCGAAATCCAGATCACCGTCATTGTCGAAGTCGGCCCAGGCAGTCGAAAGCGAGCCGACGACACCGAACGTCTCCGGCTGGATCGAGGTGAAGGCCGGTTCCTGAGCGTGAACCGCCGTCGCCGCCAGCACCATCGGCGTCAGTATGGTCGCGCCGTACTTGCACCAGTTCCGCATACGATAACCTCTCATCGACTCGTCCTTCTTTGGATCGTCGAAGGCGCGAACGCCGTCCGTTCTTCCACGTTCGCTTCAACCTGATCGCGACGCAGCCACAGTTCGCGGAACTGCTGGTTCGACAGCATTTCCAGTTGGTCGCTGTGGTGCGTCGTGCCGGGCTGGCGCGCATTGCCGTAGCTCATCAGGCCGTAGGCCTTCACCGGCGTCGAGAACTCGATCATCGCCACCCAGGTCTCGCCATGGTTCGGCGTGCGCACCCCCTGAGCGTTCAGGTCGGACCAGGTGATGACGCGGAAGGCGCCCAGGTTGCCGAACCCGCCGCTGCCCGACACATCGACGCCGTCGAGGATGAAGCGCGACACGTCGCCGAAACGCCGGTCGACCGCGCCGTACTTCTGCTTGGTCACAGCGATGGCGCGCCTCAGTTGTTCGACGGCGGCAGCCGTGTCGCGGACACCGGTCGGGGTGCTGATAGGTCGCTGTTCAGACCAGGGGACGGCGTAGCCGCCCTGCCCTGCGAAGGTCGGCCCGGCGAACAGGCGCGCCCATTCCTCGAACAGCAGACCCGCGCGGTTGTCGGCGTCGAAAGTGCGGTTCCATCCGGCCAGCAAACGGGCCGCCGCCTGAACCTCGGGGTCGGGATCGGCCAAGGCCGCCGGGATCAGGTCCGGCAGGACGCGGTCGGCCATGACGGCGTCCTGGCCCAGTTTCAGCTGGACGAACTTGTCCATGGAGATGTCGTCGGTCTCGGCGATGGCGCGCACGGCGTACTGGGCCCGCAAGGACTCAGGCGTCCGCGGCGCCAGATAGGACGGGTAGTCATCGGGCTTCATCGTCACCGGCCAACTGGCGACCCAGGGCGGATCATTGGCGTTCTGGACGAAGCCGCCGACCGGGTCGGTGACGCGCGGCAGATCCTCCAGCGGGTGGGTCTCGGTCCACAGGTAGCGCGACGTATCGCCCGGAACGAGGCCGGACCAGAAGGCCAGATCGCCTTCGGCGCGGCGCGGCGCGATGCCGTTGAAAGTATAGTCGATATGGCCGTCGCGGTCGGCATAGACGATGTTGAAGGTCGGCACCTGCAGACGCTTCAGCGCCGTCTCATAGGTCCCGAAATCCTTGGACGTCACCATGTCGAAATACTGCTGCAGCATATAAGGGCGGTCGAGACCCGCCACGCGCACGGCGACGGCGGTTCCATCCGCACGGTCAAACACCGGACCATGAATGGTGGTGCGGATGACCAGCGGCTTCTCAAGCTCAGATCCGTCAGGCTGGCGCACGCGATAAGTGGTGCTGGTCGTCTCGAACGGACGCACCTGACCGTCAAACAGATAGCCGCCGTCCTTGAGCGCCAGCTTGTAGTTGGTCGCCCCAACCATGCCGTTGACGGTGTTGGTGATGCCCATCTGCTGGTTGAAGGCGAAGCGGACGATCGGCAGACCGATCTGGGTGGCGCCGTAGATTTCGAAATCCGGCCCCGTCAGATGGGCTTCGTAATAGATGAAGTAATCCGTAGCCCACGGCAGATGCGGGTTCTGGAGCAGCAGGGCATGGCCGTCCGCGGTCTTCCGCGGCGCGACGGCCCAGGAGTTGGAGCCCTGTTCGGACAGGTCCGGCGGATCGCCTTCGCCCAGAGTCTTTCCGGGCGAGGCCACATAGACAAAATTCATCAGACGGTGGGCGTGGGCCACCACGTCCACGCCCGACACGGGCAGAACCTGACGGACATCCTCGGCGATCGCTTCGGGATGAGCGGCGGCATAGGCGTTGATGCCGGCGGCGAAGGCGTCGAGGTTGGCGCGGAACTCGGGCTCCTGCTGGTCGTACCAGCTCTGGGCGCGGGCCGGGACGCTGTTGGTCAGCAGCCAGACCGAGGTCTCCTCGTATTCAGGCCCCCAGTATTCGGCGCCCTTGCCGCGCGCCTCGCCATACAGGCGGATGATCGCGCTGGCGTGGCTCTGGGCCTGGGCCCAGCCATAGCCGTAGAAAACCGAGGGCTTGTCCACGCCATAGACATGCGGGACGCCATAGGTGTCCCACAGGATCTCATTGGTCTTCGGCTTGAAGGCGGCGAAGGCGGGCGTCGTTGCGGCGCCCGCAGCCTGAGCGGCCGCCTGGGCCAGCACTGGTCCCGAGGCGACGCTGACCAGGACGGCCGCAGCCAGGCCCATGAACCGACGACGAATAATCAGCATGATTTCTCTCCCCGAACGCAAAAGAAGAGGGGCGCCGCCGAGCCGGCGACGCCCCCTTTCATCACCACTTGTAGACGCCGCGCACGAACCAGGATCCGCCGGTGAAGCCGAACGGGGCCAGACCGCTGTACATGTTAGTTCCCAGGTCCGCCGACGGCGCATCGACGCGCGTGGGATAGGTGTTGAACAGGTTGTTGACCCCGGCGCTGATACGGAAGGCTTCCGTCAGGTCGTAGTTGACCTGCGCATCCACGATCCAGTCCGCCTCGATGGTCCGGTCCTGAGCGGGGTTGGTGGCGTTGCGCGTGACGAAGCCGTCAAAACGCGTCGCCCGCAGATTGGCGCTGACCTGCCCCAGAGACCAGTTCGTATTCAGCGATATCTTAGACTTCGGCAGGGATTCCGTCAGGGCCGCCTGCTTGCTGCGGTCGAAGATGACGATATTGCCCAGCGCCGACAACTCAGGCGGGTTGGCGATGATGCCGGTGATCTCGGTCTTGTTGTGGTTGTAGCCGAGGCTGAAGTCGAAGTCGCCGAAGCCGTCCGTCGGCAGCTTGTAGGTGGCGACGATATCAACGCCGCGCGTCCGAGTGTCGATGGCGTTGGTGTAGTACTGGCCGCTGACGTCCGGCGAGAGGCCATTGGCCACAAGGATTTTCTGCAACTGCTTGCCTATGGTGGTCACGCCGTCCGCCGAAAGGCGCGTATCCAGCGGCGAGAAGGTGGTCGTCACCGCGATGCGGTCATCCACGTCGATCTGATAGGCGTCGAGCGTCAGGGCGAAGTTGCGCCACGGCGTCAGGGTGAAGCCGGCGCTGACATTCTTGGACAGTTCCGGCGTCAGCGGCTTGGCGCCCAGGGCGATAGCCTCAGGCGACGAGACCTGAAGATTCTTCAGCCGCAGCGGCACCAGAATGCCGTTGCCCGCGATGTCACGCAGTTGGCTGGTGGTCGCCGAATAGGCCTGCTGGGCCAAGCTGGGGGCGCGGAAGCCGGTATTGTACGAGCCGCGAACGGCGAACCAATCGGTAAACTCGTAGCGGCTGCTGACCTTGAAGATCGTCGTATCGCCCGCCGCGTCGTCGAAGTTTTCGTAGCGAACGGCGCCGCCCAGATAGAAGCGCTCGGTCGGGTTCCAACCCAGTTCGCCGTAAGCGCTATAGTTGTTGCGGCTGACATCAGCCTCGTCCTCAGGACGGAAGCCGGGCGTGGATTGCGCGCCAGGCGCCAAAATCTGGCCCGCGCCGGGCTGACCGACCGGCCGGACATAGGCGCCTTGAATCCAGCTGGCTTGGTCGCCCTGCCCGATCTCGTAGCTTTCCCAACGGTGCTGGAGGCCGAACGACACCTGCAGGTCGCCCGCGCCTTCCAGCTCGAAGCCGCGCGTGACGTCCAGGGCGTTGACCCATTCGGCCGAACGCAACTGACCGATGTAGAAGTGGCGCGGGCTGCTCGGGCCCAAGCTGGCGTTGAAGCTGTTGTTCTCCCAGTCCGAGATGCTGGTCCCGTAGCTGGTGGACAGATCCCAGTCCCAGCCGCCGGCGACGCCGCGCGCTCCGCCGACCAGTTCATAGTCCTCGTCCTTGATGACCGTCTGCGCCCGGAAGCCGTCTGGCGCGATCTCGGGCAGGGAAAGGACGTTGGTCGCGGGACGGAAGGTCCAGTTCAGATCCGAGACGCGGTTGCCATAGGTGCCAAAGGTATAGAGTTCGACGTCCTCGTTCAGGCGATACTCGGCGTTGAGACCGAAGACATTCGATTCCTGGGGCATGGCGCCGTAGTTGGTCGTCACCAGACGGTCGATGCTCTTCTCTCGCGGGTCCGGTTGGCCGCCGACCAGCGGATAGAGGCGCACGGTGTCCGCGATCCGCTCAGCGCGGTTCGACGCGCCGCGGTCAACATAGCTGTACGACAGGTTGGCGAAGCCGCGCTCGCCCAGCGACAGGCCGAGGTTGGTGTCCACCGTCAGATACTTGCCGTCCTGCCGATCGAAATTTTGCCCGTGGCTGACGGAGATCTGCCCGCCCTTGTCGCTGTCGTTCAACATGACGTTGATGACGCCAGCGACGGCGTCCGAACCATACTGGGCGGCGGCGCCGTCACGCAGCACCTCGATCCGGGAAATAGAGGCCGACGGGATCATGTTCAGATCAACGCCGACAGAGCCGTTGTAGAGCGTCGACACCGAGTTGATCAGCGCGGTCCTGTGACGACGCTTGCCATTGACCAACACCAGCGTCTGATCGGGGTTTAGCCCCCGCAGCGATCCGGTGGCGATGACGGTCGAACTGCCGCCCCCGGCCCGCGACGGCAGGTTGAACGACGGCACGAGATAGCGAATGGATTCGAAAACGCCAGTCTGGGCGCCCTGGGTCAACTGCTCTGAATTGAACACATCGATCGGTGTGGGGCTTTCGATCGCCGTCCTGGGCTTGCCGCGCAGGCCAGTGACGATCACCTCGCCCACTTCGGTCGCTCCCGCCTGCTCGGCCTCGGCCCTGACAGGCCGCTCCTGGGCTATGGCGGCGGGGCCGATGAGACTCAGCGCGCTGACTGACCCCATAGCCATCATCTTAAGATACGCGGCGTTACCCCGGCTCGACATAGTCCACCCCTCCAGAAAGCTCCGACAAAGAGACCTTTGCCGCGAGCGTCAAATCCACATCACAGACAAAACAAGAAATACATTCATAGCTAAAGGCACTTATAGATATTTTATCTAATGGATAATCTTGCTGTTAAACTTCGTATCCTTCATGCATACAAAGATTATTAGTGATATTCCGATCATCACCGTCACGTACCAGAAGTATACACTTTCGTTTCCTTCCGATTTGAACCATAGGGCCGCGTACTCTGCGGAACCGCCGAAGATGGCGTTGGCCAGCGCATAGGGCAGCGCGACGCCCAGGGCGCGGATATGCGCCGGGAACAACTCTGCCTTCACCACGGCATTGATGGAGGTGTATCCAGAGACGATGATCAGGGCCGCCAGAGCCAGCCAGAAGGCTGTGAAGCTGTTGTCGACCACCGCCAGCGCCGACATGATCGGCACGGTGAACAGCACTCCCGTGACGCCAAACGCGATCATCACCGGCCGCCGACCGATCCGGTCGGACAAGGCCCCCACCGCGGGCTGCAACAGCATGAACACCAACAGGGCGGCGGCGCTGATCTGGGTCGCCGCCTCCTTCGAAAAGCCCGAGGTGTTGACCAGGAATTTCTGCAGGTAGGTCGTGTAGGTATAGAAGGCCAAGGTGCCGCCGGCCGTTAAGCCGAACACCAGAAGCGCCTCCTTCGGGTGCTTCAGGATCAGCAGCAGGGCGCTGGATCGCGGCGCCGCGCGCGTATCTTCAGCCTTGAACGCGGTCGTTTCGTCCAGTCGGCGACGCAGCCAGAAGACCACCACAGCCAGGCCGGCGCCCACGAAGAAGGGAATGCGCCATCCCCATCCTGCCAGGGCTTCCGCGCTCATCGTCTGCTGCAGGACGATCAACAGAACCAAAGCCAGAAGTTGGCCTGAAATCAGGGTCACGTACTGGAAACTGGACCAGAAGCCACGGTTCTTGGCCGTCGCCATCTCCGAGAGATAGGTGGCGGACGATCCGTACTCGCCGCCGACGCTGAGCCCCTGAATCAGGCGCGCGAACAACAGCAGGGCCGGCGCCGCAATGCCGATATCGGCGTAACCGGGCGTGCAGCCGATCAGCAGCGAGCCGGCGCACATCAGACTGACCGACAAGGTCAGCCCTGACTTTCTTCCCTTTCGATCGGCATAAACCCCCATCACCCAGGCGCCCACGGGACGCATCAGGAAACCGACGGCGAACACCCCCGCCGCGCTCAATAGCTGGGCGGTCGAGTTGTCGCTGGGAAAGAAGACCGGAGCGAAATAGAGCGCGAACGCTGCATAGGCGTACCAATCGAACCATTCGACCAGGTTCCCGGCCGATCCGCCGACAATGTTGCGCAGCCGGCGCGCCGGCGTCATGCCCCCGACTTCGACCGGATCGCCCACCTTGCGCGCAGCCCGCAGGGGAGCGGATTCGGCGCCCGGCGTCGCCGCAAAGTTTGAGCCCGAAGACTTATGATGGCTGAGCATATGAAAAATCGCCGCCTTCTGTCGTGATACGGCGCAAGAGGCCGCATTTCCTCAAACACTCTGGCGGAGACAGCTACACCTAGAAACAAAAGTCCGACGACCGATTGAAATAGTGAAAACACAGTTGTTTACATTGACCATTTTTAGACGCCGGCCAGACACAATAAGACCATAGACCGTATGGAATGATGCACATACAATGTGACAAACTGTATGTGTTTCTATACAATGCTGTCACACGTTCTGACTCCGAGACATAGAGCTCTGACCATCGCCGCCGCTGGGCTGGCGGGGGCGGCGGCTCTCGCTATCTGGTTTTCGGCGCAATGGATCGACGATGTCGCCCGCAAGCAAACGGATGCGGCCGCCCGTGATCAGGCGGAGAAGCACGCGCGCGTGCTAGCGGGCGAATTGCAGAAATTCCGTCTACTTCCGCTGGTGTTGAGCGAATACCCCGACGTTCATTCCGTTCTTGCCAGCGGCGCGCCCGACGCCATCGATCGCCTCAATGGCAAGCTCGAGCTTCTGGCCCAGAGGACCGATGCGGCGGCCATCTATGTGATCAGAAGCGAAGGCGACACATTGGCGGCCAGCAACTGGCGTCAGGCCGGCAGCTTCGTCGGCGAGAATTTCAGCTTCCGTCCCTATTTCCAGGGCGCAATGGCCGATGGAGAGGCGGAACTGTTCGCCGTCGGCTCCGTCACCGGCCGCTCCGGTCTGTTTGTCGCGCGCCGCATCGATGAACAGGGCAAGGCCCTGGGCGTCATCGTCGTTAAGATCGATTTCTCCAAACTGGAGACACAGTGGGCGCGCGAACGCGGCCGCACGGCGATCATCGAGTCCCACGGCGTCGTCATCATCACCGGACACGAACCCTGGCGCTTTCGCGCCACCCGTCTCGCCACGGCGGCCGAGAAGGATGAGATTCGCCGCACGATGCAGTTCGGATCCCAGCCCCTGGATCGTGTGAATCTGCGCCCGGACGCTGGGGGAGATCTGCGCTTCTCCGTCAGGGACGCCCCCTATCGCACCGCCGAAACGCCAGTGGCGCTTAGGGGCGCCCGCCTCGTGCATTTCGAGCCGGTGGAGCCCGCTCGCGCCCGCGCCGCTGGCGGCGCGCGCCTGACGGTGCTCAGCGCCATCATCGTCGGCGCGCTCGCCTTCGCCCTCTTCTGGCGCGTTCACATGCGACGGCTGGCCCAGACCGACATGCAGCAGATGCTCGAAGATGAAGTCTCGCTTAGGACCGCCGAATTGCGTCAGGTGAATGAGCGCCTGAAATCGGAATCCCAGCGCCGGATGGCCGCCGACGGTCGCTGGCGCGCGGCGCGTGAAGAACTGGCCCAGGCCAATCGTCTCGGCCTGATAGGACAGGTCACCACCGGCGTCGCCCACGAAATCAATCAGCCGATCGCCGCCATTCGCGCCCACGCCGAAAACACTGGCCGCCTGCTCGACCGCAACGAATTGAGCCGCGCGAAGAGCAATCTGGGCAGCATTGTCGAACTGGTGGACCGCGTCGGAAAGATCACCACCGAACTGCGTCGCTTTGCGCGACGCGGCACGCCCGCCATCCAGGCCGTGAATCTGAACGAGGCCATCGAAGGCGCCCTGTTGCTAATCTCAGACGGCATCCGCGCGGCTGGCGTGACCCTTTGCCTGGACAGCCCGGACGCCGCTATCCTCGTCACGGCCGACCGCATCCGACTGGAGCAGATTCTCATAAATCTGGTTCAGAACGCCGTGGAAGCGCTTCACGAAACGGCCTCCCCTCGCATCGCCATCGATGTCGAAGCGGACGATGCCGACACCGTCCGCGTCATGGTTCACGACAACGGACCCGGCTTCAGCGGCGATGTTACCGGTGCGCTGTTCACCCCTTTCATCACCAGCAAGCCGGAAGGTCTGGGCCTCGGCCTGGGCATCGCGCGCGACATCGCTCGCGAGTTCGGCGGCAGCCTGAAAACCGCCCCCTCGCGGCTGGGCGGGGCCGCATTCTGCATCACCTTGAGACGCGCATGACCGAGCCCCTGCCCCCGCCCCAGCCCCGCCTTGCGCCGGTGTTATTCGTTGAGGACGACGCCGCCCTCAGGCGCGCCATCACCGAGGCCCTGGAACTGGCCGATCTGACCGTCTGGCCGTGCGCCGATGCGGAACAGGCGCTTGCGATGCTGAACGCCGACTTCCCCGGCGTGGTCGTGACCGACATTCGCATGGCGGGCATGGACGGGCTGGAGCTGTTCGCGCGCATCCGCACCATCGATTCCGAAATCCCCGTGATCCTGATCAGCGGCGACGCCGACATCCCCATGGCTGTGCAGGCGCTTCAGGACGGTGCCTTCGACTTTTTGACAAAGCCCTTTCCGCTGGAGCGGCTGGTCGGTGCCGCCAGCCAGGCCCTGGAGAGCCGACGCAGCGCGATGGAGCACCGCGCTCTTCGCGTCGCCGCCGCAGCCGTCATCAATACGGACAGCCCCCTGATCGGCAACAGCGCCGTCATGGTTCGCTTGCGGGAAACGATCTCCCACGTCGCAAAGGCGGATCTGGACGTCCTGATCGAAGGGGAAACCGGCACCGGCAAGGAGTTGGTCGCCCTGCTGCTGCATCGGCTCGGCCGCCGGCGAGGTCGTCCCTTCATCGCCGTCAACTGCGGCGCCGTTCCCGACGCTTTCGCCGAAGCCGAACTGTTCGGCCACGCGCCTGATCGCTCCGGCTATCGCCAGCCTCAGCACGTCGGCCGGATCGAAGCCTCCGACAAAGGCACGCTGTTTCTGGACGAAGTCGACAGCATGAGCCCCACTCTGCAGGTCAAACTGTTGCGGGTACTTGAGGAACGCGAGGTTACATCTCTCGGTGGAGGCGAACCGCGGCCGGTCGATCTGCATGTGGTCGCCGCCGCCAAATGCGATCTGCACGAAGCGGTGAAGAAGGGCGCTTTCCGCGAAGACCTGTTCTACCGACTGGACGTCGTGCGCCTGCGCGTGCCGGCGCTGCGGGAACGTCGGTCGGACATCCTCCCCCTTTTCGCCTTCTTCGCCGCGCAGGCGGCCAAGCGAATTGGCGTCAAGGACTACACGATGTCAGACGACGTTCGCCGGCGACTGGTGGAGCATGACTGGCCCGGCAATGTGCGCGAACTGCGCAACTTCGCCGTCAGCGCCGTGCTGGACCTTCCTGCCGCCAACGGTGGAACCGCCCCTCTTGGGCACGCGCCGCTGACAGACCGCATCGACGCCTACGAAGCCCTGATCATCAGCGAAGCCCTCCAGTCCACCTTGGGAAACATGACCGAGGCGATGGCCCTGCTCGGGGTGGCGCGCAAGACACTCTACGACAAGCTCAAGCGGCATAATATCGACGCCAATACCTACCGGGCCAAGTCGACAAGAAACGGCTAAAGTTGCATCACCCCATGCGGATGACGGTGAAGACCGAGTGACCGGAGCGGACGCTCCAAGAATCTGAATTGCGTCAGACACCGACGCCAACACCGCAAATCTAATACCGTGAAGTCGCGGGTCGAACCGGCCGCAGGCGCCTAAAGTCGCTCTATCGTCAACAAAGCCCCTATATGGAGACTATCTCAGCGGGCCCGCCGCCCCTCACTCCCACTCGATTGCACAAAATCCATGTAGCGATTTGTTTTTACGTAATTATATTTCACTCCCAGCCAACCGACACCGATCCAGAAACCGACAAAATTTAAGTATTCTTAAAACGTTGAACAACTTAACTGCTGTAAAAACGCGTGAACACGACATATTTCTATACGTATTGACAACGAAGGAGCCGCAGCGGCACCACCCCTGCGCTCAACGGCTATCCGGCGAACTCGACCTTCTTCTTCGCTTTCCGTGTGAACTTGGGCTCCAACACCCTGATCAGCCCTTCACTCTACGGCACGACCCACAAGCTCAGCATCACCACGCCGTAGATCCTCGAAAAACCCCAGGATTTTGGCCCTGGGGTTCTTGTTATTTTGGGTGCGGGAGCAGGATTTGAGCGATACCTCACACTCGCGCACCGCTTCATAGGGCTGTCGGGCAACTAAAAAAACGCCGCCCCTCATTGAGGGACGGCGTCAAGCGCGGGACAGGAGAAGGAAGCCCGCTTAAAAAGTGTAACGCAGGCCCACGAAGACCTGGCGACCGGTGTGGCTGCGAACATTCAGGCGATTGCTGGCGTCGACGTACTGGTCGTTGAACTCGTCGGTCAGATTGATGCCCTCGACACTGACCTTCAGCTTGTCGCTGATGTTGTAGGAGGCCTGGACGTCGAAGTTCAGGGTCTCGTTGGTGCCGTGGACGCTGTTGCCGTCGTTGCCCGGCACCTGGGTCAGATAGCCCTGACGATAGGCGGCCGAGCCCCGGATGCTGAACTTGTCGGTCTCGTAGTAGAGGGTGAAGTTGGCGGCGTTTTTCGAAAGGCCGAGCAAGGTGTCTTCGATCACCGGCGTATTGGGCAGGGGCGAGGTCCGATACTCGACCTTGGAGTCCACGAAGGTGTAGTTCGCCTGGACTCCGAAATTCTCCATCCAGCCGGGCAGGAAGCTCAGGCGTTTCTGGGCATTGATCTCAAAGCCGGTCAGATTGCCCCCGTCCGTGTTGATCGGCTGGGTGGTGCGGAACATTGCGGTGGGGGCGACCCCCGTGCCATCCAGCAACGACAGAGGCAGGCCCGTCTGGTTGAAGGGGATGTCCTGCGGCAGGGTCTGAACCAAGGTGTTGATCTTCTTGTAGAAGAGTCCCACCGAGAACAAGCTGTCCGCGTCCGGATACCACTCCAGCGACACGTCCACATTGTCGGACTTGGTCGGCATGACGTTGGGGTTGCCCGACGAGACGCTCAGGTTGGAGCCCTGGATGCTGATGTCGCTGCCAGGGGTCAGGCTGCTGATCGACGGACGCGAGATGGTCTGGGCCGCCGACAGGCGAGCCACCACGTTATCCGTCAGGTCCACCGCCAGATTGGCCGAAGGCAGCCACATGTCGTAGTCGCGGCGCGCCCGGGCGAGTTGGATGGCGTTGCCGACCAGCGCATAGCCGTCCGAGTACTGCTCGGTCAGGACATAACGCACGCCCGCGTCGCCACGCCACGGCAAGCCAAAGGCGTCGAAGCGGAAATCAGCCTGGAAGTAGGCGCCGATATCGTTCTCATGGACCGTGACGTTCTGACCCCGCGCCTGGTTAGTCTGATCGCTGATCGCGTAGATGCCGGTGTTGGAATAGATGTTATAGGTCGAGATGAACTTGTTCAGGTCGGGCGCCAGCCAGCTGGTAGCGACCCCGCCCGGCAGGCCGAGGTTGCGTCCGAAGCCAGAGAAGACCCGCGACACGTCGGCCAGTTGCGCCGCAGTCAGAGTCTGGACAACGGTTTCCGTGGCGCGTGTCTGGCCGGACGAGTCAAAGCCGAAACGACGATAGTCCAGACCGGCCTTCAGAGTGATGTGCTCGTTGGCGTCCCACTCGCCATAGGCCTTGGCGGTGGTGAAGGTGTTGGTCACGGCGTTGGGACGGATGCGGACTTCCGACGTGCCGTTGATCATCGACCAGTTGGCCGGGTTGGTCAGGTCGAAGCCGAAGTCGAACTTGGGCATCCGCGACGTGAAGTCGTAGGAGAAGCCGTTGGTGTCGGCCCGATCGAAGGTGACGATGGTCGAGACCGGGTTGGTGAACTCCGACCGCGAATAGCCGCCGATGAAGCCTGAGCGGAACCGGTCGGTCCAGTTACGCGTCGCGGTGAAGGTATATTGCTGGAACTGGGTTTGCAGTTCGTCGTGGGCCGACTGGGTGCGCACGTCGACCTTGTCGAACACGCCCTTGACGATGTTACGTCCCTCGACGGTACCCGAGCGAATGATCGTCTGCGGCTTGCCGGTGCCGGCGCGGCTGAAGCCGATGGCCTGAAGTTGCGCCTCGTCGCGCGTGCTCTTCACGTCGGAATATAGCACGTCCAGCGTCAGGGTCGTCTGGTCGTCGGGCTTGAACTGCAGCGAACCGGTCAGACCCAGACGCTCGGTGTTGTGGTCGTACTGGACGTAGGCGGGGATTCGCGGGTGATAGAGCGCGGTCGGCGAAGCGCCCTGATAGTTGGTGCTGTTGATCTGACCGATCGTATAACCATCAATCGTAGAGGCCGCATTGAACCCCCCGTTCGCGCCGCCGTAGGTCCAGCGCGTGATGTTGGCGCCTTCTTCCAGGATGTGACGCTGCTCGTAGGCGGCCGAGAACAGGGCGCCGAACTTGCCGTCCATCCAGGTGTCCGAGGCCAGCAGGGTGAAGCGAGGCTTCACGTCGCGCGCCAGGTCGTTGTAGCTGCCCTGGACCCCGACCACGAGCGTCGGCTCGCGATAGTCGAACGGACGCGCAGTCTGCAGGTCCACCGTGGCGCCCAGCGAGCCTTCCTCGACGTCCGCCGAGGCCGACTTGCGCACCGTCAGGCTGTTGAACAGCTCGGACGCGAACATGTTGAAGTCGAACCCGCGCGAGCGGTTGGTGCCGCCCGAGTTGACCGTGCCGCCGGTGGTGGCGATGGCCTCCATGCCGTTGACGCGGACGCGGGTGTATTCGGAACCCAGGCCGCGCACCGAAATCTGGCGACCTTCGCCGTTGGCGCGGGTGATCGTGACGCCCGGAACGCGCTGCAGCGATTCCGCGAGGTTCAGGTCGGGGAAGTCGGCGATGTCCTCGGCCTTGATGACATCCACGACGCCGCTTTCGCGGCGCTTGGCGCTGATGGCGCCCTGCAGGCTGGCTCGGAAGCCGGTGACGACGACTTCATCGACCTGGGTCGTGGGGTCGTCTTGGCCCGCCGCGCCGGCCGACTGCGCATGAGCGCCGCCAGCGCTCGCCACCAGTACGGCGACCGCAGACACCCCGGCCTTCAACGCAAATTGGAATCCATGCTTGGAACGCATCGCCTCTCCCTCCCTAATCGCCCGCGTTTCGCGGATCTCTCTATGGGGCGCGTGATCCGAGGAGCCTCGCGCCGCGCGCCGGTCACCCGATCTCGCATAATGACGATAGGTTCACGAGATCGATGCACGCCAATCCGAAGAAGGCATGAACCGATGCAGGATATGAACTGATACCGGTTTCCTATCGATACCAAACCTGGATCGATCTATAGGGATTTTAGCTTAGACGCCCGGCGGACTTCCTGCCTATCGTCGGTCTAAAGGCGCCCGCAGAGGCGCTGTGAGGGAGAGACGGCCAGCGGTGATCGACGCCCCCGGTCTGGTCTCGCAGATCGAGGAAACGCATAGATGATCGACGGGACAGTTGCGGCCGCACTCGCCGCGAACCCGCCCCGCACCAAGGTGCGGTACGGCATCCTTTTGCTGATCTTCCTCCTGACGACGATCAACTACGCCGACCGGTCGACCTTTTCGATCGCGGGCGATGCGGCGTCGAAAGATCTGGGTCTCGACCCCATCCAGATGGGCTACATCATGTCCGCCTTCGCTTGGGCCTATGTGATCGGCCAGATCCCGGGCGGCGCTCTGCTGGATCGTTTCGGCACCAAGCTGATCTACACCCTGGCCATCGCCGCCTGGTCCTTCTTCACCCTCGTTCAGGGCTTCTCCGGCTTCCTGACGGGCGGCGCGATCTTCGCCGGTCTGTTCGCCATGCGCTTCATGGTCGGGCTGGCCGAAAGCCCCTCCTTCCCCGGCAACGCCCGGCTGGTCGCCGCCTGGTTCCCGGGCTCGGAGCGCGGCACAGCCTCGGCCATCTTCAACTCGGCCCAGTACTTCTCGCTGGTCGTCTTCGCCCCCCTCATGGGCTGGCTGGTGCATACCTATGACTGGCACTCGGTCTTCTTCGTCATGGGCGGCCTGGGAATTCTCGCCGCCTTCGTCTTCTGGAAGGTGGTGCGCAACCCCGTCGACCACCCCGGCGTCAATCAGGCCGAACTCGACTACATCGAGGCCGGCGGCGGCCTGATCCGCATGGAAGACCGTACCGTCACCAAGGCGGTCGCCTTCTCCTGGCCCAACGTCAAGCAGGTGCTGAAAAGCCGCATGCTCATCGGCGTCTTCATCGGCCAGTACGGCATCAACGTCCTGACCTATTTCTTCGTGACCTGGTTCCCGATCTATCTGGTCAAGGAACGCGGTCTGAACATTCTGGAGGCCGGCTTCGCGGCCGCCGCTCCGGCCCTGTGCGGCTTTGCCGGCGGCGTGCTGGGCGGGGTCATCTCGGACGCCCTGCTGAAGAAGACCGGCTCGCTGACCATCGCGCGCAAGACGCCGCTGCTGATCGGCATGCTGCTGTCGGCCCTGATCATCGCCTGCGCCTATATCGAAAGCTCGGCCCTGATCGTGGCCGTCATGGCCGTGGCCTTCTTCGGCAAGGGCATAGCCTCCCTGGGCTGGGCCGTGGTGTCCGACACCTCGCCGCGCGAGTTCGTCGGCGTCACCGGCGGCATCTTCAACACCTTCGGCAATACGGCGGGCATCGTGACGCCGATCGTCATCGGCTACATCGTCGCCGCGACCGGTTCGTTCGACGGCGCCCTATGGTTCGTGGGCCTGCACTGCCTGCTGGTCATCGCCGCCTACTTCCTGATCACCGGCAAGATCGAGCGCCTGACCCTGGCCTCGGCGGAAGAGAACGCCTGATGCGGTTCGATCGCAGACAGATTCTGGCCGGCGCCTCGGTCGCTGCGCTGGGAACGGCGTGGAAGCCCTCGGCCGCGCACGCCGCTGCGATCCAGGTCGGCGCCCCCATGGCCGCGCCGACCTGGTCCCTGCTGCAACGCGAGCTGATCCGGGCCAACACCGAGGCGTGCGAAGCCTTCTACGCCCGCTATTTCGACGAGCGCGGCTACTTCCTCTGCTTCGAGCGCTGGGGTGCCAACGACGGCCCCGACGACGCCATCGAGAACGTCAACGGCTGGCCCCTGCTGCACGCCATCGGCGCGCCCGACCGGGTCAGGGCCATGTACACCCAGGCCTGGGAAGGCCACCTGCGTCAGTTCACCGAGGCCAAGACCACCGAGGTCGAGATCGCCCGCGAGGGCATGTTCCATAAGGAATTCAACGTCCAGCTGGACTGGCAGCATCACGCCGAAGAGATGACGCTGTTCAACGTCCAGGGCCTGTCTGACCCGGACAATCCCCGCTTCCGCGACCGCGCCCACCGCTTCGCCGGCCTTTACATGGGCGAAGACCCCAGCGCCCCGAACTACGATCCGCAGCACAAGATCATCCGAAGCCTGATGAACGGCTCCAAGGGTCCGATGCTGCGCAAGGCGACGGCGCTGGACTGGGCCGGCGATCCCTTCGATCCGACGCACTTCTTCATGGAGCACGGCGAGGACACCTACGAACAGACGCTTCAGCACTACGAGGAATACACCGACGTCGTCGGCGACCACCCGCTGAACATGTTCTCGACCACCCTGGCGCTGAACGCCTTCATGCTGGAGCAGGAACCCAAGTACCGCGACTGGCTGCTGGGCTATATCGACGCCTGGGCCGAGCGGGCCAGGGCCAACGACGACATCCTGCCCTCCAACATCGGCCTGGACGGGGTGATCGGCTCGGCCGCCGACGGCAAGTGGTGGGGCGGCGCCTACGGCTGGGGTTTCAGTCCCGTGAACCCGGTCACCGGCAAGCGCGAGGACCGCAACCGGGTGCCGCGCACCGCCATGGGCTTCTTCAACGCCTATCTGCTGACCGGCGACGACAAGTATCTGCAGACCTGGCGCGCCCAGGCCGACCGCATCAACGCCCAGAAACGCACCGTCAACGGCAAGGTGCAGACGCCGACCATGTACGGCGCCGACGGCTGGTACGGCTTCAAGGACGGCCTGCATCAGGCCAACACCCTGGATATCTGGTGGCTGTCGATGAAGGACAGCGACCGCCGCCGCGCGCCGGACCATCCCTGGGTCGCCTATCTGGAGGGACGCAACCCGGGCTGGGTCGAGACCGCCCTGCGCGCCGATCTGGCCCAGGTCGCTGAACGCGCCAAGGCCCAGCGCGAGGACACCACCACGCCCGACACCCGTCTGGCCGACGGCGTGCTGGACATCAATCCGTGCAGCATCACCGCCCTGATGCATCAGACCATGGGCGCCCTGCACATCGCCCGGCCGTCCTGGGCGCCCAGCAGCGCCAACGCCGGCGGGTCGCCGCTCTACGCCCGTCTGCGCTACTTCGACGCCGACGCGCGCCGCGCCGGCCTGCCGCCGGACACGGCCGCCCTGATCGATCGGATGACCGCGACCGAGACCTGCGTCACCCTGGTCAACCTCAGCCAGACCGAGGCCCGCACCGTCGTCATCCAGGGCGGCGGCTATGGCGAGCACCGCATCCGCGACGTGCAGATCGGCGACAGTCGCCGCGCCGTGAACGGGCCCGACTTCAACCTACGGCTGGAGCCGGGCGCGGGCGCGCGCCTGGTCCTGACCATGGACCGCTACGTCAATCCGCCGACGCTGAAATTTCCGTGGCGTCGATAGGGCGTCGCCCCCTCGTTGTCGGTCTGGGACTGCTGGGCCTAGCCGTCAGCCCAGCCGTCGCTCAGGAACGCTGGGTCGCCGCCTACGCCTTTCCGCCCTCGTCGGAGGCCGGCCCCGTCGGCCCCGCCTCCGCCCCCAACCCCAGGGACGTGCGCGGTCCGCTGGGGCCGGCGGTCGTCGAGGGCGTGATCCTGACCCAGACCGCGCGGGTGACGGCGTCGGGCGGGCGCATCCGGCTGCGCCTGTCGAACGCCTACAGCGCCGACCCCGTGGCCCTCGGCGCCGTGACCGTGCATCTGGACGACCTGACGCGCGAGGTCCGCTTCGGCGGCGGCCACGCGCCGGTCCTTCCCGCGGGCGCGCCGCTGGTTTCGGACCCGATCGACCTGCCGGTCGCCGCCATGGATCGGGTGACGGTCAGCATCGCCCTGCCCCGCCCCACGCGCCTGCCGACGCACCGGTTGCGTCAGACCCTGCGCAGCGCGGACGGCGCCGAAAGCGCGCCCCTGCGGCTGGGCGCCCTGCTGGCCGGGATCGAGGTCGAGAGCGCCACGCCGACTGGCGTCATCGTGGCCTTCGGCGACTCCATCACCGAAGGCACCGGTGCCCTGCCCGGCGGCGCGGGAGGATGGCCGGAACGGCTGGCGGCGCGTCTGGTCGAGACCGGGCGTCCGTGGGCGATCATCAACGCCGGGATCGGCGGCAACCGTCTGCTGCATCGGGGCTCGGGGCCGTCGGGTCTGGAGCGGCTGGACGCCGACGCCCTGGTTCCCTCCGGCGCGCGCTGCCTGATCCTGTTGGAAGGCATTAACGACATCGGCCGCCCCGCCCGGCCGCAGTATGAGCATCAGGTCGTCAGCCCCGATGACCTGATCGCCGCCTATCGTCAGGTGATCCGCCGCGCCCAGGCGGCCGGGCTAAAGGTCGTCCTGGCAACCCTTCCGCCCTTCGAGGGCGCTAACTACTTCACCCCCGAAGGCGAAGCGATCCGGCAGGCCGTCAATGCCTGGCTGCGCGATCAGGCCGAGGCCGACGGCGTCGTCGATTTCGACGCCATCCTCCGCGATCCAACCGCACCTGCGCGCTTGCGGACCGCCTTCCACAGCGGCGACTGGCTGCACCCGTCCGACGCCGGCTATCAAGCCATGGCCGAGGCCATCCCCCTTGACGCCTGCGACTAGGTTCCCTGCTTCAGGAAGGGCGCGGTCTGGAACAGGCGACGTTCGTCAGCGCGCGGATCGTTCTCACTTCGGCTATCGACGTCGAAGATCATCGTCGCCCGTTCAGGCAAGGTGTAGCGCCTCCAACCGGGGACCGCCGCATTGTTCGGATCGCCCGTCCGCGCGAAGGCGATGAAGGTCTCGCTCATCGTCTCGACGACCTTCAGCGCCTCTGGCCCCGTTCCCGTCTTCGACCCCGGCTTGTCGCAGTTATCGAAGGCTAGGGCGATGTCGAAGCTGTGGTAGGCGCCCAGACGCGGCTCGACCGGCGAGCCGAAGTCCAGCTGATACATCCAGGTCGGCCCCTTCAGCTTCGCCCTTTCCTCGGCCTGGATCAGATGACCCGGCCGCGAGCGTCCGCACGTCGCCGCCGCGAAGAAGACGTCGCTGGGCGACATCTGCGGAAAGCGCTGGCGGTACCAGTCGACGACATACTGGGCGTTCAGATCGACCACGAACTCGGGCGCCAGCTTGGCCGCCACCGTGTCCCAGGTCAGGTGGAAGTTCCGCTCGTCCCCCGCCGTGAAGGCGCGCGCTTCGTCGTGGGTGTTGCCGATGATCATGGGGATGTGGCCGCTCTCGCGCGGCGCATCCGGCACGAAGGGATGCCGCGGCAGGGTCTCGTGATCCATCACCGAGTGAAAATAGATCCCACCCTTCTCGAGCGGATCAGCCATCGACAGGGCCTCGACCAGCCGTCCCGCCGGCAAGGTCGCCAACTCGCCGGCTCGATCGGGCGTCAGCCCCAGGTGTTCAAGGAAGCGCCGCATCCGCAGTTCGGCGTGCTGCGGCCCCATGGCCGTCACATGCTGGCCGCTCATGGTGATGACGCGGTGATAGAGGCCCGCCGCGCGGGGCATGGCCATCAGGGTCACCAGCTTGGCGCCCCCGCCCGACTGGCCGAACACGGTGACGTTCGACGGATCGCCGCCGAAGCCGGCGATGTTGTCGCGCACCCATTCCAGCGCCAGGATCAGGTCCAGATTGCCGACGCTGCCCGAGGCCGCGAACTCGCCGCCCAGCAGTTGCCCCAGACCGTTGTAGCCGAAGACGTTCAGCCGGTGATTGACCGTCATCACCACCACGTCGCCGCGGCGGCACAGGGCCACGCCGTCATAAAGCGGGCTGGAGCCCGAGCCGTTGGCGTGCGCTCCGCCGTGCACATAGACCATGACCGGCCGCGCCCCGCCGTCGGCCAGGGCCGGAGTCCAGACATTGAGGAACAGGCAGTCCTCGGCCTGATCCGGCTCGCTGCTCTTCTGCGGCGAGGCGTGGCCATAGGCTGTGGCGTCCGCGACCCCGTTCCAGGCCGCGGGCTTCTCCGCCGGACGAAAGCGACGGGCGCTGGTGTCCGCGCCGTAACGTACGCCCTTGAAGACCTTGATGTCGCGATCGACATAGCCGCGCACCTTGCCGTGGCGGGTCTCGGCGACGGGCGACGCGCCCTCGGCGTGAACGCCGCCGGCCATCACGGCCAGAACCAGTCCCCCGCCAAGCGTGCCAAGGGTTCGACGCGTCGGGTTCAGGGTCATGAAACGTCCTTCAGGGAGCCTCGTCCTCAACCTGAGCTCTGAACAGGTCGAGCAGCGGTTTCAGGCTCGGATTGTCATTATCGCGTCGCCAGGCCACGAACAGCTCGACCGGCCGCGCGGGCGTGATGTCCAGCGGGCGGAACTCGACCCCGTCGAAATGCAGGCGCATCGCCGCCTCTGGCACCACCGCCGTGCCGATGCGGGCGTGGACCAGGGCCAGGATGGAATGGATCTGGCTCATGTGCTGGACCTGTTGCGGCGAGACCCCCGCCGCATCGAACAGGCCGCTGAGCATGCCATGGAAATAGCCGGCCCCCTCGGGCGCATACATGATCATCGGCAGGGCGTCGAAATCGCTCAGCGACAGGACTGGCTTCTCCAGCCTGGGATCGCCGGACGGCAGGGCGGCCACCAGAGACTCGGTCATGACCCGCAGTTTGTCGAACTCGGGCCGGTTCAGCGGCGGCCGGATTAGCCCCAGATCAATCCGCCCCGTCAGCAGGGCCTCGATCTGTTCGCCAGTCACCATTTCCCGCAACGCCAGGTCGACGCTGGGGAGACGCTCGCGTGCCAGTTCGACCAGCTTGGGCAGGAAACTGTAGCCCGAGGCGGCGGTGAAGCCGATCGCCACCCGGCCCGCCTCGCCGCTGGCGATCCGCCGCGTCGCCAGCGACGCCGACTCGGCCAGACGCAGGATGCGGCGCGCCTCGATCAGGAAGGACCGACCGGCCGGCGTCAGCCGCACCGACCGGCTGGTCCGATCCAGCAGCACCACGCCGAGAATGCGCTCCAGCAGTTGCACCTGTCGGCTCAGCGGGGGCTGGGTCATGTTCAGGCGCATCGCCGCCCGACCGAAGTGAAGTTCTTCGGCCACGGCCACGAAGCAGCGCAGTTGGCTCAGTTCGAACATGGTCCCCCCTCCATCGGATCGATGAGCCTAGGCGCTTCGATCCGATGGGAACAGGTCATGCCCTAGCCGTTCGCCGCGAGCTTGGCCGACGTCGGCTGGATGCGGGCGATCAGGGCTTGAAGCTCGGCGAACTCGCTGTCCTTCAGGTCGACCAGGGGCGTGCGCACCGGGCCGGCGGTGCGGCCGACGGCAGTCATGCCCGCCTTGACGATGGACACGGCATAGCCCTTGCCCTTGTTGCGCAGGGCGATGTAGGGCAGCACGAAATCGCGCAGGCCCGCCATGATCGTCTCGTGATCCCGCGCCCGCACCGCCTTGTAGAAGTTCAGCGCGAAGTCCGGCACGAAGTTGAAGATGGCCGAGGAATAGGTCGTCACGCCCATCTCCAGATAGGCCGGCGCAAAGGTCTCGGCCGTCGGCAGGCCGCCGATATAGGTCAGCCGGTCGCCCAGGCGGGCATAAACCTGCATCATCAGCTCGATTTCGCCGACGCCGTCCTTGAACCCGACTAGGTTCGGGTTGCGCGCGCACAGCTTCTCCAGCGTGTCGGCGTTCAGGATGGCGTTGTCGCGATTATAGACGATGACGCCCAGCTTGGTGGACTTGCACACGGCCTCGACGTGGGCGGCCAGGCCCTCCTGCCCCGGGAACATCAGATAGGGAGGAAGCAGCAGGACGCCATCCGCGCCAGCGGCCTCGGCCGACTGCGCCATCTCGACCGCGATGGCGGTCCCATGACCGGCCCCGGCGATGACCGGCGTGCGCCCGTTCGTCTCGGCGACGGCGGCCCTGACGACTGCCTCGACTTCCGACGGCTTCAACGAAAAGAACTCGCCCGTGCCGCCCGCCGCGAACAGACCGGCGAGATCGTTCTGCAGCATCCAGTCGCAGTGCTCGCGATAGGCCGCTTCGACAAAACGGCCCTGGGCGTCGAAGTGGGTGACGGGGAAGGACAGCAGGCCGCCGCCAATCGTTCCGGCCATCTCCGCCGGGGTCATTCTGGACATGGAATTCCCTGTCTTCTCGCGGAAAAGCAGCCCCAACGGCGCTCTCATTCGCGTCTGGGAAGGACCGTATCGAGGGCGACCATTCCGGTCTAAGCCAAAGGGACTATCGACCGATGCTGCTTTTGGCTTGATCCGACGATGCTGGATCAATACCCGAATGCTCTTGATCTATGCCGTCTTGAAGGTTCGCATCCGGTCGGCGGGCCGCTAGACCATATCGCCAAAGGCCAAGGCAAAGGACGCTTCCCATGACGGACACGCTCGAACTCTCCCACTGGATCGGCGGCGAGAAGGTCGGCGGGGCGCTGGCGGGCGAGAGCCTGAACCCGTCCGATACGCGCGACGTCGTGGCCCGCACGCCCAAGGGCGGGGCGGCCGAGGTGGATCAGGCGGTACAGGCGGCGCGGGCAGCCTTCCCCGGCTGGGCCGACGCCTCGCCCGAGGTCCGCTTCGACGTGCTGGACCGGGCGGGCTCGATGATCATGGAGCGGCGCGAACAGATCGGCCGCCTGCTGTCGCGCGAAGAGGGCAAGACCCTGGCCGAGGGCATCGGCGAGACCGTCCGCGCTGGCCGCATCCTGAAGTATTTCGCCGGCGAGGCGCTGCGCGTTCACGGCCAGAACCTGACTTCGACCCGTCCGGGGGTGGAGATTCAGACCTATCGCCAGCCGGTCGGCGTCTTCGGCCTGATCACACCGTGGAACTTCCCCATCGCCATTCCGGCCTGGAAGATCGCCCCCGCCATCGCCTTCGGCAACACGGTCGTGATCAAGCCGGCCGGTCCGACGCCGGCCACGGCCGAGGCCCTGATCGCTGTCCTGCATGAGGCGGGCCTGCCCAAGGGCGTGGTCAACATGGTCATCGGCGACGGCGACGTGGGCCGCGCCATCGTCGCCCATCCGGGCGTGGACGGCATCAGCTTCACCGGCTCGCAGGCCGTCGGCGCCGGCGTGGCCGAGGGCGCGATGAAGCGTCAGGCCCGCGTGCAATTGGAGATGGGCGGCAAGAACCCGCTGATCGTGCTGAACGACGCCGATCTGGAGCGGGCGGTCGCCATCGCCCTGGACGGCAGCTTCTTCGCCACCGGCCAGCGCTGCACCGCCTCCAGCCGCCTGATCGTGCAGGACGGAATCCACGACCGCTTTGTGGCGCTGCTGGCCGAGAAGGTCGCGGCGCTGCGGGTCGGCGACGCCCTGGACCCCAACACCCAGATGGGCCCGGCGGTGACCGAGGCCCAGCGCGAGGTGTCCTACAACTACATCGACATCGCCCGCGCCGGCGGCGGCCGCATTGTCGTCGGCGGCGAGCGCCTCAGCCTCGACAAGCCGGGCTGGTACGTCCAGCCGACCCTGATCGCCGACACCCTGCCGGATGCGCGCATCAACACCGAGGAAGTCTTCGGCCCCGTCGCCTCGACCATCCGCGTCGCCAGCTACGAAGAAGCCCTGGCCGTCGCCAACGGCGTCGAATTCGGCCTGTCGGCGGGCATCGTCACCCAGTCGCTGAAACACGCCCGCGACTTCCAGAGGAACGCCCGCGCCGGCATGACCATGGTCAACCTGGCCACCGCCGGGGTGGACTACCACGTGCCCTTCGGCGGCTCGAAGAAGTCCTCCTACGGCCCCCGCGAACAGGGCTTCGCCGCGGTGGAGTTCTACACCCAGATCAAGACCAGCTACTCGGCGGGTTAGGAGCCAGACTAGGCTCGCCCTCCCTGGTCCTGCCGCCGTGGTCCAGATCACCCTGCCTCAGGGCCGCACTCCGTCATCACGCCTCTGACCCCGGCTGAACTGCCCCCCGCCCTGACTGCCCAAGTGCTGGCGGCGTCGTCCGGCCTGACCATCACTGGCGCCGAGCGCAAGGAACGCGAGGACCGCATCTATTTCGACGTGGCCGGCCAACGGCCTGACGGGACCGAGATCGAATTGGATGTCCAGCAGATCGACGGGCGCTTCGATATCGTCGAGATCCAACGCGACCTGGCCTTCGAAGAAATGCCAGAACCCGTCCGCGCCCTGACAGATAGCGTCCTGAGACAGGCCCGCCCCGAGCGCATCATCGAGAGCGTTCAGAAGGACGGGATCGCCATCTTCGAACTGTTTGCGCCCGGACAGCCGGCGGAACCCTCGGCCGAGATTCGTTTCGCCGACGGCGAGGCCCAGTTCCTCACCGAACGCTGGCCTCACTGAGCCTTTGGCGAAGACCCGTCCGAGCGGCCCCGGCGATAGGTCCCAAAGCAGACCTTCCGAACCGCAGCTTTGAGTCGAGGCCGTGTAAAAACGCACGGAGCTGGCTCGGATCGTCTCAGGCCTCGAGGCGCAGAGCGCCATCGTTTCCGGCTTTGATCGCCTCGAGCCCGACTTTTCAAACACTTAGCCAAGGCCAAGGCTCATTGACCATGTGAAATCGACTATCTGGCACGGCACTTAAGCTATTGTTATTGCTAACATTACACCAAGCCTTCATTCCCACTCGATGGTGCCGGGGGGCTTCGACGTCACGTCGTAGACGACGCGGTTGACGCCGCGGACTTCGTTGATGATGCGCGTGGCGGTCTTGGCCAGGATGTCCCAGGGGAACTGGTAGAAGTCGGCGGTCATGCCGTCGGTCGAGGTGACGGCGCGCAGGGCCAGGACCTTTTCATAGGTCCGAGCGTCGCCCATGACGCCGACCGTCTTGACCGGCAACAGGACGGCGAAGGCCTGCCAGATATCGTCGTAGAGACCCGCCTTGCGGATTTCGTCGAGGTAGATGGCGTCGGCGTCTTGCAGGGTCGCCACCGCTTCGGGCGTGATCTCACCGGGGATGCGGATGGCCAGACCCGGCCCCGGGAAGGGGTGGCGTCCGACGAAGGCGTCGGTCAGGCCCAGCTCGCGGCCCAGGGCGCGGACCTCGTCCTTGAACAGTTCGCGCAGCGGCTCGACCAGCTTCAGCTTCATGAAGTCCGGCAGGCCGCCGACATTGTGGTGGCTCTTGATCACCGCCGAGGGTCCGCCCGAGGCCGAGACGCTCTCGATCACGTCGGGATAGAGGGTGCCCTGGGCCAGGAACTCGGCGCCGTCGATCTTGGCGGCCTCGCGGTCGAAAATCTCGATGAAGACGCGGCCGATGGTCTTGCGCTTGGTCTCGGGGTCCGAAATCCCGGCCAGTTCGCCGAGGAATTCCTTCGACGCATCAACATGTACCAGCGGGATGTTGTAGTGCTCGCGGAAGAGGGTCGTGACCTGGGTCGCCTCCTCCTTGCGCAGCAGGCCGGTGTCCACGAAGACGCAGGTCAGCTGGTCGCCGATGGCTTCGTGGATCAGGACGGCGGCGACAGACGAGTCCACCCCGCCCGACAGGCCGCAGACCACCTTGGCCGAGCCGACCTGCTCGCGGATCTTGGCGATCTGCTCGTCGCGATAGGCGGCCATGGTCCAGTCGCCGGTCAGGCCGGCGATGCCGTGGGTGAAGTTCTTCAGGATCACGGCGCCGCGCGGGGTGTGCATCACCTCCGGGTGGAACTGCACGCCGTAGATCTTGCGCTCCTCGTCAGCGATGGCGGCGAAGGGCGCGCCTTCCGAGGTGGCGATGACGTGGAAGCCTTCGGGGATGGCGGTGACGCGGTCGCCGTGGCTCATCCATACCGGCTCGCGGTGATCGAGGGCGCCGATGCCGGCGAACAGCGGGCTCTCGCGGGTGATGACGATCTCGGCGCGGCCGAACTCGGCATGGTGGCCGCTCTCGACCTTACCGCCCAGCTCGGCGCAGATGGTCTGTTCGCCGTAGCAGATGCCCAGCACCGGCACGCCGGCGTCGAACAGGGCGTGGTCAGCCTTGGGGCTGTCGGCGTCCGTGGTCGAGTTGGGGCCGCCCGACAGGATGATGGCCTTGGGCGCCATCGCCTTCAGCGCCTCGCCCGCCTTGTTGAACGGATGGATCTCGCAATAGACGCCGGCTTCGCGCAGTCGCCGCGCGATCAGTTGCGTCACCTGACTGCCGAAATCGACGATGAGGACGGCTTCATGCGTATGAGGGGCGGTCATGAGGACTCAGAATCCGAAGCGGGCGTTGATGGGGCGGGTTCTTGACGGGTGAAGACGTCGGGATCAAGTCGCGAGGCGGGAACATCGACCAAGGCAGCCAGCCCTTGCGTCGTCAGCACCTCGCTCAGACGGTCCCAGGCGAGCGCCAGATTGGCGTCGACGTGGTGCAGGGTGGAGGTCCAGTCCTCAAGCTTGGTCAGCTCGCTCTTGCCGTCGCTGACGCCGCGAAGCGCCACCAGCGGCACGCCAAACGTCTGGGCGACGCGCAGCAGGGCGAAGGTCTCCATGTCCACCATCTCGGCGTCGATGGCGTCATAGGCGGCGCCTGAGACGACATTGGCGCCGGTCGACAGGGTCGCCGTCGGCACGCCGGGAATGGGGCAAGGCAGAGGCAGGATGGCCGGGAGGTCCAGCAGAGGCGTCCGCCCCTTCTCGAACCCCAGCGGGCTGGCGTCCATGTCGCGATAGCTGACGGACGAGGCCTGATAGACCGCCGCATGGTCCAGGTCGCGCGACCCGCACGAGCCCAGCGAGACGATCAGGTCCGGCAGGGCGTCGCCCGCCTCCAGCCGCGTCAGGGCGGCCGTCAGGGCGATCGCCGCCTCGACCGGCCCGACCCCGGTCATCAGCGGCACGATGCGCGCCTGAAGGGCGGCGCCGTATTCAGCCGGCGCCGCCATGACGGGCAGGACCGTCAGGCCATAGATGGTTTCTGAGCGGCCCTCGCTCACGCCGTCCGCTCATAGACGGCGGCGAAGAAGCCGTCGGTGCCGGTCGAGGCGGGCGACAGACGCAGGCGATGACCGCCAGCCGCCAGGGCGCCCAGACGATCGCGCGCAGCGTCGGTCAGGGCCGGGCTGTTCAGTGCCTCGGCGACCGGCACGGGCGCGAACTCGGGGTGGTTTTCCTCGAAGGCGTCGGCCGTGGCCTCGTTCTCGCCGCGCAGCATGGAGCAGGTGACGAAGACCAGACGGCCGCCCGGCTTCACGAGGGCCGAGGCGCGATCCAGAATCTGGACCTGCAGGGCGTGCAGGCGCTCGACCTCGGACGGCTTCAGACGCCAGGCGTCCTCGGGACGACGACGCCAGGTGCCCGAACCGCTGCACGGCGCGTCGACCAGAACCACGTCGGCTTGACGCACTAGGTCCTCGACCCCGCCGCCGTTCTGGCCCAGCAGGCGAAGGTCGGCGGTGACGCCGGCGCGGGCCAGACGCGGACGGATGTTGTCCAGACGCTTCTTCACCACGTCATAGGCGAACAGGCGGATGTTGCTGGTGATCTCGACCGGCTTGGCCTTGGGCTTGGCGACCGGAGCCGCCTCCCCGTCCCCGCCGACCGGCGACCAGGCGGCGACCGGCGCGGCCTCGGCCTGAACCTTGGGTGCCTTGGTCATGACCGGCTGGCCCAGCATGGCCAGACCCACGGTCTTGCCGCCGCCGCCGGCGCAATAGTCGACCACGGTCATGCCGGGCACGACGCCCGTCAGCCAGCAGGCGACCTGACTGCCTTCGTCCTGAATTTCGATATGGCCCTGCTTGAAGGCCTCCAGCGCCTGGACGTTGGGCGGGGGCTCGGCCGACAGGCGCAGGCCCACGGCCGACCAGGGCGTGCGCACGGGCGACAGACCGGCTGCGACCAGTTCCGCCTCGACGGCCGCGACCGTGGTTTTCGCGACGTTGACGCGCAGGTCGATGGGCGCGCGCGGCGCCATCAGTTCGTGGGCTTCTTCGGTCCAGCGGTCGCCGAACGTGATCTTGAAGTCCTCGACCACGAACTCGGGCAGGCCGGCGGCGACCCAGCCGGGCAGTTCGCCCGGCGCCGAGGTGATACGGCCGCGCTCCTGCTTCGACAGCGGACGCGGGCCATAGCCCTCGCCCGAGTGCAGCAATTCGATCTCGTCCAGCGGCAGACCGTCGATCAGCGACAGCGAACCGATGACCAGAGCCCGGCCGTCTTCACGTCCGCCCATGGCCCAGACCAGACGGCCGCGGGCGCGGATGACCTTATAGACGCGGTCGGCGATGGCGCGACGATCCCCGGACCCCGCGTAACGGTTGGCGGCGCCCCATGCCTTCAGCACCACCTCGGCCGGCTGGCGGCTGTGGGCGATGCTGTCGAGGACGGAGGCGGCGGCGGCGAGGCGGGCTGCAGGAGTCAATCGGATCTCAAATGAAAAGGGCCGTGAGGATCATCGCCAGTCCCGCGAACGAGACCAGCCAGACCAACGACCGGATATAGGGCACGCCAAGGGCGTAGAGCGGAATATAGGCGACGCGCGCCCAGAAATAGAAGGCTGCGCCCCACAGGGTCAGAGCGCTTTCCTGACCCGTGACATGGGCGATCAGGACGGCGCCGATGAAGAGCGGCAGGGTCTCATAGAGGTTCCGCTGGGCTCTTTCGAGGCGGCCGGTCAGCGGATGCTTGGGCTCCGGCGTCTGATCGCGCGCGCCGGCGTTCCAGGCGACGCCGAACTCGAGCAGGCGAGCGCCCGCCGGCAGAAGGATCTGCACCAGGGCCAGGATCAACACGGCCGCCAGATAGGTCAGTTCAGTCGTCACGCCCTATCCTCCGCATCCGCTCGAAACGAAACCGCTCCCGGCTGGAACCGGGAGCGGATCAGGTCAGCCCTGACGATAGTTCGGCGCTTCGCGCGTGATCATCACGTCGTGGACATGGCTTTCGCGCAGACCCGCATTGGTGATGCGCACGAAACGGGCGCGTTCCTGGAAGTCCTTGATCGTGGCGGCGCCGACATAGCCCATGGAGGCGCGCAAGCCCCCGACCATCTGGTGCAGCACCGGAGAGATCGGACCCTTGTAGGCCGTCTGACCCTCGATGCCTTCGGGGACCAGCTTCTCGGTCGAGACTTCCTTCTGGAAGTAGCGGTCGGCCGAGCCGGCGCCCATGGCTCCGACCGAGCCCATGCCGCGATACGACTTGTAGGTCCGGCCCTGGTACAGGAAGACCTCGCCGGGGCTTTCGTCGGTGCCGGCGAACATCGAGCCCATCATGGCCACGCTGGCGCCGGCTGCGATGGCCTTGGCCAGATCGCCCGAATACTTGATGCCGCCGTCGGCGATGACCGACGAACCGCTGTCCTTGGCCGCACGGGCGGCGTCCATCACGGCGGTCAGTTGCGGCACGCCCACGCCCGCGACGATGCGGGTGGTGCAGATGCTGCCCGGACCGATCCCGACCTTCACGGCGTCGGCGCCCGCGTCGATCAGGGCGCGGGTGGCGTCATAGGTGGCGACGTTGCCGGCGATGATCTGCAGGCGGTTGTTCTCGCGCTTGATGCGCTCGACCACCTGGGCGACCGAGATCGAGTGGCCGTGGGCGGTGTCGATCACCACCACGTCGCAGCCCGCTTCGGCCAGGGCCATGGCGCGCTCATAGCCCGCATCGCCGACGGTCGAGGCGGCGCCGACCAGCAGGCGGCCCTGCTCGTCCTTGGCGGCGTTCGGGAAGGCCTGGGCCTTCTCGATGTCCTTCATCGTGATCAGGCCGACCGCGCGATAAGCCTCGTCGACGACGATGACGCGTTCGATCTTGCGCGTGCGCAGCAGGTTCCACGCCTCTTCACGACCGGCGCCTTCGCGCACGGTGATCAGGTCGCCCGTGGTCATCAGGGCCGAGGCCTTGATCGACGGATCGCTCTCGAACCGCATGTCGCGGTTGGTCAGCATGCCGACCAGCTTGCCCGTCGCCGGATCGACCACCGGGAAGCCGGTGATCTTCTTGCGTTCGACGATCTGGCGAACCTCGCCCAGGGTCGTGTCGGGCGAGACGGTCACCGGGTTGATGACCATGCCGCTTTCATAGCGTTTGACGGTGCGGACCTGCTCGGCCTGCTCCTCGATGGTCATGTTGCGATGAAGCACGCCCAGGCCGCCGGCCTGCGCCATGGCGATCGCCAGACGGCTTTCGGTCACTGTGTCCATGGCGGACGACAGCAGCGGGATGTTCAGTTTGATGTTGCGCGTCAGCTGGGTCGAGACATCCGCCATCGCTGGCATGATCTCGGACGGGCCGGGTTCGAGCAAAACATCGTCGAAGGTTAGGCCTTCGCGTATCTCCATGAGGAGTCTCCGTTTTGCGGGCCGCGTATAGCGCCCGAGGGCGGGCCACCGCAACCCCAAGACGGACCTATGCCGGGAATAAGAGGAATTGCCTTGCGTCCCGGCGCGTTCAAACCCACATATTGCGAATGGTTCGCATATTGATCAGCACCGCCCGACGCCTCGCGCTCAAGATCGCGAGCTACGGCCTCATGCACCTGATCGTGGCCATCCTCGTGGCCTTCGCCCTGACCCGCGACTGGCGCATCGCCCTGGCGGTCGGGGTGGTCGAACCGATCTTCCAGACCCTCGCCTATTCCATCCACGACCGGGTCTGGCGCCGGGTCGAGCAACGCCGGATGCTGTCAGGCTTCGAGGAAACCGCCGAGGCCGTCACCGCCCGTCTGGAGCTGATGAACGCCCACGAGCAGAACCGCGTGCACAACCATCACGGCCACAGCCACGCCCTGCCCCGCAGCCTGAAACAGGTGGCGCTGAAGACCGTGACCTATGGCGTCATGCACTTCGCCGTGGCGGTGCTCGTGGCTTTCGCCCTGACCCGCGACTGGCGCATCGCCCTGGCCATCGGCACAGTCGAGCCCCTGGTGCAGACGGTCTTCTTCACCCTGCACGACCGTATCTGGACGCGGATCGAAGCCAAGAAGGCCCGCCGGGCGGCGGAAGCCGCCGCCTCGGCTTAGAGTGCACCCGTACCCCACCGCCGCTCATCCCGGCGGACGCCGGGATCCAGTGAGAACCTCAGACGCAGCGACTGAAAGAGTCGTTCTGGCCGTAAGTCGGCGTGTGCGTGGCCAAAGGACTGGATCCCGGCGTCCGCCGGGATGAGCGGAATAGAGGGGGCCCTACCGCTTGTTCAGCGCCACCAGGAAGACCTCGGCGCTGCCCTTGCGGCTCGATTCCGGCTTCACGTACTTCACCGTCTCGAACTCCTCGCGCAGCCGCGCCAGAACCCCGCCAGCGTCGCCGCCCTGGAAGTTCTTGGATACGAAATTCCCACCGGGCTTCAGCGTGCGGATGGCGAAGTCGGCGGCGATCTCGATCAGGGCGATGATCTTCAGGTGGTCGGTCTGGCGGTGGCCCACGGTGTTGTGCGCCATGTCCGACAGCACCAGGTCCGGTCGGCCGCCGATGGCGTCGATCATCTGCTGGTCCACGCCCGGATGGGTGAAGTCGGCCTGGATCAGGGTCGCGCCGGGAATCGGCTCGATCATCAGCAGGTCCACGCCCGCCACCGCCGTCGCCCCGCGATTCAGCGCCACCTGGATCCAGCCGCCCGGGGCCG
This sequence comes from Brevundimonas sp. 01N35, assembly GCF_056399785.1. Lineage (NCBI taxonomy): Bacteria > Pseudomonadati > Pseudomonadota > Alphaproteobacteria > Caulobacterales > Caulobacteraceae > Brevundimonas > Brevundimonas sp. 01N35. The sequence continues at coordinate 222,503 of NZ_JBFTRZ010000003.1, forward strand.
CGCCCAGGTCGATGACCCGCGAGCCCTTCTTGATCAGGCGGAAACGGTCATCGATCTCCAGCAGCTTGAAGGCCGCCCGGCTGCGCCAGCCCTCGGCGCGCGCCCGCTCGGACCACTTGTCCGACAGTTGGCGCTTGATCCACTGCTGGCTCGACATGGATTTGGTGTCGGCCGTCTTCATTTTCTGGCCCAGGCCGCGCCCTGCGGCGGTGCCGCCCGTGGGCGGGCGAACCATCCGGCGGCGTTCCGGCGGCTTCTCGGTGGGCTTTTCGTCGTCAGTCATGCTTCCCACATAGCGGTGACAGCGTTCAGCCGCTATGACCCGCGCACAATTCTGGCCCGCACACACCAAGGAGAGCCTGATGGCCGACCAAACCCTGACCTTCACCCTGGACACCGGCGACGGCGAAGAACGCAACGTCGTGATCAAGCTGCGCGACGATCTGGCCCCCGGCCACGTCGCCCGCATCACCGAACTGGCCTCGGAAGGCTTCTATGACGGCGTGGTCTTCCACCGCGTCATCCCGGGCTTCATGGCCCAGGGCGGCGACCCGACCGGCACCGGCACCTCGGGCTCCAAGAAGCCGAACCTGAAGGCCGAGTTCTCGAAGGAGCCGCACGTCCGCGGCGTCTGCTCGATGGCCCGCACCTCGGATCCCAACAGCGCCAACTCCCAGTTCTTCATCTGCTTCGACGACGCCCGCTTCCTCGACGGCCAGTACACCGTCTGGGGCGAAGTGATCGAAGGCATGGAACACGTCGACGCCCTGCCCAAGGGCGAGCCGCCCCGCGCTCCGGGCAAGATCGTCAAGGCGACCGTCGCCTAACGAACGGTACTAGCGGCGGGGGATCAGTCCCCCGCCCACCATCGCATCGACACGTTGTTGAAGGTCCGGTTTCCGACCTTGAGCGTCCCCTTCAGGACGACGCCCTTGTCTCCCAGATTGCGCCGCGCCGTCGCCAGCGCGCCCTGGTCGAGCTTTCCATCGAACGACACCGCGCCCAATCCGCCCGACAGGGCCTGAACGCGCACCCGGTTCTCGGTCACATCGTAGGTCGCCGGGATCAGGCGCAGCCGACGCCGGTTCTTGCCGTTGACGGTCTCGACCGGCGGCCCCGTCATGTCCTCGAACTCGATCATCACCGGCGCAAAGCCCGCCGGTCGCTCGCCCCCCTCCCAGGCGATGAAGTCCGGGACCTGTCCCATGAAGACGTGGTGCAGACGCCAGTTGTCCACCCGAACCTCGGCGGTCGGGATGTAATAGCCGGACACGTCTTCCGGCAAATCATGAGCAAAGGCCGCAGCTTTCGACGCCGTCACGGTTTCAGGCGCCTTGGGCGGCTGGTCGCAGGCCGCCAACGCCATGAGGCCGGCCAGAGCCGCGACAGCCGCGAAACGCCCCCGCCTCATCGCAGATGGGTTCACGGCAGATGGATCAGCGAGGCCAGCCAGCCGATATCCTGCAGCTTCTCGACCGACTCGAACAGCGGCACGGCCAGCAGGAAGACCAGCCCATCGCGCAGCGTAGCCAGGAAGAAGCTGGGCTTGATCTCCAGCATCCCCTCGTCATGCCATTTGGAAAAGTTCGGCCAGAAGCGCGGCGTGCGGCCGCAATAATCGGCATAGGTCTGGCCGAACGCTTCCGACAGCCAGGCCTCTTCGCGCCGCACCGTGGCGTAGAAGACGCCGACGGTCAGGATCAGGAACAGGGCGGCCAGGATCAGGCTGCCCGTCTGGGCGCCGACGCCGAACGCGCCCATAAAGCTGAAAATATACAACGGGTTGCGGCTGATCGAGTAAGGGCCGCGATTGACGATCTCGGCCTTCTTGCGCCCGCCGATATAGAGCGAGCACCAGGCGCGTCCTACAATGCAGATGACGATCAGGCCCAGGCCGACGGCTTCAAGCACCTCGTGAAGCCCGCCCTCGCCCCAGCTGGACCGCGTGAAGAAGGCTAGGCCCACCACGGCCGCCAGGCCGATCGCAAGAGCAATCTTGCGAACCTTCTGGACCTTTTGAATATCGAACCCTTGCACTGCTGACATGACGCCTACTTCCCCCCATTTCGGAGGGAGCCAAACGCCCGTTCAGCGTCCCGCGCAAGCCCTTTATTTGCGAGCGATTTTCGCCCGCACCGCGAACCTACTGGTCCAGCCAGCCGTCCAGGGCGCGGAAGCTCTCGATGGCCAGTTCGGTCGAGGCCTGGAACACCCCGGGCGTGACCCGCTCATAGTCGTCGCTGGGGCGGTGATAGTCGGGGTGGTAGTTCACGCCGAAATACAGGAACGGCAGGCCGACGGCGTTGAAGGCGCCGTGGTCCGAGGCATTGACCCAGTTGTCCTCGCCCTTGTCCTCGGGCGTGTCCTTGCCAAAGGCCAGCGCCACAGCGCCGCGCGCGGCGATCCGCTCCAGCAGCGGACGGAAATATGGATGTTGATAAGTGCCCGTGACCCACAGCTTGCCGTCCGTCTCGGCGCGGGCGGTCATGTCATAGTTGATGTTCATCGAGATCGACGACAGCGGCATGGGCGGCGCCTCGACGAAACGCTTGGCCCCCAGAAGCCCCCGCTCTTCCCCGTCCAGGGCGACGATCAGGACGGTGTGTTCCGGCGGATTGGCCTTCAGCCGCTTGGCCAGCTCCAGCATGGTCGCCACGCCCGAGGCGTTGTCGTCGGCGCCGTTGTAGATCTGATCGCCATGCACCCCGACGTGGTCGTAATGGGCGGTGACGACGATGTACTTGTCCCCGACGCGCGTGCCGGGAATGACGCCCAGGATATTGGTCCCGTTGAACCACTTGGGCCCCTCGCGCGTGCGGCCCTGCATCTCCCACGGCTGCAGCCGCCCCATCGGCGACGGCTGTACGCCCAGCGCCTCCAGCCGGCCGACGATGTAGTCGCGCGCCTTGGCCCCGCCCTCTGATCCCGTGTCGCGCCCCTGCATGTCGTCGGCCGACAGAATGCGCAGGTCGTCCATCAACTGGGCGTAGTCCGCCGTCGAAGCCTCGATCGGAGCCGCCGCCGGCAGCGTTTCGACAGGCGTCGTCGTCTCGCACGCGGCCAGCGTCAGGGCGGCGGCGACGGCGGACAGGCTGGCGAGAACAGGACGCATGGAAGGCTCCGGGCAGGTGGGTCGGCGGACGCTAGCGGGCGTCGGAGCCCGCGTCAGATTACGTTTCTGTCATGGACTGTGCGACGCAGCCCCCGCCAGTGCTAAACAGCCGGACCAACGAGGCTGACCGCGCGATTCCCATGTCCGAAACTCCCGTCGACATCCTGACCGAAGACCAGGCCCGCGAGGAGCTGGCGCATCTGTCGGCCGAACTGGCCCGCCACGACGCCCTCTACTACGCCGACGCCGCGCCCGAGATTTCCGACGCCGACTACGACGAGCTGAAGCGCCGCGCCCTGGCCATCGAGGCCCGCTTCCCGGCCCTGACCAGCCCCGTCTCGCCGTCGCAGCGCGTCGGCGCGCCGGTCTCGACCCAGTTCGCCGAGGTCCGCCACGGCGTGCCCATGCTGTCGCTGGACAACGCCTTTGATGAAGGCGAGGTGCGCGATTTCGTCGCCCGCATCGGCCGCTTCCTCAAGCTGCCCGGCGACGAGCCGATCGCCTTCGTGGCCGAGCCCAAGATCGACGGCCTCTCGGCCAGCCTGCGCTATGAAAAGGGCGTCCTGATCCAGGGCGCCACGCGCGGCGACGGCAAGACCGGCGAGGACGTAACCGCCAACCTGAAGACCATCGCAGCGATCCCGCAGCGCCTGACCGGCTCCGGCTGGCCCGACGTCATCGAGATCCGGGGCGAAGTCTATGCCCCCAATGACGCCTTCGACGCCTTCAACGCCGCCGCCGAAGCCGAGGGCCGCCGCACCTACGCCAACCCGCGCAACTTCGCCGCCGGCTCGCTGCGCCAGAAGGACCCGAAGATCACGGCCAAGCGCCCCCTGACCTTCTTCGCCTACGCCTGGGGCGAGACCTCGGCCTCGTTCGCTGAAACCCAGCACGGCGCTCTGGAAGCCTTCCGCAGTTGGGGGTTCCAGGTCAACGAACGGTCCCGCCGCGTCGAGGGGGCCGAAGGGCTAGTCGGCGTCTATCGCGGGCTCGAGACCGACCGCAGCGGCCTCGGCTACGACATCGACGGCGTGGTCTATAAGGTCGACCGCCTGGACTGGCAGCATCGCCTGGGCTTCATCGCCAGAAGCCCTAGATGGGCCATCGCCCACAAGTTCCCGGCGCAACAGGCGACCACCGTGCTGGAGGGCATCGACATCCAGGTCGGCCGCACCGGCTCCCTGACCCCTGTCGCCCGGCTGCACCCCGTCACCGTCGGCGGCGTCGTCGTGCGAAACGCCACCCTGCACAACGAGGACGAGATCGCCCGCAAGGACGTGCGCATCGGCGACACCGTCATCCTGCAACGCGCCGGCGACGTCATCCCGCAGATCGTCGGCGTGGTCGAAGGCCTGCGTCCCGAAGGGGCTGAACCCTTCGCCTTCCCCCACGTCTGCCCCGTCTGCGGCTCGGAGGCCGTGCGCGAGGGCGACGAGGTCAAACGCCGCTGCACCGGCGGCCTGATCTGCGACGCCCAGATCGTCGAACGCTTGAAGCACTTCGTCAGCCGCCGCGCCTTCGACATTGAAGGGCTTGGCGAAAAGCACCTGACCGCCTTCCACGCGCGCGGCTGGATCAAGGAGCCGGCGGACATCTTCCGCCTGGCCCGCGACGAGGAAAAACTGGCCCTGCTGCGTCGGGAAGACGGCTACGGCGAGACCAGCGTCGGCAATCTGGTCGCCGGGATCCAGGCGCGGCGGACCATCAGCCTGGACCGCCTGATCTTCGGCCTGGGCGTGCCCGAGATCGGCGAGCAGACCTCGCTGGTCCTGTCGCGCGCCTTCGGCAGCTGGACCGCCTTCCGCGACGCCTGCATGGCCGCGTCGCAGGGTCTGGCCAGCGACGACTGGAAGGCCCTGGCCGCGACCCACGCCATCTCGCCACGCGTCCTGACCCTGATGGCCGAGGCGCGGCCGCCTGCCGACGATCCCTGGCCCGCGGCGCCGATGGATCAGAAGATCGCCCTCGCCTTCCCCGGCATGGCCGCGCCCGCCCGTCGCTCGCTGGCCGAAATCTCCGGCGGCTGGGCCGACCTGACCCGCTGGGCGGCCGTCGCCCGCAGCGAAGGTCCCTCCGAAATGCTGAACCAGATCGCGGGCGTCTCGGGCGTCGGCCCCGTCGCCGCCGAAGCCCTGGCCCACTTCTTCCACGAGCCGCACAACCGCGAGGTCGTCGACGCCCTGCTGGCCGAACTGGACCGGGTCGAGGACGTGGCCGCGCCTGTGACCGACAGTCCGGTCGCCGGCAAGACCGTCGTCTTCACCGGCTCGCTGGAACGCTTCACCCGCGACGAGGCCAAGGCGCGCGCCGAAAGCCTGGGCGCCAAGGTCTCGGGCTCGGTGTCCAAGAAGACCGACTATGTCGTCGCTGGTCCCGGCGCCGGCTCCAAGCTGAAGGACGCCGAAAAGCACGGCGTCGCCGTCCTGACCGAGGACGAATGGCTGGCGCTTATTGCGGGAACTTCGGTCGCCTGATGCGAGCCGTAGCCATCGACTTCGAAACCGCCAATGAACAGAGGGCCAGCCCCTGCTCCATCGGCCTGGCCTGGATCAACGACGGCCGGATCGAGTCCGTCGAGCACCACTATATCCGCCCGCCGGGCATGCGCTTCGCCAGCTTCAACATCGCCTTCCACGGCATCGGCCCGGATCAGGTCGCGGACGCGGAGGAGTTCCCCGCCGTCCTGGCCGCCATCGCCCCGCGCCTGCAGGGCCGGACCGTGCTGGCCCACAACGCCGCCTTCGACGTCAGCGTCATCCGCGGCACATGCGACCACTACGGCCTCGCCTATCCCGAGTTCGACTACCTCTGCACGGTGAAACTGGCCCAGATCACCTGGCCGGAATTCGCCTCGCACAAGCTGAACAACGTCTGCGCCGAACTGGGCATCCAGTTCAAACACCACGACGCCGCCGAAGACGCCTTCGCCTGCGCCTCTGTCGCTCTGGAGACCCTGCGGATGCACGAGGCGGCCTGCGCCAGTTCGCTCGCGCGGGCGACGGGCATCAGTCTCGGACGGCTGCACGCCGGCGGCTACAGCCCCTGCTCCTCGGCCAAGCCCAGGAAGCCGCGCTAACGGTCTCGCCAAGGGCCTTGATTCTATCGCGAACCAGGATCAGCTTCGGACTATAACGCGAGGAAACAAGATGAAAGCTCCGCTCGTTCTTGCCCTGGCGGCAAGCGTGGTTGCCCTGGCCTCGCCCGCTCTGGCGTCTGACCCGACCGGCCTGTGGCAGACGCCGACCAACGGCGGTCAGGTGCGCATCGCCCGCTGCGGCCAGGCACTGTGCGGCACGCTGGAGACCTCCGACCGCATCCGTCAGGATCCCAACGCCCGCGACGTGCGCAACAAGAACCCCGAGCTTCGCGGCCGCACCCTGCGCAACCTGCCGCTGCTTTCAGGCTTCACCGGCGGGCCAGCCGAATGGCGCGGCGGCTCGGTCTATAATCCCGATGACGGCGGCACCTATCACGGCACGATCACCATGACCGGCGACAATAGTCTGCGCCTGCGCGGCTGCATCGTCGTCCCCCTGTGCAAGACCCAGACCTGGACCCGCATCCAGTAGGCCTCTGGCAATCCTCCCCTGCTTGCGGGGGAGGGGGACCATGCGCAGCATGGTGGAGGGGGCGAAACCTAGCCGCCTACGCTTGAAGCCGCCCCCTCCACCGCCTGCGGCGGTCCCCCTCCCCCATTTCGCTACGCTACATAGGGGAGGATCGGATGCTTCAGCGGTTCAGCGCCGAGCGCCCCGCTGCGGCGTAGCGTTCGCCGGACGCCGCCCCCTTGGGAAAGACCGCCTCGATCCGCGCCAGGTCTTCCGGCGTCAGCACGATCTCGGTCGCGGCGACATTCTGCTCCAGCGTTGCAATCCGGCGCGTGCCGGGGATGGGAACCAGATCCTCGCCCTGGGCCAGCACCCAGGCCAGGGCCAGTTGCGCCGCCGTCACGCCCTTGTCGGCGGCGATGGCGCCCACCGCCGCCACCAGATCCAGGTTCTTCTGGAAATTCTCGCCCATGAAGCGCGGGTTCGAGCGGCGGAAGTCATCGGCGGCCAGATCGTCGACCGACCTGATCTCGCCCGACAGGAAGCCACGCCCCAGCGGGCTGTAGGGCACGAAGCCGATGCCCAGTTCCCGCACCGTGGCGAAGATCTCGTCCTCCGGCTCGCGGCTCCACAGCGAATATTCGGTCTGCAGGGCGGTGATGGGGTGGACCGCATGGGCCTTGCGCAGGGTCGCGGGCGCGGCTTCGGACAGGCCGAGGAAGCGGACCTTGCCCTCGGTCACCAGCTCGCCCATCGCCCCGATCGTCTCCTCGATCGGCGTATCGGGATCGACGCGGTGCAGATAATAGAGGTCGACGTGGTCGACGCCGAGCCGGCTCAGGCTGCCCTCGATGGCGCGCCGCACGTTGGCGAGCGACCCGTCGACGGCCAACGCCGTGCGGTCGGCATTGTAGCCGATGCCGAACTTGGTGGCGATGAAGGCCCGGTCGCGCCGATCCTTCAGCGCCTTGCCCAGCAGCAGTTCATTGGTGTGCGGCCCGTACACCTCGGCCGTGTCGAACAGGGTCACGCCCAGGTCGAGCGCGCGATGCACCACGTCGATGGACTGGGCCTCGTCAGAACGGCCGTAAAAGGCGCTCATGCCCATGCAGCCCAGACCGATGGCCGAGACTTCGGGTCCGTTCGGGCCCAGCTTGCGCGTCTTCATGAGCGCCTTCCTTCTGATGTGAGAGGGCCGGCGACGTTGCCGCCGACCTTCACCAGATGGCGCCGTTCGGCCTTAGTTCAAGGGCGAAGTCTGCGCCTTCAGCCACGCCAGCGCCGCCTCGTCCTTCTGCACGCCGTCGGCCAGCAGCGGCCCGACCTTGGCCAGGACCTCGGCGTGATAGGCGTCGACATAGGCGCGCTCATCGGCGGTCAGCAGGGCTGTGTCGATCAGCTTGCGATCCAGCGGAGCCAGCGTCAGTTGCTCGAAGCCGTGCATCGGCCGCTCGCCGCCCGGAACCTGGGCCGGAGCGGTCACGACCTGCAGCGTCTCGATGCGGATGCCCCACTCGCCTTCGCGGTAATAACCCGGCTCGTTCGACAGGATCATGCCGGTCAGCAGCGGCTGGGTGTTGACGTAGGGGGCGATGCGCTGCGGCCCCTCGTGAACGCCCAGATAGGAGCCGACGCCGTGGCCGGTGCCGTGGTCGAAGTCGAAGCCCGCGTTCCACAGCGGCTGACGCGCCACCGCGTCCAACTGATGCCCCGTGGTCCCGGCGGGGAAGCGGATCACCGCCATGGCCACATGCCCCTTGAGCACCAGGGTGAACATGCGACGCTGGTCCGCCGTCCCCTCGCCGATGGCCATGGTGCGGGTCACGTCCGTGGTCCCGTCCAGATACTGACCGCCGCCGTCCACCAGTAGCAGACTGCCCTGCTCCATCGGACGGATCTTGGCGCCGACCGGCTTGTAGTGCGGCAGGGCGCCGTTCGGGCCGACCCCGGCGATGGTGTCGAAGGACAGGTCCTTCAGCATCCCGGTCGCCTCGCGGAAGCCCTCCAGCGCCTCGACCACCGCCCGCTCGTCCGGCAGTTCAGCCTGAGCGACCGTATCGACCCAATGCAGGAAGCGGGTCAGGGCCGCGCCGTCGCGGATGTGCGCCTGACGGCTGCCCTCGATCTCGACCTCGTTCTTCTGCGCGCGCGGCAGGGCGCAGGGGTCCATGCCGCGCACAATGGCGGCGCCCGCCGTTTCCAGACGGTCGAAATACCAGGCCGAGGACACCGCCGGGTCGATCAGCACCTTGCAGCCCGACAGGGCGTCCAGCGCGGCGGGCAGCGCCTCGGGCGCCTCCAGCGTCACGGCGTCGCCCAGCCAGCCGGGCAGTTCATTGGTGATCTTCGCGGGGTCGAGGAAGACCTTGGCCGTCCCGTCGGCCTTCACCACCGCCTGCCCCAGCGGCAGAGGCGTGCGGATCACGTCGCCGCCGCGAATATTGAACAGCCAGGCCAGCGACGACGGCGAGGTCAGCACCGCCACCTCCGCGCCCTTGGCGGCGATGGCCTGACCGATGCGGGCGCGCTTGGAGGCGGCGTTCTCGCCGGTATAGCGGTCCTCGTGCGGGACCACCGGCGCCTGCGGCTGGGCCGGGCGAGCATCGCCCCAAGCCAGATCAATGGGGTTGGGCTCGACGGCCTTCAGCGTCGCGCCGGCCTTCTCGACGGCGGCACGCAGGGTCGCCAGGGCGTCGGGGCTGTGCAGGCGCGGATCATAGCCGATGACCGAACCGGTGGTCAGGGTCTCCAGCCAGGCGGCCAGCCTGCCCAGCTCGACCCGCTCGAACAGGGCCGGATCGGTCTGGGCCTTGGCCTGAACCGTATAGCGGCCGTCGACGAAGACGGCGGCCTTGTCCGTCAGCACCACGCCCGCCCCGGCCGAGCCGGTGAAGCCGCTGACCCAGGCCAGACGCTCGCTGGCGTCGGGCAGGTATTCGTTCTGATGCTCGTCCTCGTGCGGGACCAGCAGGCCGTCCAGGCCCTGCTCAGCCATCTTCGCCCGCAGCAAGGGCAGATGCTTCCCCCCGAAGGACGGATCGGTGGTTTCGTCGAAGGTCTGGCGCATAGGTAGCTCTTATCCCTTCTCCCCTCGTGGGAGAAGGTGCCCCGAAGGGGCGGATGAGGGGTCTCTCAACGCAAAAGGGGCTGCGAGACTTGATGTCCCGCAACCCCTCATCCGTCTCGCTCCGCGAGCCACCTTCTCCCGCAAGGGGAGAAGGATCAGAGCATCAGCCCTTGCGCAGCTGCAACGCGCTCCACGCGTCGTGGTGGATGGTCTGCTCAACGACGAAGCCCAGCGGACGATAGGCGTCCAGCACCCGCTCCTCCTGCGTGCGCAGCAGGCCCGACAGAATGGCGACGCCGCCCGACTTCAACGCCTGACCGATCTCGGGCGCCAAAAACACCAAAGGCGCGGCCAGGATGTTGGCGAAGACCAGATCATAAGGCGCGTGCTGGGCGATGCGCGGATCGCTCAGGCCGTCGGCAAAATAGAATTCGCACTTGGCGTCGTTGATCGCTGCGTTCTCGTTGGCGATGCGGGCCGAGGGCTCGTCGATGTCGGTGCCGACGGCGATGGGCGAGCCCGTCCTGGCCGCCGCGATGGCCAGCACGCCCGTGCCGCAGCCGACGTCCAGAACCTTGTCGAACTTTTCGGTCTGCAACAGGTTGTCGAAGGCCTCCAGGCAGCCGACCGTCGTGCCGTGGTGGCCGGTGCCGAAGGCCGCGCCGGCGTCGATCTTCAGGTTGACCCGACCCTCGGGGATCTTGCCCTGATCGTGGGCGCCATAGACGAAGAAGCGCCCGGCCTCGACCGGCGGCAGGCCCGACAGCGACATGGCCAGCCAGTCGGCGTCGGCCAACTTCTCGACGATCACTTCCAGCTCGCCCTGGGCGCGCAGGGTGGCGGCGATGCCCTCGGCTTCCTCGTCCGTCGTCGGGAAGGCGTCGATGCGCCAAACGCCCTTGTCCTCGTCTTCTTCCAGGATCGAATAGGTCGCGCCCTCCAGCAGGGGGTTGGCGTCGATGGCGGCGGCGGCGGCTTCGGCGGCTTCGCGTTCGCCGCGTGCAATTACCTGGAGAGCGGACTCGGACATTTCTCAAACACCGTTATGATAACGAATCACGAGTGCGGGCGTGCGGATCGCCCGTTTCCACTGAGGGGTCCGGGAATCCATGGCTAAAGCACCGTCTGAGTCGAAATCTGCTGCGCCGAAGGCGGCGCCTGCCGCTTCCAAGCCGAAACCGGCGGCAAAGTCGAGCGCTGCGGCGCCGAAGGCCGCTGCAAAACCGAAGGCCGCGCCGAAAACCGCCGCTCCCAAGGCCGCTGCTGCAAAGCCCGCCGCCAAGACGGCTGCGCCCAAGGCCGCCGCAAAGGCCGCTCCGAAAGCCGCCGCCAAGGCTCCGGCCGTGAAGGCCGCCGCGGCGAAGCCCAAGACCGCTGCTCCGAAGGCTCCCGCCAAGACCGCCGCGCCGAAGAAGACTGCGGCGCCCAAGGCTGCACCGAAACCCGTCGCCAAGCCGGTCGAAGCGCCCAAGCCCGCCGTCGCCCCGGCTGCGGTTGCTGCTCCGGCCCCCACCCCGGCTCCGACGCCCGCTCCTGCTCCGGTCGCGGCTGCGCCCGCCCCGGCTCCCAAGCCGGTCGAAGCGCCCAAGCCCGCTGCGGCTCCGCAACCGGCGCCCGCTCCCAAGGCAGAGCCCAAGGCGGAGCCCAAGGCGGAGCCCAAGGGCTTCCTCGCCAAGCTGGGCGACATGATCTTCGGCAAGAAGAACTGATTTCGGCCATCGCCTGAAACGACAAAAGGCCGGAGGGTTCGCCCCTCCGGCCTTTTTCCTGCGTGGTTTCCAGAAGGCTCTGGAGACGCGGCTTATTCTTCCGGCAGGTCTTCGGCCAGGATCGCCATCTCGAACATGAACGAGCCGGCCTCGTCCTCGTCCTCGAACACCACGCCGATAAACTCGTCATCGACATAGACTTCGGCGGAGTCGGCGACCTTGCGGGCCTTCACCTTGATGCCGCCGTGGTTGAAGGTGCGCTTCAGGTGCGTTTCGACGCGCTTCAGATCGGATTCTTTCACGGGGGGAGCCTCGTTGGTGTCGTTGACGGCGGACCCTAGAGAAGGCGTCTCGCCATGGGAAGCCCACGCAGCAGGCGTCCACAGACGGCGGCCCCTTCAGATGACGAAATCATAGGCGATGTCGGCCAGGGTGTGATCCATGGTCCGGGCCGGCGTGGCGTCGGTCGGGCAGTTGACGATGCGCGCCGGCACCCCGGCGACGGTGCAGCCCGCCGGCACCGGCTTCAGCACCACCGAGCCCGAGGCCACCTTGGCGTAGTCGCCGATCGTGATGTTGCCCAGCACCTTGGCCCCCGCGCCCAGCAGGACCCCGCGGCCGATCTTGGGGTGACGGTCGCCGCGCTCGGCCCCGGTCCCGCCCAGGGTCACGGCGTGCAGCATCGACACCTCGTCGCCGACCACCGCCGTCTCGCCGATGACGATGCCCGTGCCGTGGTCGAGGAAGACGCCCGAGCCGATCTGCGCCGCCGGATGGATGTCCAGTTGGAACAGTTCGGAAATGCGGCTCTGGAAATGGAAGGCCAGGGTGTCGCGCCCCTCGCTCCACAGCCAATGCGCCACGCGCCAGGCCTGCAGCGCCTGGAAGCCCTTGAAATACATAAAGGGCTGCAACAACGACCGGATCGCCGGATCGCGGTCCTGCACCGCCTTCAGGTCCGCCTCGGCCGCGGCGACGATGCCCGGGTCGGCGGCGAAGGCCGACAGGGCGACCTCGCGCACCGTCATGGCCCCCAGTTCGGCGTCGCCCAGCTTGCGCGCGATCTGGAAGCTCAACGCCCCGGCCAGGTCGTCATGCGCCAGCACCACGGCGTTCAGCTGCGACGCCAGACGCGGCTCCTCGCGCGCGGCCTCTTCCGCCGCGGCGCGCAGTTGCGCCCAAAGGTCCGGCTGTTGCGGCACGACTTCCAGCTTGGCCATCGGCCCTCCGATTCAGGGTGCGATCCTACGCCCCCAGCATGGCCCGCGCCAGCGCGGCGGGCAGTTCGCCTTCCCGCGCCATATGGTAGGCCTTGTAGGCCGTCGCCACCGTCATGGCGTCGCGCACCGCCCCGCGCTTGATCTCGGCCATCAGGTCCAGGAAGGGCACGCGCGCCGACACGATCACCTCGGTCGGATCGGGATCGACCGGAACCGGGCTCAGCCCCCAGGCCACCCAGGTCATGACCCGCTCGTCGGTGATGGAGTTCGACAGATCCATGTCCAGGGCCGCCCGCCAGTGATCGGCCCGCACCCCGGCCTCTTCCGCCAGTTCGCGGCGCACGGCGTCGAACGGGTCCTCGTCCCTCGGCGCGCCGCCTTCCGGCATTTCCCAGGAATAGCGCATCAGGGTGAACCGATGCTGCCCGACCAGAACCACCGTGCCGTCGTCGTGCAGCGGCAGGACCCCGGTCCCGACGTTCTTGGGCCGCATCACCACATAGTCGGCGTCCATGCCCGTTGGGGCGACGGCCGGGTGCCGCGTCACCCGCATCCACGGCGTGTCGACCAGCACGCTCGTCCCGTCGCTGCGCCAGCGCGGCGGTTCCGGCAGGTGTTCGGCCCAGCGCGGTTTGATATCGACGATATCGCTCATGTCTCCGCTATGGCGCCGGACGCCGCGAAATCCTAGCTAGACGAGATGACCGACGCCGATCTTTCGACCGCCCTGCCCCTGCCCGTCCGCTCCGACGAACTGCTGCACCGCCTGGCGACGCGCCGCTCGGCCCCGGCCCAGTCGCTCGCCGCGCCCGGCCCTTCCGAGGCCGAGATCGACCAGATCCTGCACCTCGGCGCCCGCACCCCGGACCACGGCAAGCTCTTCCCCTGGCGTTTCGTGGTGCTGGGCCCGCAGAGCCGCACCGAACTGTCCGAAGCCCTCGCCGTCCTGGCCGAGGCCCAGGGCCGCGTCGACAAGGACCTGGCCGTCCTGGCCAAGCTGGCCAATCCGCCCCTGACCATTCTGGTGATCTCGACCCCCATCCAGGGCCACAAGGTCCCGGTCTGGGAGCAGCAGCTGTCCGCCGGCGCCGTCTGCATGAACCTGGAACACGCCGCCGACGCGCTGGGCTATTCGGCCAGCTGGATCACCGACTGGTACGCCTACGACCCCGCCGCCGTCGCCCTGTTCGGCGTCGAGGACGGCGAGACCATCGCCGGCTTCATCCACATGGGAACCCTGGCCGAGCCCCCCCTGGAACGCCCCCGCCCGGTCATGGCCCACAAGGTCACCCGGCGGCCGTAAATCCTCCCTTCTCCCCTTGCGGGAGAAGGTGCCCCGAAGGGGCGGATGAGGGGTTTTGCAACCGGCGGCGAGACCCCTCATCCGACCTCGCGTTGCTCGGCCACCTTCTCCCGCAAGGGGAGAAGGACGCCCTACCTCGCCTCCGCCTCCGGCCGATGCACGATCGACACCAGCACCACCGAAATAATCATCAGCAAAAACCACGCCCCCAGCTTGTTCAGGCTGACCATCTCCCACCCGCTCTCCTGCCCCGGATAGACCCAGGCCCGCGCGAACGTCCCCAGGTTCACGGCGAACCAGATGAACAGGGCCACCAGCCCAAAGCCCAGCAGCAGCGGCATCGACCGCCGCCGCCGGTCTGCGGTGAACCAGAACCAGCCCCGCCCGAACAGCAGCACGGTGGCCGCAAACAGCGCGATCCGCACATCCGGCAGCCAGTGATGGGCGAAGAAGTTGACATAGATCGCCGCCGCCAGAACCCACGTCGTCCACAGCGGCGGATAGTGCCTCACCCGGATATGGAAGATGCGCTGCACCCGCGCGATATAGCTGCCCACCGCCGCATACATGAAGCCCGAGAACAGCGGCACCGCCCCGATCCGCAGCAGCGAGTCCTCAGGGTAGAGCCACGACCCGTGCCAGGTCTTGAACAGCTCCATGATCGTCCCGGCGACATGGAACAGGAAGATGACCCGCGCCTCCTCCCAGCTCTCCAGCCGGAAGGCCAGCATCAGCCCCTGTATCCCCAGCGCCCCGATGACCAGAACGTCATAGCGCGCCACCGGCGCCCCGCCCTCAGGCCACAGGACCGGCCACAGCAGATGCGTCCCGACCAGCAGCACCAGCATGGCCCCGCCGAACAGACAGGCCCACCCCTGCTTCAGCCCGAACCACAGGAACTCATAGGCATACCCCCGCCACCGCCCCCGATCCGCCCACGCCTCCGCGTGGGTCATCAGCCGACGGCCCCAGGCTTCGAGCGGGAGACGGGGGGATGGGGTCATGAGAGGAGGTTAGCAGCAGCCCAATCGGACACCATGCCCCCTACGACATCCGGCGCGCGAAGGGGCGAACATCCGCGAGACAGATTGAGAACTTGACGTTCGTCGAACGGACACCATCTGCAAGATGCAAGCTTGACTAATGGGGGTATGGCAATGGGTAAAAAGCGTTTTCCGTGGAAGAGCAACTTCTTGAAAATCCCACCGAAGGTGCGGACCGATCTTGAGAAGGTCGACGGCGACCTAATCGCAGTCGCGGCTGTAAAGTCAGTTCGCGTCGCTGATATCAATAGCGGCCTCTACAGCCACCTGGGCCTAAATGTCGACTTGCTAGACGATGCCATCGTAACTGACGGCCCCAAGCAGCCTGTCGAAGATGCAGGCAAGTGGTCTTACCGGAACGCCCGAGGCTGGGAACGCAAACGCCGAGACCTCCCCATGGTCTCTAAGAGCTTCGTATGGGAAACGCCAAACTTCGGTGACGCGTCAACGTACGGAACGCACACCCACTACCAAAGCAGGCAGGTCTATCAGAATCAAGTCTTCGAGCCTCAGGGCATGGAGATTGAGCCAACGATCTTATCTCAAACGACTGGCGACTACGTCTTAGTCAAGTTCGCACTTACACCTCTGCTGAGCCGTAGCCAGCCGGAGTTCGAACTAATGCTTCTCTGGGCGCTAAACGTGCTGCAGGAGAACACCGGGGTTACGGGTATATTTTCCACCACCGCCAGCAAAGACGATTTTATTCGCACCATAGAGCTCGACTGGGACATATTCCCACCAGGAACAATTGATGATGTCGTCGCATGGTTTTCTTCAAAGCCGAGCAAAGCATCTAAAGCACCAGACTTCGAAAAACATCTTCGAGATCGAACCTCTGCCTTTAGCAAGCTGAAGCCCGAGTCCTACATTCGAGGATCAGGACAATTTGGATCTTATTTCGGTGCCAAGTTCGCCGAAGACCTAGTAGTTTTCGAAAACCTCAGATACGGGAACGCGCTATACATCCTCTATGATGACTGGGACGAAATCTCGAAGCGTTCGCGCCTCGACCTCCTACGAGATCATGACGCTAAATTCGATCGTGTCGTCCACACGTCGGATTGGCAGCTTCAATTCAACAAGATCATGAAGGAAGAACTTGCCGCCCGACGGCGAGGCAAAGGTCGACGCTCCCCTCCGCGCACCTAGGCCACCTGCTTGGCTGCATACGCCCCTCACCCCCGCCCGCGATAGGTCGCGACGCCTTGATCCGGCAGCCAGACGCCTTCGATGGGCGCGCCGGTTTGCCAGAAGACGTCGATGGGGATGCCGCCGCGCGGGTACCAGTAGCCGCCGATGCGCAGCCATTTCGGTTGCAGCAGGTCGGCCAGGCGCTTGCCGATGGCGACGGTGCAGTCCTCGTGGAAGGCGCCGTGGTTGCGGAAGCTGGTCAGGTACATCTTCAGGCTCTTGGACTCGACCAGCCAGTCGCCGGGCACATAGTCGATGACGATGTGGGCGAAGTCGGGCTGGCCCGTCACCGGGCACAGGCTGGTGAACTCGGGCGCGGTGAAGCGCGCGACATACAGGGTGTCGGCGTGCGGATTGGGCACGCGTTCCAGCACCGCCTCTTCCGGGTTGGTCGGGGCGGCGGTCTGGGCGCCGAGCTGGGACAGGCTGTCGGTATAGTGCGTCATGCCCGCCATTTAGGCGTTCGCCCCGCCAAAGAAAATCCTCGCCCCGCGCGGGCGTTTCGACAATCGACCTGGCGCCCCTGCTGGCCGTGGTAGAATGCGGCTCGCGGACGGATGGGCCTGAGGGGGATTTCAGACGATTCAGACGAATTGGACTCTGTTTTTTCGGCGCGCCCTCTTCAATCGTCCTTCTCCCCTCGTGGGAGAAGGGTGATGGATGCATTGCCTTCCCCCGCGACAGCCGTCTAGCGTAGCCAAAAGCAACCCAGGAGACGCCCGTGGCCATTCCCGCTTCCTTGCAGTCCGGCCTCAAGCTGCCGGTCATCGCGGCCCCCATGTTCCTGGTCTCGGGGCCGGATCTGGTGGTCGAGACCTGCAATGCGGGCGCGATCGGCACCTTCCCCTCGCTGAACCAGCGCACGACCGAGGGCTATCGCGACTGGGTTCAGGAGATCAAGTCGCGGTTGAAGCCCGACGCCGCCGCCTTTGGCGTCAACCACATCGTCCATCCGACCAACCCGCGCCTGATGGCCGACATGATGGTCTCGGTCGAAGAAAAAGTGCCGCTGATCATCACCTCGCTCGGCGCGGTGCGCGACGTGGTGGATGCGGTGCACGGCTACGGCGGCGTGGTCTTCCACGACATCGCCAATGTCCGCCATGCGAGAAAGGCCGCCGAGGCCGGGGTCGACGGCCTGATCCTGGTCGCCAACGGCGCCGGCGGCCACGCGGGCGTGGTCAATTCCTTCGCCCTGATCAACGAGGTGCGCAGCTTCTATGAAGGGACCATCATCCTGGCGGGCTGCATCTCGACGGGTCAGGACGTGGCGGCGGCGCTGATGATGGGCGCCGACTTCGCCTATATGGGCACCCGCTTCATCGCCACGACCGAAAGCGCGGCCCAGCCCCACTACAAGGACTTGATCGTCGCCTCCGGCTCCGCCGACATCACCTATACGCCCGCCGTCTCGGGCATCCCCGCCAACTTCCTGACCCCCTCCCTGGTCGAGAACAAGATCGACCCCGCTTCCCTGCCCGCGCACAAGCTGGACATGGGCGAGGAAGCCAAGGCGTGGAAGACCGTCTGGTCCGCAGGCCAAGGTTCCGGATCCGTGCACGACATCCCCTCCGCGGCCCAGCTTGTCGCGCGGTTGACGGATGAATTTTCGCAAGCCTGTGACAAATTCGATAAGAAGCGTCTCTAGAGGCAGGCTCGTCGCTTTCACGAGGCCCTCATGCTCCGCACCCTGACGAACGCCGCCCTTCTCGCCGCCACCCCCCTGGTCCTGCTGGCCTCCACGGCCCATGCGCAGGACGCGGGCAAGTGGTCCTTCTCCGCCGGTGCGGCGACGGACAACCGCTCCAAGGACGCCTCCAAGTCCGACGGCGATCCCTTCGTCTTCGGGACGGCGGAATGGGAGAGCGCCAGCGGCCTGTTCTACGGTTCAGGCGGCCTGGAAACCATCGACGGCGGCGGCTCCAAGCTGGAGAACGAACTGGCCGTGGGCGTCCGCCCCGAGTTCGCCGGCTTCGACTTCGACCTGAGCGTCGCCCACAAGTACCGCATCGGCGCCGACGACGGCTATGACGCCGACGCCTGGGAATTCACCGCCGACATGAAGCGGTCGATCGGCCCGGCCAGCGCCCGTCTGCGGCTGCAGTACTCGCCCGACGGCACCGGCTCGACCAAGGCCTGGACCTGGGTCGCCGTGCGTGGCGGCTGGGACTTCACGGACAAGCTGAACGTCTCGGCCGAGATCGGCCGCCGTGAGCAGAACAACGCCATCGACTACACCGGCTGGAACGTCGGCGGCAGCTACGCCCTGACCCCGAAGATGGATCTGGAGCTGCGCTACTACGACACCGACGCCGATGTTCCGGGCGAGCAGTACCGCTCGGCCCTGGTGGCGGGCGTCAGCTACGCCTTCTGAGTTCCTGACCGATCAGCGGTGGTCAATCGGCGGAAAGTCCCTACGTTAAGGGCATGACTTTCCGCCCCACCACCCTAGAGCGTGCGTATCAGTTGGCTGAAAGCGGCGCTTGCCGGACGGTCAGCGACGTCAAACAGGCCCTTCAGAGCGAGGGCTATGACCGCATTCAGGACAGCCTCTACGGCGGCACGATCACCGCCGCCCTGCGCAAACGCTGCCAGGAGAATTTCGTCGGCGGCGCCGAAGATTCAGCCGCGGTCGAAGTCGAGGAAGAAGACGCCTGAAACCTAGGGGCTTGCGTTGGACGCGATTGCCGTCCATTTTACCCCTCGTCGATCTCTCTGCGTAACGCTCCTGCCCCTTTGCTATGCGCACCGAGGACTAAGCCGATCCATTCAGACCCGACAGGCCCAAGGGATGTTCCCCGAGGCCAACGACTAGCGGAGGTCCTGAAAATGGCTACCGGCACTGTGAAATGGTTTAACTCCACCAAGGGCTACGGCTTCATCCAACCGGATGACGGCGGCAAGGACGTGTTCGTGCACATCTCGGCTGTCGAAGCTGCCGGCCTGCGTGGCCTCGACGAGAACCAAAAGGTCTCGTACGAAATCGAGCGCGACCGTCGCTCGGGCAAGGAATCGGCCGGTCAACTGAAGACCGAAGGCTGATTTCTCGCGCCGTTCATTCGGCGCGGATTTCTAACGGCGGCGACGGCTTCGGCTGTCGCCGCCGTTTTCGTTTGGGGCATGCGCCAAGGCCTCTCCAAGGCCTTTTTGCCTCCTGCCCTTGCTAATGGCCGGCAAAGCGCCCACCTCTATCTTGTCGATCTCTCTGCGAAACGCTGCTGCCCCTTTGCATCGCGCACCGAGGTCCAAAGCCGATCCATTCAGACCCGACAGGCCACCAGGATATCCTTCCTGCGGCCACTCAAACGGGGAGTCCTGAAAATGGCTACCGGCACTGTCAAATGGTACAATTCCACCAAGGGCTACGGCTTCGTCCAGCCTGACGACGGCGGCAAGGACGTCTTCGTCCACGCCACGGCCGTCGAGGCTTCTTCGCTCGGCATGCTGAACGAAGGCCAGAAGATCTCCTACGAAATCGAACGCGACAGCCGCAGCGGCAAAGAGTCCGCTGGCCGTCTTCAGGCTGCTGACTAATCTCAGCACCTGATCGGCGGCTGAAAAGTCGCCGAACTCGCTTTCTATTCGCTGAGGGGCCGGTCGCATGCGCGCCGGCCCTGACGCCATCTGGAGACGCCCATGACTTCCCTGGCCGATAGAATTCCGACCCTGACCGAAACCGACCTCAAGGCCCTGCGCGCCAACGCCGCTCGCCTCGCGGAAACCGGCTCACCGGTTCAGGTCGCTTCCGCGTCCGAAATCATTCCGCTGATCGACGCCCGTCTGGCCGAAATCGCTGCAGCGCCCAAGGCTACGGTCGTGCGCAAGCGCGCAGCCCCCAAGAAGAAGCTGCCGCCCGCGACCGGCCACCAGACCGCCCTGCCCCCCAAGACGGCCTGATCGGCCTTCAGCTCAAGGCCTGATCCAGATCGGCGATCAGGTCTTCCACGTCCTCGACCCCGACCGATAGACGGATCAGGTTATCAGTGACGCCGCCGGCCTCGCGCACCTCTTTCGGCACGCTGGCGTGGGTCATGATCGCCGGGTGGTTCACCAGGCTTTCGACCCCGCCCAGCGACTCCGCCAGGGTGAAGACGCGGACCCGCTCCAACACCCGTTTGGTCTGCTCCAGATCGCCGTCGATCAGCACCGTGACCATGCCGCCGAAGCGGCCGTTCATCTGGCGCGCAGCCAGATCGTGCTGCGGGTGGCTGATCAGGCCCGGATAGATGACCTTGGCGACGCCGGCGCGGTCTTCCAGCCAGCGCGCCACGGCCATGGCGTTCTCATTGTGCGCCTTCATGCGCAGGCCCAGCGTCTTTAGCCCCCGGTTGGCCAGGAAGGCGTCGAACGGCCCCATGATCCCGCCGATCGAGTTCTGCAGGAACTTCAGTTGGGCCGCCATCTCGGCATCCTTGGCCACCAGAACGCCGGCGACGATGTCGGAGTGGCCGTTCAGGTACTTGGTCGCCGAATGCATGACCACGTCCGCGCCCAAGGCCAGCGGCTGCTGGCTCCACGGCGTGGCGAAGGTGTTGTCGACTACCAGGATCAGCTTGTGCGCCTTGGCGATTTTCGACAGGGCCTCGATGTCGGCCAGCTTCATCATCGGATTGGTCGGGGTCTCGACCCACAGCATCCGCGTCTTGTCGGTGATCGCCGCCTCGACCGCCTTCAGGTCGCTGAGATCGACATAGGCGAAGTCCAGCCCCATCGAGCGCCGCCGCACCCGCTCGAACAGCCGCCACGAGCCGCCGTACAGGTCGTCGCCGGTGACGATGTGCGACCCGGCGTCCAGCAGTTCCAGCGCCGTCGAGGTCGCCGCCATACCCGAGCCGAAGCCGAAGGCCTGAACCCCGCCCTCCAGATCGGCGATGCAGGCCTCGAACGCCTCGCGCGTCGGGTTCTTGCCGCGCGCATACTCATACCCCTTGTTCACGCCCGGGCTTTCCTGGGCGTAGGTCGAGGTGGCGTAGATCGGCGTCATCACCGCGCCCGTGGTCGGGTCGGGCTTCTGGCCCGCGTGGATGGCGCGGGTCGAGAAACCCTGGCTGTTCTTGAGCAAGCTCATGATCTTGTCCTGTCTCTGCGACGGCCGATGTTGCCGTCGAAATAGTCCGAGGACCGGGTGAACACCTCGGCCCATTGTTGTGCATTCAAAATATGTCCGGCGCCACGCAGCACCTGGACCCGCACCGGCACGTCGTGATCGCGGATGAAGCTGGCCCAGGCGGCGGTGTTGCCGGGCTTCACATGGGCGTCGTTCTCGGCCCGAATGATCAGAACCGGGATATGTCGTTGCGGATTTCGCGGCGTATAGACATCCACACCGCCAGCCAGACCAATCGCCGCCCCCGCGTGACCGCCCCCCAGAGCGCCGTCCACCGCGACGTAGGAACCCAGGGAATAGCCGAACAGGCCGATCCGCTCGGGCTCTACACCGGCTCGCGTCGCCAGCCAGTCGGCCCCGTCCAGCCCGACCCGCCGCCAGGCCGCCATGACCGGCGGCGGCCGTCGACCATCGTCCGGGGCTGCGTCGACGAATAGGGGCGTCATCACGGCGTAGCCGTCCCCGGCAAACCGCAGCGCCAGTTCATGCCAGGGTCCGGCGCTTCGTATCCGGGCTCCCGCCCCATGCATCATGACGACCCCCGAGCCCCGCGCGTCGCCCTGAGCGGGGTAATAGATGGCGCGGATCGACTTGCCGCCGCTGTCGAAGGCCACGCCCTCGAAGGGCGCGGCCTGCGCCAAGACGCCGCCGCCTAACGTCGCCAGAGCGACGCCGCCCAGCCCGCCCAGCCCTGCGCGCCGGGTCAGCATGGCCCTACCGGTTCAGGCTGAGGTGGTTGATCAGGTCGGTGCGGGCGATCAGGCCGACGAAGGTCTCGCCGTCCAGCACGATGGCCACCCGGTCGCGGTCGAAGATGGGGATCAGGGCGTCCAGCGATTCCTTGACCTGCAGCGCGTCCAGGTCGCGGGTCATGGCCGAGGACACCGGCATGGCGAAGCGCTCCTGACGGGTGATGTCGTCGGTGTTCATCGTGTGGACGATGTCGCTCTCGTCCAGAATGCCGACCAGGCGGCCGTCCTGAATGACCGGCAGCTGCGAGACGCCGTCCCCCTTCATCCGCTTGAAGGCGGTGTCCAGGGTGTCGTCTGGCCCGATCACGACCACGTCGCCATTAGCGTATTTTCGGGTGATTAGGTCCGACAGGTCGCCGTGCAGCTCGCGCTGGGTCAGGCCCTGATCAGCCAACCACGCGTCGTTGTAGACCTTGGACAGATACTTGGCGCCGGTGTCGCAGACGAAGGTCACGACCCGCTTCGGCTCGGTCTGTTCGCGGCACCAGCGCAGGGCTGTGGCGATCAGGGTGCCCGACGACGAGCCGGCCAGAATGCCTTCCTTCAGCAGCAGGTCGCGCACCGTGGCGATCGCCTCCGAGTCAGGGATCGAATAGGCCTTGTCGATCAGGTCAGGATCGGCGGTCTCGGGCATGAAGTTCTGGCCGATGCCTTCGACCGTATAGCTGCCGTCCGGACCAGCCACGCCTTCGTTGATCAGGCCCGCCAGGGCCGAACCGACCGGGTCGGCCAGGATGATCTCGGCGTCCGAGCCTTGCGCCTTCAGATAGCGGGCGATGCCGGTGATGGTGCCGCCCGAACCGATGCCGGCGACGAAGGCGTCGACCTTGCCCTCCATCTGCTCCCAGATCTCCGGCCCCGTCGTCTTGAAGTGGGCCTCGGAGTTGGCGTCGTTGGCGAACTGGTTGACGAAATAGCCGCCCGGAATCTGCTGGGCCAGGCGCTCGGCCATGTCGGTGTAGTACTCAGGGTGGCCGTGCGGCACGTCCGAACGGGTCAGGCGAACGTCGGCGCCCATGGCCCGCAGATGCTGGATCTTCTCCTTCGACATCTTGTCGGGGATGACCAGCAGGACCTTGTAGCCCTTCTGCTTGCCGACCAGCGTCAGGGCCAGACCGGTGTTGCCCGCGGTCGCTTCCACGATCGTGCCGCCGGGCTTCAGCCAGCCGGCTTCCTCGGCGGCCGCGATCATCGACAGGGCGATCCGATCCTTGATCGACCCTCCTGGGTTCTGGCTCTCCAGCTTCAGGAACAGGCGGCAGGGGCCGGTGTCGATCTTGGTCACCTCGACCATCGGCGTCTTGCCGATCAGGTCCAGCAGCGACCCCACGGGACGGGACAGGACGGGGGCGTCGGACATCGACATGCGGAAGGCTCCGAAAAGGGCGTGTTCAGGGGCGGAAGCTGGGCGTCGGCGCCCTCGCGGTCAACTCACGCAAGTTTTCACCCATTTGCCCCGAAGCGCATTACATAGGACGCAATGACCAAGACGCCCAAACGCCCCGCCGCGGGTCTGCCCGACAAAGACACCCTGATCGCCTTCCTGCGCGAAGCCGGCGAGGCCGAGAAGGCCGACATCGCCCGCGTCTTCGGCCTGAAAGGGATCGAACGCCGCCAACTGCGCGAAATGCTGAAGACGCTGGAGGCCGAAGGCGCCTTGGGCAAGCGCGGCCGCAAGGGCTTTGCCGAGGCCGGCGCCCTGCCCGCCGTGGGCGTGGTCGATGTCGTGGATCGCGACGCCGACGGCGAGCTCTACGTCGAACTGGTCAAGGCCGGCGAGGACGCGCCGCGCGCGCTTCTGCTGCCTGATCGCGAAGGCAAGACGCCCGCGCCCGGCCTGGGCGACCGACTGCTGGTCAAGTTTACGCAAGGCGCCGAGGGCTGGGAGGCCCGGCTGGTCAAGCGGCTGGACGCCGGGACCAACCGCGTCCTGGGCGTGATCCGCAAATCCGCCCGCGAAACCCGCGTCGAGCCGGTCGACAAGCGCTCCAAGGACGTTCTGCTGATCCCCAACGCCGTGGCGGGCGACCTGCGCGACGGCGATCTGGTGCTGGCCTCCATCGAAAAGGGCGATCACCGCTACGGACCCAAGCGCGGCAAGATTCTCGAGACCATCGGCCGCGAGGACGATCCCCGCGCCGCCTCCATCATCGCCATCCACGCCCACGGCCTGCCGACCGGCTTTTCCGAACAGGTGGAGCGCGAGGCCGATGATCAGGCCCTGCCGACGCTGAAGGGCCGCGAGGACCTGCGCGAGGTTCCCTTCATCACCATCGACCCGGCCGACGCGCGCGACCACGACGACGCCGTCTATGCTGAGCGCGATATGGACGCCAAGAACCCGGACGGCTGGATCGTCTGGGTCGCCATCGCCGATGTGGCGGCCTACGTCCGGCCCAACTCGGCGCTGGACCGCGAGGCGCGCGACAAGGGCAACTCGACCTACTTCCCCGACCGCGTCGAGCCGATGCTGCCGGAAGTCCTGTCCAACGGCCTGTGCAGCCTGAAGCAGGGCGAGAACCGCGCCTGCATGGCCGTGCGGATGATCTTCGACAAGGACGGCAAGAAGACCGGGCACAAGTTCGTGCGCGGCCTGATGCGGTCGCACGCCAAGCTCTCCTACGAGCAGGCCCAGAACGCCATCGACGGCCAGCAGGACGACGTGACGGGTCCGATCATGAACGCCATCCTCTATCCGCTGTGGAACGCCTATTCGACCATGCTGAAGGGCCGCAACCGCCGCAGCCCCCTGGCGATCGAAAGTCCCGAACGCAGGGTGGTGATGGACCCCGGCGGCGGCATCGCCGCCATCGAGCCGCGCAAGTCGCTCGAGGCCCATCGCCTGATCGAAGAGATGATGATCCAGGCCAACGTCTGCGCCGCCGAAACGCTGGAGAAGACGCGCACGCCGCTGATCTATCGCGTCCACGAAGCGCCTAGCCAGGAGAAGATCTTCAACCTGGCGGACTTCCTGCACACCATCGCCATGCCCTGGAACAAGGGCGAGCCGGCCAACACCAAGCGGTTCAACAAGCTGCTGGACGAGACCCGCGACGGCCCCCACGCCGAGGTCGTCAACGAGGTGGTGCTGCGCACCCAGATGCAGGCCGTCTATTCGCCGGACAACGTCGGCCACTTCGGCCTGCACCTGGACCGCTACGCCCACTTCACCTCGCCGATCCGGCGCTATTCCGACCTGATCGTTCACCGCGGCCTGATCCGAGGGCTGAACCTGGGCTCGGACGGGCTGACGGACCGCGAGATCGCCGAAATGACCGCCATTGCCGAGCAGGTCACGACCACCGAGCGCCGCTCCATGGCCGCCGAGCGCGACGCCATGGACCGCTACATCGCCGCCTTCCTGGAAGACCACGTCGGCGCGACCTTCAGCGGCCGGATCACCGGCGTCACCCGCTTCGGCCTGTTCGTGCGCCTGGACGAGACGGGAGCCGACGGCCTGGTGCCGGTTTCGACGCTCGGCAGCGAGTATTTCACCCACGACGACCGCGCCCACGCCCTGGTCGGCGAACGCACCGGCAAGCGGTTCACGCTGGGCCGTCGTGTCGAGGTCAAGCTGATGGAGGCCACGCCGGTCACCGGCGGCCTGGTGCTGGAAATGCTCTCCGAGCCTGACCCGCGCGACCCCAACGCCCCGGCCCCGCGCTACGGCATTCGCGGACGCGGTGGCGACGGCCCGCCCCAGCGCGGCAAGGGCCGCCCCGGCGGCCCCAAGCCCCGCAACGGCGTGAAGCCCTCCGGCGGACTGAAGGGGGTTCGGAAAGGCAAGCGGCGGTGACCCTTTCCTCCCGCCCATCCCGGCGGACGCCGGGATCCAGTTCTTTGGCTTTCAGACGCCGCGCGCGGATCATTGCCCAAGCAGGTGCGCCGCAGCGGGCCTGGCTCTCACTGGACCCCGGCGTCCGCCGGGGTGAGCGGATATGAGAGCGCCCTTCGACGCCGCTCAGGACCTGGCCGACGCCCCGCGCACGGGCGGCGGACAGCGGCCCAAGGATGCCGCCACCCTGATCCTGACGCGCGGCGGCGACCGGCCCGAGGTGCTGATGGGGCGTCGCGCGCCCGGTCATGTCTTCATGGCGTCGAAGTGGGTCTTTCCTGGCGGACGTATCGACCGTTCCGACTTCACCGCCGCCTCGACCGGCGACCTGTCCTCGGACGTGGCCCGGCGGCTGGAGGCCGAAATGCCGGCCCGCCGCGCCCGCGCCCTGGCCCTGACCGCCGTGCGCGAGACGTTCGAGGAGACCGGCCTGATCCTGGGCCGCCCCGCCCCTCCCGCCTCGGTCGCTGGACCCTGGCGCGAGTATCGTCAGGCGGGCGTCCTGCCCGACCTGTCGGTGCTGTCCTACGTGGCCCGCGCCGTGACCCCGCCGGGCCGCTCGCGCCGCTTCGACGCCCGCTTCTTCATGGCCCCGGTCGAGGCGCTGCGCGATCCCGACCGGATCAAGGGCTCAGGCGAACTGGACGAGATCGCCTGGCTGCCGCTGGCCGAGGCGCAGCGCCTGGACCTGCCCGCCATCACCCGCTTCGTCCTAGGCGAAATGGCCGAGCGGCTGGAGCATCCCAACCGCCCCCTGCCCTTCGTGCGCATGGTGCGGGGCCGCCACGTGGTCGAACATCGGGACTGACGGCCCGAGGCCCCCCGTCTTTACTGGGCGACCGGCTTCGTCAGGTCGAACTCGACGCGGAAATGGCGGCTGGGGCGACGCAGTTCATAGGCGAACATCTGCGCCGGATGGACTTCCATCGCCCAGGTGTTGGTGTTCGACACCGAGGCGTTGTTGGCGGTGAACAAGTCGATGGATTCCTGATCGACCGGGAATTCCTGCCGCTGGGCCGTGCCCGATCCCGCCGTGTCACCGCCATACCAGTGCAGGACGTCGGTCGTGCCGTCGTCGTGGCGGTGATCATGTTTCAACCGCAGCCCGGTGGCCGTGCGCGTCACCACCCAGGTACGCGACCGGTCCGCGCCGACCCAGAAGGGAATGCGAATCTCTTCGGCCGAACAATCGCGGACATGCATCAGCAGCCGCTGGCTGGCGAAATCCGAATCGGCGGCGTCGGTCGTCACCACCTTGCCCTCGAAGCGCTGGCCGCACAGGGCGCTCAGGTTCTTGAAGAAGGCGTCCTGTGGCGTCTCCGCCTGCGCGGCGGCGGGCAAGGACGACAGGGTCAGGGCGGCGGCCGCAAAGGCGATCGAGGTCATGGCTTTCATTCCGGCAGCCTAGCCGCTAGAAGCCATTCCTCAACGCGACATCGCGGGCGTTGACTTTGGTTCGCGCCTGAGTATGTTCCGCGCCTCTTGTTTCATGCGGCTTTCGCCGTCGCAAAGGTAATTCCGATGGCCAAACCGGCTTCCATCAAGATCCGCCTGAACTCCACCGCCGACACCGGCTTCTTCTACGTGACCAAGAAGAACGCCCGTACGATGACCGAAAAGATGGTCGTCAAGAAGTACGATCCGGTCGTGCGCAAGCACGTCGAGTTCAAGGAAGGCAAGATCAAGTAAGGGCTTAACCGCCCGGGCTTTTGGCTCGCTTGACTGCAGAATTCGAAACGCCCGGCTTTTGAGCCGGGCGTTTTTCGTTGCACGTTCAATAACTAAGCCGCTCAAGCCGCGCGGGCGACGACCTTGTTCCGGCCCGAAGCCTTGGCCTCATAGACCCCCTCGTCCGCCCGCTTCAGCAGGGCTTCGGGCGTATCGCCCTCGCCCGTCGTCGCCGCCACGCCGACAGAAACGGTGATGTTCAGAAGCTCGCGCCCGCCCAGGGCGCGGAACGGCGCCGCGCCCACGTCACGACGGATTCGCTCGGCGATTCGCCTGGCGTCCTCCAGCGTGGTGCCGGGCATGACCACGACGAACTCCTCGCCGCCGAATCGGCAGGGCAAATCCACCGCCCGGACATTGGTCGCCAAACGCACCGAGAACTCGCGCAGCACTTCATCGCCGGCGTCGTGGCCGAAGCCGTCGTTGACCGCCTTGAAGTGATCGATGTCCAGCACCAGCACGGCCAGCGGCTCGCCGCCGTTGTTGGCGCGCGCCACCAGGGCCTGAAGCTGGCTGGACATATAGCGGCGGTTGTGAAGTCCGGTCAGGGCGTCGGTGACGGCCATCTCGAGGCTGTAGTCCAGCTTTTCCCGGAGGAAGTCGCCGTAACGCTTGCGCCGCACTTGAGTGCGCACCCGCGCCGACAACTCTTCGGGATCGACAGGCCGGGTCAGGATGTCGTTGGCGCCCAGTTCCAGCGCCTTCAGAAGCCGAGGCCGGTCCTGCGAATCCACCAGGGCCAGAATCGGCAACCGCCGCGTCGGCTCCTTCGAGCGCGCCTGGGCGATCAGGCGCAGCCCGTCAAAGCCCTCGGACGTGACATTGACTATCATCAGATCGACCGGCCCCCGCGCCGCTTCCAGCGCCGCCTCGGGCGTCGATTCGATCAGGGGGCGGTGCTCGACCGCCAGTTCCTGCGCCACCTTGGCCGCCTGAAGCTCGTTGTCGTCGACGACCAGAACCCGCCCGCCGGAGCCCTTGAGCCGCGCCACGCCGGCCGTGTCGACGCCGACCCGCCGCCCGCTTTCCTCGCGCTCGCGCAGTTCGTCCATGACCATCTTCAGCCGGGTCAGGCTCTTGACCCGCGCCATCAGGATCACGTCGTCCAGCGGCTTGGTCAGGAAGTCGTCGGCGCCGGCTTCCAGGCCGCGAATACGATCATGTCGCCCGTCCAGCGCCGTGACCAGCACCACGGGGATATGTCGGGTCCGGGGGTCCTCCTTCAGACGGCGACAGGTTTCGAACCCGTCTAGGCCAGGCATCATGACATCCAGCAGGATCAGGTCCGGCTGTTCCGCCGTCGCCAGGGCGATGGCCGTCAACCCGTCGCTGCAGGTCAGGGCGTCGTAATATTCGATGGTCAGCTTGGCTTCGAGCAGTCGGACGTTGGTGTCGACGTCGTCCACGACCAGGATGCGCGCGCTCATGCGGCCCTACCCCAGATGCTTGCGGATTGTCTCGAGGAACGACACCACCGAGATGGGCTTGGAGATATAGGCCTCGCAACCACCCTGCCTGATCCGCTCCTCATCGCCCTTCATGGCGAAGGCGGTAACGGCGATGACGGGGATATGGTTCAGCTCTTCGTCGTCCTTGAGCCACTTGGTGACCTCAAGGCCGCTGATTTCCGGCAGTTGGATATCCATCAGGATCAGGTCGGGCCGGTGTTCGCGCGCGATGGCGAGCGCCTGCAGCCCTTCACGGGTCTGCAGGGTTTCGTAGCCCTGGGACTCGAGCAGATCATGAAAAAGCTTCATGTTCAGCTCGTTATCCTCGACGATGAGGACTTTCTTGGACATCCGCCACCCGGCTGTTTCGCCTCGAAATCGCGCACCTGCGATGGGCTTTTCGCCTTCTTCGTATGCACTGTGACGCGCGCAGTCTTAAGTTGACGTGAAGCTGAAGAACCGGAGTTCCTTTTGAGCCTGACGGCCGTCTGCCGCGACTGCCTGTGGACCGGCGACCGCAAGGTCGCGCGGTGTCCGAGTTGCGCCTCGCGCCGGGTCATCGCCCATGACGAACTGGCCGACCTGTCCATCGCCCACCTGGACTGCGACGCCTTCTACGCCTCGGTTGAGAAACGCGACCGGCCGGAACTGCGCGACAAGCCGGTCATCATCGGCGGCGGCAAGCGCGGCGTGGTCTCGACCGCCTGCTATGTCGCCCGCCTGCACGGCGTCGGCTCGGCCATGCCCATGTACAAGGCGCTGAAGGCCTGTCCCGACGCCGTTGTCATCAAACCGGATTTCGCCAAATACGTCGCCGAGAGCCGGCGCATCTTCGGCGCGATAGAAAAGCTGACGCCGCTGGTTCAAACCCTGTCGCTGGACGAGGCCTGGATCGATCTGTCGGGGACCGAGCGGCTGAACGGCGGCCCGCCCGCCTTCCAACTGATCCGGCTACAGAAATGGATCGAGGACGAGACCGGCCTGAGCGTCTCCATCGGCCTGGCCCCCAACCGATTCCTGGCCAAGATCGCGTCTGAACTGGATAAGCCGCGCGGTTTTTCCGTCATCGGCGTGGCCGAGGCGAAGGACCTGCTGGCGCCCCGTCCCGTCTCCATCCTGCCCGGCGTCGGCCCGGTCTTCGGCCGCACCCTGCGCTCGGACGGCTTCGCCACGGTCGGCGATCTGGCCGCCGCCGACGTCAAGGATCTGGTCCGGCGTTATGGCGAGACGGGCCTTCGCCTCTACGACCTCAGCCATGCCCGCGACGCCCGTCCGGTTCGACCAGACCACGACCGGCGCGGCATGAGCGCCGAGACCACCTTCAACGACGACCTGACCACGGCCGAGGCTCTGGAGGCCGAGCTCTGGCCCCTGTGCGAGAAGCTGGCGTCCAAGGCCCGACGCGACGGCGTGGCCAGCCGGGTCGTGGTGCTGAAGCTGCGCAAGAGCGACTTCAAGATCGTCACCCGCCGCGTCACCCTGGTCGAGCCGGTGCAGACGGCGCGGGTGCTGTTTTCCGCCGGGCGCGACCTGCTGAAGCCGGAGTTGGGCGTCCCCTATCGACTGATCGGCATCGGCCTGGCCGAGATCACCGACGCCGGGGCCGCGCCCGCCGGCCTGTTCGCCACCGCCGAGACCCGCGCCCTGAAGACCGAGACCGCCATCGACGCCCTGCGCGCCAAATTCGGCGTCGCCGCCGTGGTCGCGGGCCGCGCCCTGAAGAAGCCCGGATGACGCCGCCCGTCTGGCGCGCTAAACCCCGCACAACCCATTCAACGGAGTCTCCGACATGAGCATCCACGCCCGCATCGCCGAACTCGGCATCACCCTGCCCGAGCCGGCCAAGCCCGTCGCCAGCTACGTCTCCTACGTCCAGTCGGGCTCGCAGATCTTCATCTCGGGCCAGTTGTCGAACGACGCCAATGGCGGCATCAAGGGCACCGTCGGCGTGGACGTGACCCCGGAACAGGCCGCCGAGGCCGCTCGCCTGTGCGGTATCAACCTGCTGGCCCAGATCAACGCCGCCGTCGACGGCGACCTGGATCGCGTCGTCCGCATCGTCAAGCTGGGCGGCTTCGTCCAGGCCGGACCGGACTTCATCGCCATCCCCGCCGTCATCAACGGCTGCTCGGACCTGATGGTCCAGGTCTTCGGCGACGCGGGCAAGCACTCACGCTCGGCCGTCGGCGTCTACAAGCTGCCGCTCGGCTTCGCAGTCGAAGTCGACGCCATCATCGAGGTGAAGTGAGCTTCACGCTCCAGGTCAACGACGGGGTCGCCGACATAGGCCGGGACGCGTGGGACGCCTGCGCGGCCCCGACCGGCGATCCCTTCGTCTCCTACGACTTCCTGCACGCGTGCGAGGCGTCCGGCAGCGCCGTCCCGTCCCAGGGCTGGGGGGCGCGCCACCTGTCCCTGCACGATGACGACGGCGCCGTTCTCGGCGTCATGCCCCTCTATCTGAAGGGGAACAGCCAGGGCGAATACGTCTTCGACCACAGCTGGGCCGACGCCTATCAGCGCGCCGGCGGCCGCTATTATCCCAAGCTTCTGAGCGCCGTGCCCTTCACCCCGGCGACGGGGCCGCGTTTTCTGATCAAACCCGGCGTCACCCCGGAAAGCCCGCGGGGCTTATCCGGGGCCGCCCAAGACGCCGACGGCAGCGCCCTTGGCGGTCCCGGCTCTGCGCTTCGCTCCGGCCGGGATGACGCGATCAGGGCGGCCCTGCTGCAAGGCGCCCTGACCCTGGTCGAACGGCTCGGCGCCTCATCCCTGCACGTCAACTTCCCGACCGAGCCCGAATGGCGCCTCATGACCGAGGCGGGCCTTCTCCCTCGACGCGACATCCAGTTCATCTGGCGCAACGACGGCTATCGGAGCTTCGACGACTTTCTGGCCGCCCTGTCGTCCAATCGGAGGAAGACCATCCGGCGCGAGCGGCGCGAGGCGCAAGCAGGTCTCGACATCCGCGTCCTGAGCGGGGCCGACCTGACCGAGGCGCACTGGGACGCCTTCTTCGACTTCTACATGGACACCGGCGACCGCAAATGGGGCCGGCCCTATCTGACGCGCGACTTCTTCGCCCGCGTCGGCGCGTCCATGGCTGACCGGATCGCCCTGGTCATGGCCTTTCGGGATGGGACGCCCATCGCCGGGGCCTTGAACTTCATCGGTCGCGACGCTCTCTATGGCCGTCAGTGGGGCGCGCTGGAGGAGGTCCCCTTCCTCCATTTCGAGCTCTGCTACTATCAGGCCATCGACTTCGCCATCGCGCGCGGCCTGTCCCGCGTCGAGGCGGGCGCACAGGGCGAGCACAAGATCGCGCGCGGCTACCTGCCCTCCCCGGTCTATAGCGCCCACTGGATCGCCGACCCGGCCCTGCGCGATCCGGTCGCCCGCTATCTCGACAACGAGCGCCCGGCGGTCGAGGCCGAGATGGCTGAGATGGCCGAAACCTTGTCGCCTTACCGCAGCGCCTGACATTTCGCCGCGAGCGCCGCGAGGAACCCTCGGGACACCAGCGCGCTTGGGGAGAGGAGTCTCCTCCTCACATCAGGGATCACCATGACTGATCAACGTATTGAAGGCGTCGCGACGGAACTGAAGGGCAAGGCCCAGAACGGCGCGGGCCGCCTGACCGGCGACGGCAAGCTTCAGGTCGAAGGCAAGCTGACCGAGTTCAAGGGCAAGGCGAAGGACGCCTATGGCCGCGTTATCGACGGACTGGACGGCATGGTCGACAAGGCCCCCGCCGATCTTCGCGATCCCGCCCACAAGGGACTGGACTTCGCTCGCCGCAAACCCCTGCTGACCACCGCCCTCATCGCCGGGGCTGCGGTGCTTCTGGGCGCGCTGGGCCGTAAACGCTGACATTCCTTTCCTCCCCACTCGTGGGGAGGGGGACCACGCAGTGGTGGAGGGGGCGGCACTGACATCAACCGTCGAGTCGCCCCCTCCGTCTCGTCCGCTACGCGTCCGATCCACCTCCCCATTCGCCTTGCGAACAGGGAGGAAAGGTCATCAACCGTTATCGGCCGCCTGGGCGAACAGGCGGCCAATCTCCGCGTCCACTTGATCCGGCGCGTCCAGTTCGACCACGGCCGTCAGCCGCTCGGACCAGCTTTCCCGCCGCGCCGACGGCGATAGGCGCGGCGAGGCCTCCGGCGCCAACTTCAAGCCCAGCAGCGCCCGACCGCCCTTGAGCGGACGCATGGCCGCGAACTGCACCGTGCGTGAGAAGGCGGTGTAGCCCTTGCGCTGGCCCGAGATGACACCCTCGACCCCGTCCGCGCCCCGCTCGACCGCCTCCAGGATCGCCGCCGAATCGGCATCCTTCCACAGCGCGGCGCGCAGGGCCTCGGGCTCGTCCCAGCCGGGGCCGTCGGACGGGCGGCAGGCGTCCAGGATTTGCGCCGCGTGGTTCTGGCCGACGCCGTGTTCCGTCTTCAACCAGACCGCCTGAGCGCGCGGCGCGGTCTCGGGACAAGCCTTCATGATGGCGACCCAGTCGGCCAGCGGTTTGCCGGTGTTCTTCTCCAGATTGGCCTGAACCGTGGCGAACCACTTCTTCTGCCGCTCCGTCAGCACTGCGGTCATGTGCGTCCCTCTCGAATTCGAGAGGACTATGCAACGCTGGATGCTCCGCGACCACCTCTTCCGCTCATCCCGGCGGACGCCGGGATCCAGCTCTTTGGCTACAAGTACTCACGCTAGAATTCGCCGGGGAACGTCCTTGGCTCTGACTGGATCCCGGCGTCCGCCGGGATGAGCGGGGTTATGGGGAAGCGCTAAAGAAAAAGGCCCGGGCGTTTCCGCCCGGGCCTCTGACTTCGACCTGACCGAAATCAGGCCGTTTCTTCTTCCTCTTCCTTCACCGCCGCGCCCTTGGTCGGGGTGATGTCGAAGGCGATCTTGCCGTCCTTCAGCTCGACCTTGACGTGGCCGCCGCGGGTCAGGCGGCCGAACAGGATGTCGTCGGCCAGCGGCTTCTTGATGTGCTCCTGAATGACGCGGGCCAGGGGGCGTGCGCCATACAGTTCGTCGAAGCCGTTCTTGGCCAGCCAGTCGGCGGCTTCGTCGGTCAGTTCGATGGTGATGTTGCGGTCCGCCAGTTGGGCTTCCAACTGCATCACGAACTTGGTCACCACCGAGCGGATCGTCTCGGCGCCCAGAGGCTTGAAGGCCACGATGGCGTCCAGGCGGTTGCGGAACTCCGGCGCGAACAGGCGCTGGATGGCCTTGTCGTCCTCGCCCTCGACCTTGCCCCGGCCAAAGCCGATGGAGGCGCGGGCGTTGTCGGCGGCCCCGGCGTTGGTGGTCATGATCAGGATGACGTTCCTGAAGTCGACCTTCTTGCCCACGGCGTCGGTTAGGGTCCCGTTGTCCATCACCTGCAGCAGGATGTTGTAGACGTCGGGGTGGGCCTTCTCGACCTCGTCCAGCAGCACAACCGAGTGCGGGTGCTGGTCGACGGCGTCGGTCAGCAGGCCCCCCTGGTCATGGCCGACATAGCCCGGAGGCGCGCCGATCAGGCGGCTGACCGTGTGGCGCTCCATGTATTCCGACATGTCGAAGCGCTGCATCTCGATGCCGAGCGTGGCGGCCAGTTGCTTGGCCACCTCGGTCTTGCCAACGCCGGTCGGGCCGCTGAACAGGAAGGCGCCGATGGGCTTGTTCGGATCGCGCAGCCCCGCCCGCGCCAGCTTCATCGCCGACGAGACCTGGTCGATGGCCTGCTCCTGGCCATAGACCGTCCGCTTCAGGTCGGCCTCAAGCTCGCGCAGGGATTCCGTGTCCGACTTGGACACCGACTTGGGCGGGATGCGGGCCATCTTGGCGATGACGGCCTCGACCTCCTTCTGACCGATGACCTTCTTGCGCTTGGATTCCGGCAGCAGCATCTGGCCGGCCCCCGCCTCGTCGATCACGTCGATGGCCTTGTCGGGCAGTTTCCGGTCGGTGATGTAGCGAGCCGACAGGTCGACCGCCGTGCGGATGGCGGCGTCGGTGTAGCGCAGCTTGTGATGGTTCTCGTAGGTCGTCTTCAGACCCTTGAGGATCTTCACCGTGTCCTCGATCGTCGGCTCGTTGACGTCGATCTTCTGGAAGCGGCGGACCAGGGCGCGGTCCTTCTCGAAGTGCTGGCGGTATTCCTTGTAGGTGGTCGAGCCCATGCAGCGCAGGCTGCCCGAGGCCAGGGCCGGCTTCAGCAGGTTGGACGCGTCCATCGCCCCGCCCGAGGTCGCGCCGGCGCCGATCACCGTGTGGATCTCGTCGATGAACAGGACCGCGTTCTCGTGCGTCTCCAGTTCCTTGACGACCTGTTTCAGCCGTTCCTCGAAGTCGCCGCGATAGCGGGTGCCGGCCAGCAACGCCCCCATGTCGAGGCTGTAGATGGTGGCGTCTTTCAGAACGTCCGGCACCTCGCCGTTGACGATCTTGCGGGCCAGGCCCTCCGCAATGGCGGTCTTGCCGACGCCGGGGTCGCCGACCAGCAGCGGGTTGTTCTTGGTCCGGCGGCACAGGATCTGGATCGAGCGTTCGACCTCGGCCTGACGCCCGATCAGGGGGTCGATCTTGCCCTTGCGGGCCTTCTCGTTCAGGTCGACGCAGTAGGCCTCCAGCGCTTCTCCGCCCGATTTCACGGCGGCGGCGTCCTCGGCGTCCTCGGGCGAGCCCTTGGCGGGGCGGGCCTCGGTCGCGCCCGGCTTCTTGGCGATGCCGTGGGCGATGAAGTTGACCGCGTCATAGCGCGTCATGTCCTGCTCCTGCAGGAAATAGGCGGCGTGGCTTTCGCGCTCCGAGAAGATGGCGACCAGGACATTGGCCCCCGTAACCTCTTCCCGGCCCGACGACTGGACGTGGATCACCGCGCGCTGGATCACGCGCTGGAAGCCCGCTGTGGGCTTGGCGTCGTCGCCGTCGGCCGTGGCCAGGGCGGCCAGATCGTTGTCGACATAGAGGGTCAGAGCCGCCTTCAGCGCGCCGAGGTCCACGTTGCAGGCGGTCATCACGGCTGCCGCGTCGATATCGTCGATCAGGGCCAGCAGCAGGTGTTCAAGCGTGGCGTATTCGTGCCGACGCTCGTTCGCATAGCTGACCGCGCGGTGCAGGGTCTCTTCGAGAGGACGAGAAAAGGAGGGCATGGGAGATCCTCTCAGTCTTTTTCCATCGTGCATTGCAGAGGATGCTGGTGACGGCGCGCCGTCTCGACCACCTGGGCGACCTTGGTTTCGGCCACTTCGTAGGTGAAGACGCCGCACACCCCAACGCCATGCTGGTGCACATGCAGCATGATGCGGGTCGCGTCCTCGCGGCTCTTCTGGAAGAACCGCTCCAGCACATAGATGACGAACTCCATAGGGGTGTAGTCGTCATTCAGGATCAGCACCCGATATAGGGAGGGCCGCTGAAGCTTCGGCTTTGTCTCGGTGACGACGGCGGCGCCTGCGCCTCCGCCTTCTTCACCTGGCCGTCTCGTAGGCATTCTTTGTCCGTCTTCGGGGGAGTTCGATGGATCAGATAGGCAATGATGGCCGGATTTGTAGGGGCGTCCAGTGAGTCGTGTCGCCTGCGGCTACACGTCTTCTCGACCGCCACGCTTTGAAACGCCTCCCAGACGCAAAAAGGCCCCGGCGTTTCCGCCGGGGCCTGATTGTACGCCTACTGAAACTTATCCGGCTTAGCGGGCGGCCTGGAAGGTCTCGACGGTCGCGGTGACGCGCTCGTTGATGGGCTTGAAGCTGTCCTTCACCGAGGCGGTGAAGATCTCGGTCGCCTTGCCGAACTGCGCCAGATAGGCCTCGGCGGCCGACTTGGCCCACGAGGTCTGAAGCTCGACCAGTTCCTGCACCGAACGCGCCTGGCTCAGCGACTGGGCGGCGGCGACGCCGTCTTCCCAGCTCTTCTTGGAGAAGGCGAGCGCTTCCTGCGACAGGGCCTCGGCGCCCTTCTGGGCGGCGGCTGCCGACTCGACCACGGCTTCCAGGTTCTTCTTGCCCTGAGCGTTCAGCTCGGTCAGCGAGGCGACGGACTTGTCCACGCCTTCGCGGAAGGCCTTGGCGCCGGCGGCCTGGATGTTCTCTGCCTGGGCCTTGGCCTTGGCGGTGGTCTGTTCGACGGTCTTCTTAACAGTCTCGGCGGCGTCAGCCATTGGGACTCTCCTGAAGCGAAAAGGGCCTCACGACGAACGGCGTTCATCGCGACAGGGGTCATATGGTGCATGTGCGAAATGACTTCAAGTTAAATTTGTGCGGCGCACAATATGATCGGCGATCACCCGTTCCCGCCCGCGCCGATCACAACTCCGTTGACGGCTTGTTAACCGTCTCGAAACCCCGGAGTCCGATGTTAGCCTCTGTTAACGCGCGATGATCGGGGTCGTCTTCGCGCCACAGTGACGAGGCTAGTTGATTGACCATGAACGCCGTATTCCGCCGTCGCTTCCTGGCCGCCATGGTTCTGGGCGGGCTCGTCCTGACCCCTGCCCTCGGCGCGCTTCCGCCGGTCGCTCAGGATTCCGACAGTTCGCGCTACGCCGCCATCGTGGTCGACGCCGCCTCGGGTGAGGTGCTGTTCTCTCGCTTCGCCGACGCCCGACGCTATCCCGCCTCGATCACCAAGGTCATGACCCTGTACCTGACGTTCGAGGCGCTGGAGTCCGGCAAGGTCAAGCTGACCGACACTCTGACCGTGTCGCCGCGCGCCGCGTCGCAGCCCCCGTCGAAACTGGGCCTCGCCGCCGGCCAGTCGATCAGCCTGGACGACGCCATGCGCGCCACAGCGGTCCGCAGCGCCAACGACATGGCCGTGGTCCTGGCCGAGCACATCGGCGGCTCGGAAGCCCAGTTCACCGCCCGGATGACGGCCAAGGCCAAGGAGTTGGGGATGGACCAAACTCGGTTCACCACCGCCAACGGCCTGCCCGACACGCGTCAGGCGACGACCGCCCGCGACCTGTCGATCCTCAGCCGCGCGGTCATGCGCGACTTCCCGCAATATTACCGCTACCTCGGCCTGCGCGACTGGGCCTACAACGGTCGCGACTATCGCAACACCAACGGTCTGCTGGCTACCGGCCGCGGCTATGACGGCATCAAGACCGGCTTCACCAACGCCTCGGGCTACAACCTCGCCGCCTCATCGGTCCGGGACGGCAAGCGGATCATCACCATCGTCATGGGCGGCCGCTCGACGGCCAGCCGCAACTCTCATGTCTCGGAACTGATGGACACCGGCTTCGAGGTCCAACGCCGTCGCGGCCAGGGCGAACCGATCCAGATTGCCCAGAATTTCTTCGAACAACGCGGCTTCGGCGTCATCGCAGATCCGAACCCGCCGGTGGAATACGCCTCGGCTTCGGACGAGGACGGCGAAGGCGTCGGTTCGACGACGGTCGCCTATGTCTCCGGGCCGGCGCCGCGCACCCTGCCCACCGAAATCACGCCGCCGCCCTCGGCCCGGACGCCTGCGCCCGCTCCTCGCGCCGCAACGCCCCGCGCCGCGGCCCCGGTCCAGCGCGCCGAAGCGCCTCGCCCGCCGGAAAGCCTTACCGCCGCGCTGAACGGCGGGACGACGACGGCCACGCGCCGTTCATCCTCATCCGCCGCCGCTACGCCGACGCGTGAACCGACCCGCCAGGCTGCGCGCGAGCCCGCCGGCCGCTGGACGGTTCAGGTCGGCGCCTTCCGCGAGGAAACCGTCGCGCGTGACTGGCTGAACGACGTCAGTCGCCGCTTCCGCACCCAGTTCACCGAGGCGCAACGCGACGTGCAGACCGCCAACGGCTGGTATCGCTCGCGCTTTACCGGCATGACCCAGGCCGCCGCCGAAGCCGCATGCGAGACCCTGAACGAACGCCGCGTCACCTGTATGGTCATCCGCCCGAGCTAATCGCGCTCGGTGGTCGCCTTTCGGCCCTTACCATTGCGCCAACCGCCCTCGGCCAGTCGATTGGCGTAGTCGCGCACGTCCGCAGGCCAGCCCTCGACCGCCAGGTCGAAGGCGATCCAGTCGCCCGCGAACAGCATCCGCGTCGCCTCCTCGTAGCCGCGCTTGTCGCCCGCTACGGCGGTCATGAACCGATAGGCGGCCTCGCGGCTGCGGCGCACCCGGTCCGGGCCCTCGGCCTCGCGCAGGGCGCTCTCGACCAGCTTGCGCAGCGCCACCGACGCCCCGCCCGGCTGGGCCGCCAGCCAGTCCCAGTGACGCGGCAACAGCGTCACCTCACGGGCAGTGACGCCCAGCCTGGGCCGCCCCGGCCCGCGCTTCTCGACCAGTTCGGCGGGCGTCAGGCGCGCCAGGACCGCGTCCAGATCGCCGCGCAGGTCGAACTCGACCGGACGGGCGTCGGCGTCATCGAACACCAGAACCGCCTTCCCCGCGTCATGCACGGCCTTTACGGCCGCGGCGACCTGGGACGGCGCACCCGATGCAATCAGGCGGTCGCCGGCGAAGGCGGTGCAGGTAGCGGCGGTCATCATCGGCTCCTTGAAGGTCGCGATGATTTACCCGGATAAAATATGGGCGTCAATATTATCCGGATAATTACCTAGGCGCGCTCGCCCTCACCGAATAGGGAGGCGGCGATCCAGCTGACCACGCCGGTGACGATGGCCGCGCCGATCCCGGCCCAAAGGCCGTTGACGACGAACCCGCCCAGGAACCAGGCCGTCAGCCCGATCATCGCCGCGTTCACCACCAGCAGGAACAGACCGAACGTCACGATGGTCAGCGGCAGGGTCAGGATCACCATGATCGGCCGCACGATAGCGTTGACCAGACCCAGGATGACCGCCGCTGCGATCAGCGACCCGGTCGAGGTGAAGTCCACCCCCGGCACGATCTTGGCCGCCAGCCACAGCCCCAGGGCGGTGACGACGGCCTGAACAATAAAACGCAGCATGACAGCCTCTGTCTGGTTGAACCTTGACCATATAGTGCGCCAGATCGCGTTCGGCTCCGTGCGAAATCCGCTCTGCCCTGCTAGCCTTGGCCCGACCACACTGACGGAGCCTCCCCATGAGCCTTCACGGCGCCTACGACCCCGACAACATCTTCGCCAGGATTCTGCGCGGCGAGATCCCGACCGTGAAGGTGTGGGAAGACGATGACGTGCTGGCCTTCATGGACGTCTTCCCCCAGTCCGAAGGTCATGTGCTCGTCGTGTCCAAGACCTCTCAGGCACGCAATCTTCTGGATGTCGAGCCCGCGACGCTGGCGACGCTGACCGCCGCCGTCCAGCGCACCGCGCGCGCGGTGGAAAGGGCGCTGAAGCCGGACGGTCTCAGCCTGATGCAGTTCAACGGCGAGGCTGGCGGCCAGACCGTCTTCCACCTGCATTTCCACATCATCCCGCGCTGGAGCGACCGCGCCATGAAGGGCCACGGCCACGCCCCCATGGCCGACGCCGAACAGCTGAAGGCCTTGGCCGCCCGGATCGCCGCCGAACTGGACTGAAGCGGCTTTCCTCGCTTGCCTCCGCCGCGCCGGGCCAGCATAAGGCGCGCAACGCCGGTTTAGCTCAGTTGGTAGAGCGCCAGTTTTGTAAACTGGATGTCGCGGGTTCGATTCCTGCAACCGGCACCACCTCTCCGGCCGCCTCCTCCATGTCCGAGACGACCAACAAACTGGGCCACAAGATCGGGACGCGCGGCGCGCGCACTCGTCGCGCCATCCTCGACGCCCTACGCGGCCTGCTGAACCACAAGCATCTGGGCGAAATCCGCGCCGCCGACGTGGCCCAGGCGGCGGGCGTCTCGGCGCCGACCTTCTACACCTATTTCAACTCGGTCGATGAAGGGCTGCTGATCCTGTGCGAGGAGGCCGGCGAGGACTTCCAGCGCCTGGCCAAGCACATTCACGCCGACTGGACCGGGGACCGCGCCTTCGAAGCCGTCCGCGCCTATGTGCTGGAGGTGCTGACGCTATGGAACGACCACGGGCCTGTGCTGCGGGTCGAACACATGCTGGCCGACAAGGGCGAGCCCGCCTTCGCCGAAAGCCGCATCAAGCGCCAGCGACGCCTGCACCTGGCGCTGGAGCGCCGCATCGCCCAGGCCAAGGCCAACGGCTATCTTCCCGAGGGGTTGAGCCCGCGCCTGACCTCTTACGAGACCGCTAATCTGGTGGAATCCGTCGCCGCCGGCTTCGCCCTGATGCGCCGAGCCGACACGGCAGAGGCCATCGTCGACACCACCGCCCACATCGTCGTCAAGCTGACGACCGGACGCTGACGCCCGAAGAGAGCGTGAGCGCCCCTTCATTTTTGTGGGCCGCGGTCAGAAGGCTCCGCCTTCTCGACCCGAAGCGGCCTAGCCCCCGCCCAGCGCCACGGCCAGGTGATAGACGATGAAGGCCGCCAGATAGGCCAGGCCGAACATGTAGCCGACCATGATCAACGTCCATTTCAGCGAGCCGGTTTCCCGGCGCACGACACCGATGGTCGGCAGGCATTGCGGCGCGAAGACATACCAGGCGAGGAAGGCCAGCCCCGTCGCCAGCGACCAGTCCGCGGACAGCACCGAGGCCAGCGCCCCGACATTCTCCTCGGCCCCGGCGACGGCGTAGACCGTGCCCAGCACCGCGACGGCCACTTCGCGCGCGGCCATGCCGGGGACGAGGGCCACCACCATCTGCCAGCTAAAGCCGATGGGGGCGAAGACAGGCGCCAGCGCCTTGCCGATCATGCCGGCGAAGGAATAGTCGATGGCCGGCCCGGTCGCGCCCTCCGGCGGATAGGGGAAGGTCGCCAGCGCCCAGACGATGATCATCAACGGCAGGATGATCCTGCCCGCGCGACGCAGGAAAATCTTGGCCCGCAACCACAGATTGAACAGGACGCTCTTGATGTCGGGCATCTTGTAGGCGGGCAGTTCCATCATGAAAGGCTCGACCGCGCCGCGCCAGAACACCCTGCGCACCACCAGCGAGACCAGCAGCGCGCTGATGATGCCACTGGCGTAGAGACCGAACATCACCAGACCCTGCAGATTGGCGAAGCCCCAGACCGTCCGGTTCGGGATGAAGGCGGCGATGATCAATGTGTAGACGGGAATCCGCGCCGAACAGGTCATCAGCGGCGCGATCAGGATGGTGGTCAGCCGGTCGCGCCGGGCCTCGATCACCCGCGTCGCCATGATACCGGGAATGGCGCAGGCGAAGCTGGACAAAAGGGGGATGAAGGCGCGGCCGTGCAGCCCGGCCCCGCCCATGATCTTGTCCATCAGGAAGGCGGCGCGCGCCATATAGCCGAAGTCCTCCAGCACGATGATGAACAGGAAGATCAGCAAAATCTGCGGCAGGAAGACCAGAACGCTGCCGACGCCCGAGATCAGGCCGTCGACGATCAGGCTCTGCACCAGGCCGTCGGGCACGAAGGCGGCGACCGCCTGACCCAACAGGGCGAAACCAGCCTCGATGCCGTCCATGGCGGGCGTGGCCCAGGTGAAGACCGCCTGGAACATCAGGAACAGCACGCCCAGCAGAATCGCCAGACCGGCGACCGGGTGCAGCAGGACGCTGTCGATCTTGCCCGTCAGCGTGTCCGGCCGCTCGGGCGGACGCACGCAGGCCTTCATGATGCGTTCGGCTTCGCGGTGGGCGGCGCGGATTTCGGCGGCTGCGGGCGCGTGCCATTCGCTGTGGGTCTCGCCCACCGCCTGATCAGCCTGGGCCTGGGCGGCGGCGACCAGTTCGGCGATGCCTCGTTTGCGCGTGGCGACCGTGGTCACCACCGGCGCGCCAACCTCAGCCGACAGTTTTTCCAGATCGATGCGCAGGCCCTGACGCTGGGCGATGTCGTACATGTTCAGCGCCAGAACCATCGGGCGCCCGACCTGTTTCAGCTCCAGCGCCAGGCGCAGCACCAGACGCAGATTGGTGGCGTCGGCGACGCAGATGACGACGTCCGGCGGCGTCTCGCCCGGCAGGGCGCCCAGAACGGCGTCCCGGGTGACTTCTTCGTCCAGACTGCGCGCGCGCAGCGAATAGGTGCCCGGCAGGTCCAGCACCGACAGGGTGCGCCCGTCGGCGGCGGTGATCCGCCCCTCCTTGCGTTCGACGGTGACGCCGGCGTAGTTGGCGACCTTCTGATGCGCGCCGGTCAGGGCGTTGAACAGGGCGGTCTTGCCGCTGTTCGGGTTGCCAACCAGGGCGACGCGGGCGGTGCGAACGGCCATGTCCATCAGAGGGCTCCGCCTTCCAGGCGGATGGTCAGGCTGGCGGCCTCGTGGCGACGCAGGGCGACGCGCATGTCGTCCACCTTGATGGCGATCGGATCGCGACCGAACAGGCCTTCGTGCAACAGTTCGACGTGGGCGCCCTCGACGAAGCCCAATTCCAGCAGGCGGCGCTCCAGTTCGACCTCATGGTCCTGATGATGGCAATGCGCGCCGACCTGAACGATGACGCCGCGATCGCCGCGACGGGCCTGGCTGAGTTTGATGGTGTCGGTCATGGCGCTCATTACAACGGCGCGCGGGCGCCGTTCACTCTCTATTGACAGTGATTATCAGGTGCGAGGCCGCCGCGTCCAGTAAGGATAACCGCAGCGTTGCGACCAAACGTCCATCGGCTATCAAGGCGGTCTGGCCTATGGAGTCCGCCATGCGCACCGCCCTGATCCTTTCCGCTGTTCTTTCCGCCTCGCTGGGATTGGCCGCCTGCGGCGACAACGCCGCGCCCGGCGCCGAAACAGCCAAGGCCCCGCCTCCGCCCGCACCGACCGAAGCGGAGAAGGTGGCGATGCTGGCCGCCCTGCCCTCGCCCTACAACGC
The DNA here is from genome assembly GCF_056399785.1 of Brevundimonas sp. 01N35. Classification (NCBI taxonomy): domain Bacteria; kingdom Pseudomonadati; phylum Pseudomonadota; class Alphaproteobacteria; order Caulobacterales; family Caulobacteraceae; genus Brevundimonas; species Brevundimonas sp. 01N35. Next base: position 266,343 of record NZ_JBFTRZ010000003.1, read on the forward strand.
TGGCGATCTGGAGAACGGCCGTCGCGCCTTCGCCCGTTGCCGATCGTGCCACACCATCACGCCGGGCGGCCCGAATATGGCCGGGCCGAACCTGTACGGCGTCTTCGGCCGCCAGGCCGGGGCCTTGGACAAGTACAGCTACTCGCACGCCATGCGGACGGCGGGCTTCACCTGGGACGCGGACAAGCTGGACCACTGGCTGCAGAACCCGAAGATCTTCCTGCCGGGCAACAAGATGACCTTCCCCGGCCTTCCCGACGCCACCGACCGCCGCGACGTCATCGCCTTCCTGAAGGTGGAGACGGGCTACAAGCCGGAAACGGCGAAGGCCGCCGCTCCCGCGACGGCCCCCGCTTCCTGAGGATTCAGCCCACAGCGATTTACCCCGGAGTCATGTCCGCCGACTTTCCGTCGGCCAACTCCTGGGCTTCCCACTCCTCGATCTTGCGGGCGGTCCATTCCGGCGACTTGGTGAAGCGCGCCAGCACGCCATAGATCACCGGCACCACGAACAGGGTCAGGACGGTGGCGAAGATCGCCCCCGTGAAGATGACCACGCCGATGGTCTGGCGGCTGCCCGCCCCCGCCCCGTGCCACAGCACCAGCGGCAGGGCGCCGAAGGCGGTGGCGATCGAGGTCATGATGATGGGGCGCAGGCGCAGCGACGACGACTCGATGATCGCCTCGCGGATCGAACGCCCCTGATCGCGCAGCTGGTTGGCGAATTCGACGATCAGGATGCCGTTCTTGGCCGCCACCCCGATCAGGATGATCAGGCCGATCTGGCTGTAGATGTTCAGGCTGGACCCGGCCATCAGCAGGCCGAACAACCCGCCCGCCGCCGCCAGAGGCACCGTCAGCATGATGACCGCGGGGGTGATCCAGCTCTCGAACTGGGCCGCCAGAACCAGGAAGACCAGCAGCAAGGCCAGGGCGAAGGCCCAGCCCACGGCGCTGCCCGCCTCCTGCTGATCCCGCGCCGCGCCGCCCCAACGGACAGTGGCCAGGCCCTGCGGCTGTTTGGCGACCTCGGCGTTCAGGAAGGCCATGGCGTCCGCGATCGTGGTGCCCGGGTTCAGGTCGGCCTGAAGCGTGATCGCCCGCTGACGGTCCAGACGACGACGGTCGGGCGTGTCGCCCGAAGTCTCGGTCGTGACCACTGCCGACAGCGGCACCAATTGCCCCGCGCCGGTCGCGACATACAGCGCCTGAAGGTCCGCGACCTCGCGACGGTTGTTGCGGTCGGTCTGCAGGATGACATCGTATTCCTGACCGCCCTTGATATAGGTCGTGGCGCGGCGGGAACCGAACATGGTCTCCAGGGTGCGGCCGATCTGCTGCGACGACACGCCCAGGGCCGCCGCCTTCTGCGGGTCGACGTTGACCAGCAGGCGCGGCGCGTTCGGCTCATAGTTCAGACGCGGACGCGAGAAGCCCGGGTTCTCCTGCGCCGCCGCCAGGATGGGCTGCAGCCAGTTGTAGAGCGGGCCGTATTCGGCGCCGGTGACGATCATTTCGACCGAGTTGGAGCTGCCGCCGCCGCGCTGGAAGGCGCCGGGGGTCGAGGCGTTGACCTGGGCGTCGGTCTGGCCGCGCAGCTTGCGGTTCAGTTCCTGCGCGATCTCGTCCGCCGAGCGCTTGCGCTGGGACCAGTCCTTCAACGTCAGGCTGGCGCTGCCGGAATTGTAGCTGCCGCCGCCGAAGCCGGGCGCCGAGATCAGATAGGATTCGACTTCGCCCTTTTCCTTGTACTCGGCCAGGATCGGCTCCAGCCCCAGCATGATCTTGCGGGTGTAATCGAAGCCGGCGCCTTCCGGCCCCTGAACGCGAACGCCGACGCGGCCCCGGTCCTCGGGCGGCACCAGTTCGCTGGGCAGGGTCAGGAAGATGCCGCCCGCCCCGGCCGCGACCAGGACGATCAGGCCGATGACGCCGACGACGGCGATGCGACGGCCCAACAGAGCGTTCAGCGAGTTGGCGTAGGAGTTCTTAAGCGCATCCATCGCCCGATCGACGCGGCGCGCCAGCCACCCGCCGGTCTGCGCCGGCTTCAGGATCTTGGATGCCAGCATGGGCGACAGGCTCAGCGCCAGGAAGGCCGAGAAGGCCACGGCCGCGGCGATGGCCGCCGCCAGTTCGACGAACAGACGGCCGACATATCCGGGCAGGAACAGCAGGGGCGCGAACACCGACAGCAGGACCACGGTCGTCGCCACGACGGCGAAGAAGACCTGACGGGCGCCGCGCTCGGCGGCGATCAGCGGGGGCTCGCCCAGGTCCAGGCGACGCTGGATGTTCTCGACCACCACGATGGCGTCGTCGACGACCAGGCCGATGGCCAGCACCAGAGCCAGCAGGGTCAGCAGGTTCAGCGAGAAGCCCAGCGGGGCCAGGACGATGAAGGTCGCCAGCAGGCAGATGGGCGCCACCACCGAAGGGATGATCGCCGCCCGCAGACTGCCCAGGAAGATGAAATTGACCAGGGCCACCAGCGCCATCGAAATGCCGATGGTGATCCAGACCTCGTCGATGGCGTGGGAGGTGAAGACCGAATTGTCGGACCCGACTTCCAGCGTCGTGCCCGGCGGAAGGGTCGGCTGCACCTGCAACATCAGGGCGCGCACGCCCTCGGAGATGGCCAGGTCGTTCGACTGGGCCTGACGCGTGACGGCCAGACCGATCTGGTCGATGCCGTTGCCGCGGAACAGGCGCCGCGCCTCGGCGGGCGCCTCCTCGATCCGGGCGATATCGCCCAGGCGGGTGACATAGGCGGCGTTGCCCAGCAGGGCGCCGGTCACGCCGTTGGTCATGGCGGTCGTCGCCCCGGCAAGGGTGCCGGACGCCTGCGCCCCCGTGGCGGTCGAGGCCGAGCCGCGCGTGCCGATCGGCAACTGGGCGAAGTCGGCGGGCCGCGCATAGGTGCGGGCGACGCGGACGGTGTAGTCCTTCTGCGTCGACTCCAGCGAACCGGCCGGCAGTTCGACGTTCTGGTTGGTCAGAGCCGTCTCGACGTCGTTGACCGTCAGGCCGCGCGCGGCCATGGCGGCGGCGTCCAGCCAGATACGCATGGCGTAGCGTTGCTCGCCGAAGATCTGGACCTGGGCCACGCCCGGCACGGTGGCGAACCGGTCGACCAGATAGCGGTCGGCGTAGTCCGTCAGCTCCAGCCGGTTCATCGTCGTGGAGCGCAGGAACAGGACCATGATCGGCTGGCTGTTGGAATCGGCCTTGGCCACTTCCGGGGGGTCGGCCTGATCCGGCAGACGGCCGACGACGCGCGAAACGCGGTCGCGCACGTCGTTGGCGGCGTCGTCGATGTTGCGATTCAGCGAGAACTCGATGTTCACGTTCGAGCGGCCGTCGCGGCTGGTCGAATTGATGCGTTGGACGCCCTGGATGCCGGCGATCTGCTGCTCGATCGGCTCGGTGATCCGGCTCTCGATCACCTCGGCCGAGGCCCCGGCGTAGGTGGTGTTGACCGAAACGATGGGCGGATCGACGTCCGGCAGTTCCCGCACGGGCAGGAAGAAGAAGGCCGCCAGGCCGATCACGCACAGAACGATGGCCCCCACCGCCGCAAAGACGGGGCGGCGGACCGAGAGATCGGACAGCATCATTGGCGGGCCGCCTGAGCTGCGCGCGCGCCGCCCTTCTGCTCGTCCCCGCCGCCGCCGACGCTCACGGGCGCGCCGGGCTGGATACGATTCAGGCCCGAGGCGACGACGTGGTCGTTGTTGTCCAGACCCGACAGGATTTCGACAAAGCCGCCCTCGACGGCGCCGGTCTGCACCTCGACGCGCTGAGCAGTCGTGCCCTTCTCGCCGCGCGCGATGCGATAGACGAAGGCGCCCTGCCCTTCATACTGAACGGCGGCTTCCGGCACCGCCAGGCTCTGGCGACGACCCTGCTGAACGGCGACGCGCATCATCATGCCGGGGCGAAGACGATTGCCGGGGTTGGCGAATTCGGCGCGGGCGATGACGGCGCGGGTCTGTTCATTGACGCGCGTGTCCAGCAGCGCGATGCGGCCGGAAAAGACCTCGCCGGCATAGGCGTCGGAGGTCGCGGTCAGCGGCGTGCCGAGCCGCAGCACACCCAGATAACGCTCCGGCAGGGGGAAGTCGACGCGGACCGAGCTGGTGTCGTCCAGGGTGGTGATGACCGCCCCAGGCGTGATCAGCGTGCCCGGCGTCACCGTGGTCAGGCCCAGCACCCCGGCGAAGGGTGCGCGCAGCATGCGGTCGCCGCGACGGGCTTCCGAGGCCGCGACGGCCGCGCGGGCGGTGTGAAGCGCTGTCTCGGCCTGTTCGGCCGTGATGCGCGGCGCGACGCCGCGCTCGGCCAGGGTCTTGTAGCGATCATACTCGCGCTGCGCCTGAACCAGTCGCGCATTCGCCTGGATCAGATCAGCGTCTTCCTCGCGCGCCTGCAACTCGACCAGGGGCGCGCCCGCGGCGACGCGCTGGCCGTCCGTGAACATCACCCGCGTGATCAGTTCGGTCGTATTGGAGGTGATGTTGACCGAGTGGCGGCTGCGGGCCACGCCCAGAACACGGATCTGATCGGCGAACTCACGCTGGGTCACGACCGCCTCGGCCACGGCCTGGCCCCGACCGCCGCCGGGTCCGCCCCGGCCGCCAGGACCACCGGGACCGCCCCCGCCGCCCTTGCTGTCGTCAGCGAGAGTGATTTTCAGAACCGCCGCCAGGACCATAAGCCCCACGAGACAGGCCGCAGCGATGATGAAAAAATGGCGTTTGAACACGCGACGCAGTCTCCCCGACAACAAGCGCTCCCGCTTAGCGGGTCATGGCCGTTACGCAAATAAAGTATCTGTAACGTCGAGGTGTTTGGTTTCCGTCGCGGAAAACCGCGTCAGAATTGTCGCCAAAGGCCGATGACAGGCCCGCCCGACACGACTGTCTCTCGGCCCGCCATGGCCTGCCGCCATCCCGCCTGCACGCTCCAGTCGCCAAAACGGCGCACCGCCGAGCCCTCGACCGACAGCCAGCGCGCGCTCTCGCCATCCGTCGCGCCGCCGAACGCCTGTCCCAGCAGCATCCAGTTCGCGCTCAGATGGGCTCCGGCTGTCAGGTCGACCCGTACCTCGTCCGGCAGGCCCTGACGCCAGCGTCGCGCCACCTGCGCCTCGACAAAACTGCGTTGAGGCGCCCACGCTCGCCCGCCGCCGTCCAGCGAACGGGCGACCAGCGCGCGCGCCTCCCAGTCGCTGTCGCCCGCGCCCGGCGACGCATATCCAGCGTTGCGCGCCGCCCCGCCCTGGGCGTAGCCGACATAAACGGCCGCGGCGGTGTGGTCGTCGCGGTAAGCCTGCCAGCGCGCGCCGATTTCGACCGGGCCGCTTCCGTCGAAGTCGACATAGGCGTCTCGCCCCTGCTGCCATTCGCCCTTGAACTGCAGCGTCACCCGGTCGGTCAGGCCGTATTCGACAAACGCCGACACGGACCGGTCCAGCCGTTCAGCGGGAAGATCGACGCGACCACCGTTGGGGCCGAACCCCTCGTCGGCTTGCATGTCCTCGTATTTCACGATCACCTGCCCTTGCCCCTTCGGCAGGCTCCAGGTTCCTGCGACGGCCGAAGACGCCGACGCCAGCCCCAGAACGATCAGCAGCCCCCCGACCGCCCTCACACGTCGTAGCCGGGCGATTTTCGCTCGAGCTGGCGCAGCGCCCCCGGCCAGGCCAGCGACGAGATGAAGCCGATCCCCCGCCCCTGATCCTTGGTTTCGGCCTGGGCGGCGTCCGGCGCGATCAGCACGTGCTCGCGCCCGCCCGACAGGGCCGCCACCTGCTGGGCGCAGGCCCGCTCCAGGAAGAAGATCCCGACCCAGGCCTGGGCCGCCGTCTGGCCCACCGCCATCGTGCCGTGGTTGCGCAGCAGCATCAGCGGCTTGTCGCCCAGATCGGCCACCAGCCGTTCGCGCTCGTCGTGGTTCAGCGCCAGCCCTTCATAGCCGTGATAGGCGACCTGATGCTGCAACAGGCAGGCGTTCTGGCTGATCGGCAGCAGGCCGTGCTGCTGCGCCGCGACGCCGACGCCCGCCACCGTATGCAGATGGATGACGAAATGAGCGTCCTCGCGCGCGGCGTGGACCGCCGAATGGATGGTGAAGCCGGCCGGATTGATGAAGCTGGTCGTGTCCTGAACGATGTTGCCGTCCAGATCGACCTTCACCAGCGACGAGGCCGTGATCTCGTCGAAATACCAGCCGTAGGGGTTGATCAGGAAATGATGCTCCGGCCCCGGCACGCGCGCCGAGACATGGGTGAAGATCATGTCGTCCCACCCGTGCAGAGCCACCAGCCGATAGAGCGCCGCCAGTTCGACGCGCGCCTGCCACTCGGCCTCGGACACCCGCGATTTCAGCGATGCCGCCGATCCATCCGCCATGACGACCTCCCTTATCATTGTTCCGTTGAACCTCGCCCCGCCCTGCTCCGCCGTCAAGCGACCCGCGTTCGGCCCGGAAGGTTTTCGTTAACCCTGTTTTCACGCGCGCCGGACGACTATGCCGCGCGGCCGAGGCGGCCGTCTTTCGATACGCGGAGCCGCCGGTGTCCACAGTCGTTCCGCTAGACCCGACCAAGCCATCGCAGGCCATACCCCTCTCCGGGCTGAACCAGTTGCTCGACCTGGCCAAGAAGCGCTCGCCCGACGACCAGAACCGGCTGCTGATGGGCGTGGCGGGTCTCTATGAGTCCGCCGGCGCGCATGGCGGCGCGCCCGAAGCCCTGGCCGACATTTTCATCGCCCTGACCCGCAGCGCCGAGCGCGAAATCCGTCAGGTCCTGGCCCAGCGGCTGGCCAGGGTCGAATGGGCGCCCGCCGCCCTGGTGCGGATGCTGGCCGCCGACGAGATCGAGATCGCTCGCCCGGTGATCGCCGCCAGCCCCCTGCTGCTGGACGACGACCTGTTGCAGCTTCTGGCCGACCGTTCCATCGAGCATCAGATACAGGTAGCCCTGCGCCCCAACATCGGCGCCGCCGTCGCCCGCGCCATCATCGCCGGCGGCGACCCGGCGGTGATGACTGCGCTTGTGACCAACCGCAGCGCCCAGATCGAAACCGCCGCCTTCGCCGATCTGATCGGACATTCGCGTCAGTTGGCCGCCCTGCGCGCGCCCCTGACCCGTCACCCGTTGCTGGACGAAGATCTGGCACTGCGCCTGTATCAGTGGGTCGGCGAGGCCCTGCGTCAGGCCATCAGCGATCGTTTCACTCTCGACCCCGCTCGCTTGGCGGAAGCCGTCCAGGCCGCCACCCAAGCCGCCGGCCAACCCGCCGCCGAATGGGGATCCACCGCAGAGGACCCCGACGCCCGCTTGGTGACCAAACTGCACGCGGCCGGCCAACTGCGCCCGGCCTATCTGATCCGCGCCCTGCGTGAGGAAAAGCTTGGCGTCTTCGCGCACGGCCTAGCCACCCTGGGCCGGTTCGAGGTCGCCCAGGTTAAACGTGCGCTTGCGGGCGACACCGCCCGCCCTCTGTTCCTGGCGTGTATCGCGGTAGGGCTGGACCGCGCCGCCTTCCCCGCCATTTTGACCGAAATCCGCAAGCTGAACCAAGGCTTCCCGCGCGATCCTGACAGCTCCGCCTGGCGGCTGGCCGAGCGGTCGGCGGATCAGGCCGCCTATGAATTCCGGTTACTGATGGCGGAAATCGACGCCGCTTCCGTTTGACACGGCCGACCGGCTCGGCTTGCGTAGCGGCGTGACCCAGTCCCGCCCTCCCCTCGCCCTCACCTTCGTCGCCAGCGACCGGCCGGAAGCGGAGGCCGCGCGCCTGCGCCTGAGCGAACGCTACGGTTCGGTTCCCGTGGCCGAAGCCGACGTGATCGTCGCCCTGGGCGGGGATGGCTTCATGCTGGAGACCCTGCACAACAACCTGCAACTGCGCACCCCGGTCTACGGCATGAACCGGGGCTCGGTTGGCTTCCTGATGAACGACTATGACGAGGACCACCTGCTGGCGCGCCTCGCCGAGGCCGACCGCACCGTGATCCACCCGCTGCAGATGGACGCCTGGACCGAAAGCGGCGAAGTCCACAGCGGGCTGGCGATCAATGAGATCTCCCTGCTGCGTCAGACTCGCCAGAGCGCCAAGCTGCGCATCAGCATCAACGACAAGGTGCGGCTGGAGGAACTCAGCTGCGACGGCTGCATGGTCGCCACGCCCGCCGGTTCGACCGCCTACAACCTGTCGGCCCACGGCCCGATCATCCCGCTGGACGCGCCCAGTCTGGCGCTGACCCCGATCAGCGCCTTCCGTCCCCGGCGCTGGCGCGGCGCCCTGCTGTCGCATACGGCAAGGGTCCGATTCGAGGTGCTGGAGCCCGACAAACGCCCCGTCAGCGCCACGGCCGACAATTTCGAGGTCCGCCGCGTGACCCACGTCGAAGTGCGCGAACGCCGCGACATCAGCCTGACCATGCTGTTCGACGCCGGGCGGTCGTTCGAGGAACGCGTCATGGCCGAACAGTTCGCCGGTTAAACGTCACGGGTTTTTAAGCCTCCCGCGTCTAGGCTCGTCGCTAAGAGTTCAGGAGCCAGTGACGTGACCAACCCTCCGCAAGTCATTCGCCCGCCCAACCCCCTGCGCGCCAAGATCGGCGGGGGCTTCGGCGGCATCGACGCCAACGCCATCGCCAAGGCCGAAGAAGCCCTCAAAGCCATGTCGGCTCAGTTCGGCCAATGGCTTCAGGACGAGATCGTCAAGCTGGATCAGGCCCAGGCCGATATCCGCACTAAGGGCTACACCCCCGAAACGGCCGAGGGGCTCTATTTCCGCGCCCACGACCTGAAGGGCCTGGGCTCCACCTACCAGTATCCGCTGGTGACGCGAATCGCCGGCTCCCTGTGCCGGATGATGGACGACGCCGACAAGCGGATGCAGGCGCCGGTGGCGATCCTGGACGCCCACATCGACGCTATTCGCGCCGTGGTCCGCGACGAAATCCAGACCGACGATCATCCAACCGGCCGCGCCCTGGCCGAAACCCTGGAAGCCCGGGTCGCCGAACACCTGGCCTGATCCGAGCCCCTCAAACAGAAAAGGCGCCCCCCCTGCGGAGGCGCCTTTTTTCGTATGGTGTTCAGCCTGATCCGTCAGGCCGCGCTGACGGCGGTCTCGATTTCGGGCAGCCCGGGCCGATCCAGCCGCTCCATGAGATAGGCCAGATCCTCGCGCGACGTATTGGGCCGCTGGCTCAGGAACCGCTCCAGCATCCGCTGGCGGAACAGGTCGCTGGCGGTGTCGCCGCCCTCGGCCTGCAGCGCCCGCCAGGTGTCCACGCCGGCGCGGAAGGCCTGGAACAGGCGCGGCGGCAGGCCGGCGCGATCATAAATCGACTTCAGGCCCAAAGGCCCGGCGTCATGCACCATCAGCCAGGCGCGGTGATGCGGCGTGCCGGTCAGTTCAGCCAGGGCGTGCTCGAACAGGGCCATCTGCCCCCGCGCCAGCGCCCGCAACAGCAGCGAGGCGTTCAGCACCTTGCGGGCGCTCAGTCCGGCGATGAAGGCGGGCAGATCGTCGCTGACCCGCGCCTGATCCACCAGATCGACCGTCACCCGCTCGCGCGCGAACTGGGCGAACTGGATCGCGGTCTCAGGGGCCACGGCGTGGCGCGTCACTAGATGCTCGCGCACCGCGTCGCTGGCCAGGGCCACAAGCCGTTCGGTCACCGACAGCGGCAGGACCTGGCGATAGGCGACGGCCGAGACTACCTCGGGCGCACCGCCAAAGCGGTCGATGACCACGCGCAGCGCGTCCTCGGAAAGGTCGGCGTTGTCGTTGGCCGCCAGAGTGCGGACCGCCGAGCGGCAGCCCTCGGCCGCCAGAACCGTGGCGACGTCGCGCGGCACCCGCTCGCGTCCCGCGATCGCATTCTGACGCACGACCGAGCCCGCGCGGATGATTTCGATCAGGTCGTCGTCGGTGAAGGCGGGCGAACTGCCGATGATCGGCAAGGCCACGCTGTCCGCGTCGGCGACCAGGCGGCGCGCCACCTCGCGCGGCATCAGCTCGGACGCCTTCAAAGTGACAGCCAGCGCCCGCCGCACCAGTTCGGCGGCGTCATTGGCCAGCACGTTCAGGATCTTCTGCGCCGCCGCCCGGCCCGCGTCGTCCAGCGGCATGCGGTCGATGCTGCGGCACAGTTTGTGCGCCGCCGCCGCGCGGTCGTCTTCCGCATCCGACTTGATCAGACGCCTGATGTCGCTTTCCGTCAGTCGGGCGCGGTAGGCGGTCATGGAAGAGCTCGTGAGCTAGACGGGCGAAGAATCAATCGTCACGCCTAGCGTTACATAGTTAACGCCTCGTTAGGAATGAGACGAAACCAGGTTCTTTTACGCTGCCGCGTCCGAAGGCGGCGCAAAGGCCCCGCCGAATCCGCCGCCCGGGCCGCCGCCCTGGCCGTCCTGCCCCAGCAGCAGCGCCAGCAGGCTCTGGTCCTGCTTCAACCGATCCAGCCGCGCCGCCAGCATCCGGTCCTTGTCGCTCAGGTCCGAGGCCGTGGTCAGCCCAGACCCCGTACCCGCCGCCGGAGCGCCCTCGCCCGCCGTGCGCTGCAGGTTGGCGTGCACCTCGGCCACCGTGGCGTAGCGGCCGTCGCGATAGAAGATCGAACGGTTGGCCGACGCTGCTTCAGGGAACAGGGACGCCGCGCTGGCCTGCGGCCGCGACTGCATCGCCTCTATCAGCTTCGCGGCGCCTGCGGGGCCGAGGAAGTGGGCGGCGTAGAGGTCGCCCGCGCCCGGCTCGCGTCCCGTGCGGCCGCGCAGATAGGCCGCGTTGGACGCGGTGAGTTCGGCCGCCATGGTCGAGGACGCCTGGGCGTCGAAGCGCAGATCCAACACGACGTTGCGGGCCGAACCCTGCACCCGCCAGCGCCCGTCGTCGTCGCGATGGATCAGATCGGCGTACTGTCCGTAGCCGTGCTTGGCGCCGTGCTGTTTCACGGTCGACAGCCAGGTCTGTTCGATGAACTGGAACAGACCCGAGGCCGACGAGGCGCCGGCCCGCGCGGACGGGTTCATCGCGCTCTCGCGACGCGCCGTCTTCATCAGGAAATCGAAGTCCACGCCGGTCGTGCTGGACGCACGCCTGATGGCCGCCTCAACCCCGCCGGATGATGGAATCGCCCCTACGCTCATATGGTTGACGGTCGCTAACCAAGGTTAACGAACCCCTAACGAACAAGCGCCGCAATATCGCCGCAAGCTTGGCGCGAACTTTGTTGCGTGGGCGCTGGGGAGGGCCTGCGACAGTTGAAGGCCATGATGATCAGAACCGCGGGCGGCCCCGGACTGGTGAGCCCGATAGACTTTTCCGAGCGAAGAAAGCCGATTCCCCGCTGGATGTGGGCGGCGATCGGGGTTTCGGCCCTGGTCCACGTCGGCGCCGGCGTGTGGTTGTATCAGCAGAAGTTCGAGATCGCCGCCACGCCGGACGAAGGCCAGGACGTGGTCACCCTCGTCGACATGATCCGCCCTGTTCTCCCGCCGCCCGCGGTCGCGCCCACGGCTCCGCCCGCGCCGACGCCGCCGATCCATCGGCCGGATCGCGTCGTCGCCTCGACCGTCGCTCCGCTGGAAGTTCCAGTCGCGCCCGTCACGTCGGCAAACGCCGGTCCGATCATCAACCTGACTGAGCCGGCATCGACGCCCGCGCACGGAAGCGCCGCCACGGCCCAACCGACGCCTCCGGTCCCGGTCATCACCAACCCGGACTGGGTCAAGAGGCCGACGGCCGAGCAGATGATGCGCGCCTACCCCTCGGCGGCCGAGGCGCGCGGCGTCAGCGGCGTCGCCAACCTGTCCTGCCTGGTCCGGGTGGACGGCTCCCTGACCGGCTGTTCGGTCGCATCCGAGACGCCCGGCAATCAGGGCTTTGGCCGCGCAGCTCTGGGCCTGACGCGCTACTTCCGCCTCAGCCCGCGCACGGTCGACGGTCAGGCCGTCGACGGCGCCCGCGTCAGCATGGCCATTCGCTTCAACCTGCCTGAAGGCTAGATGAAGCGACGGGGCGCGAGGGCCGGTTCCTGCGAGGGCCGGCCCTCGACTTCGTCAGCCACGACGCCAGCGACCAACGGCCCCAGCAGCCAGCCGTTGCGGCGCGGCCCCAGGGCCAGATGCAGCCCCCTCTCGACCGCGCCCGCCATCGGCAGGCCGTCGGGCGTGGCCCCGCGAACCCCGGCGCGCCAGTCGATGTCCAGCGGTCGCGGCGCTTGACCCAGTACAGCCCAGGCCGCCGCCAGCATCTGCGCGCATCGCTCGGGATCGGGCGTCAGCGACCGCTCGCCCGGCTCCATCGTCGCGCCGATCACCGACCCCTCGCCCATGGGCGCGACATAGGCCCCAGGCCCGCGCAGAACCCGATCCGTCAGCCGTTCGCGGACCAGACCGATCTGACCCCGAATTGGCGTGATGAGGGCCAGAAGGCTGGCGACGGCTTCGGGAAGACCCGCCAGTGGCGCGCCCGTCCCGGTCGCCAGCACGACCTGATCGGCCTCGACCGGCCCCGCCGTCGTCTCGACCCGCCAACGCGTCCCTGACCGCAACAGCGACGTCGCACAGCCTTCCACCAGGCGAACACCCCGGCTCATCGCCTGCAGCGCCTGCGCCGGCTCGACCTTCCAGTCTTCATCAGTGGTCAGCCGCCCAGCGTCGCGGTCGAAGTCATGCTCGAAGCCCAGCGAGGCCAGCCGCGCGGCCAGCCCCTCGACTTCGCCGCCCCGCCACTCTGCCAGATCGCGGCTCAGCGCCACGCCCGTCGCCGAGGAGAATCCGGCCCAGACATCGCGCCCGCGCCGCAGCAGGGCGGCGTGGTCAGGGCTCAGATCGTCGATGGCGCTTTCCATCGCCGGCGCGATCATGCCGGCGGCGACCGCCGAGGCGTTGACGCCGCCGGGATCGACCACCGTCACGCGATGTCCGCGCCGGACCAGTTCGGCCGCCGTGCATAGGCCCAGGACGCCCGCGCCGACGACCACGATGTCTTGAGAATTAAAAAGGGGCACGGCCAGTCCTTCGACCGACCGCGCCCCGATTTCAACCCGGCGATGGACCTATTCGGCGGCGAGCTTGGCCGCTCTAGCCTCGTCCAGACGCTTGGTCAGGGCCGCGTGCTGGCTCCACAGGGCCTGGGGCAGGCGGTCGCCGAACTTCTCATAAAACGCGGGGATCAGGGCCGCCTCCTCGGTCCAGACGTCGGCATCGACATCCAGCAGGATCTTCAGTTCGGCGTCCGACAGGCTCAGGCCCGACAGGTCCAGCGCCGCCTTCGACGGCACGCGGCCGACGGCGGTGTCCACGGCCTCGGCCTTGCCGTCCAGACGCTCGACAATCCACTTCAGGACGCGAGCGTTGTCGCCGAAGCCGGGCCAGACGAACTTGCCGTCCTCGCCCTTGCGGAACCAGTTGACGAAGAACAGGCGGGGCAGCTTGGCCGCATCGGCCTGCGCGCCCAACTTCAGCCAGTGGCCGAAATAGTCGCCCATGTTGTAGCCGCAGAAGGGCAGCATGGCGAAGGGATCACGGCGCAGTTCGCCGACCTTGTTCTCGGCGGCGGCAGTGCCTTCCGAAGCCACGGTCGAGCCGAGGAAGACGCCGTGCTCCCAGTCGAAGGCCTCCGTCACCAGCGGCACGGCCGAGGCGCGGCGACCGCCGAACAGGATGGCGTCGATCGGCACGCCCTTGGGGTCTTCCCATTCCGGCGCGATGGCGGGGCACTGACCGGCGGGGGCGGCGAAGCGGGCGTTCGGGTGGGCGGCGGGCTCGCCCGAGGCCGCGTCGTAGGGCTGACCCTTCCAGGTCGTCAGACCCTCGGGGGCCTCCTTGGTCAGACCTTCCCACCAGACGTCGCCGTCCGCGGTCAGGGCGGTGTTGGTGAAGATCGTGTTCTTCGTCAGGGTCGCCAGGGCGTTCTGATTGGTGTTGCGGCTGGTGCCCGGCGCCACGCCGAAGAAGCCGGCTTCCGGGTTCACCGCATACAGGCGGCCGTCGTCGCCGAAACGCATCCAGGCGATGTCGTCGCCGATGGTCTCAGCCTTCCAGCCGTCCAACGCCGGTTGCAGCATGGCCAGGTTGGTCTTGCCGCAGGCCGAGGGGAAGGCGGCGGCGACGTATTTCGACACGCCCTCTGGGCTGGTCAGCTTGAGGATCAGCATGTGCTCGGCCAGCCACCCCTCGTCGCGAGCCATGACCGAGGCGATGCGCAGGGCGTAGCATTTCTTGCCCAGCAGGGCGTTGCCGCCATAGCCCGAGCCGTAGGACCAGATCTCGCGGGTTTCGGGGAAGTGGACGATCCACTTGTCGTCGTTGCAGGGCCACGGCGCGTCTTCCGCGCCCGGCGCCAGCGGCGCGCCCAGGGTGTGCACGGCGGGCACGAAGGCGCCGTCGGCGCCCAGCATGTCCAGCGCGCCCTTGCCCATGCGGGTCATGACGGCCATCGACACGGCGACATAGCCGCTGTCGGTGATCTCGACGCCCAGGGCCGAGATCTTCGAACCCAGCGGGCCCATGCAGAAGGGCACGACATACATGGTGCGGCCGACCATGCACCCGTCGAACAGACCGTCGAGGCGGTCACGCATCTCGATCGGGTCAGACCAGTTGTTGGTCGGACCGGCGTCGGCCTCGTCTTCCGAGCAGATGAAGGTGCGGCTCTCGACCCGAGCCACGTCCTTGGGATCCGAGGCGGCATAGTAGCAGCCGGGGCGTTTGGACTGATCCAGCGCCTTCAGCGTGCCTTTGGCGATCAGGTCCGCGACGATAGCCGACTTTTCCGCTTCCGAACCGTCGCACCAGTGAACCCGGTCCGGCTTGGTCAGCGCCGCGATCTGCTCGACCCAGGCGACCAGCCCCTTATGGGAGGTCGGGGCGGGGTAAAGTCCGGGAATCGATACGTCTGCAGTCACAACCATGGTCTCCTGAACCGGGCCGCCCGACGATCTGTCGCCGCCGTGACGAGTCGGGCGCTGATCACGCCCTGTTACAGGCGCAATGCCATCGGAGGCGACGCAAGGTCAACCGTTGCCCGAATTCACTTCTGGCGGAATAAAATTGGTGCGTTGCAGCACGTTTTCCGGTCGCGGCTGGCTCTGCGCGACGATATCAAGACCGGGTGCGCACCATGGACACCCTCACCGCCCTGCCCGACGGCGCCCTGGCGTCGCCCGCCTCGGTTCGCAACGCCGAGCCGATCCTGCGCCTGCTGCACGCGCATCTGCCGAAAAGCGGGCGGGTGCTCGAGATCGCGGCCGGATCCGGCCAGCACGCCGTGGCCTTTTCCAGCGCCCTGCCCGGCGTGACATGGACGCCCAGCGATCCCAGCGCGGACGCCCGCGCCAGCATCGCCGCCTGGGCCGCCAACGCTGGATCGGCGAACCTTCAGCCGCCGCTGGCGCTGGACTGCATGGACGAGCGCACTTGGCCGGATGTCGGGTTCGACGCGGTCGTCTGCATCAACATGGTCCACATCAGCCCGTGGGCGGCGACCGAGGGATTGATGACGCTGGCGGAACGCGTCCTGCCCCGCCCCGCCGGACTGCTTTATCTCTACGGCCCCTACCTTGAGGCCGAGGTTCCGCTGGCCCCGTCCAACGAAGCCTTCGACGCCAGTCTGAAAGCTCGCGATCCGGCCTGGGGCCTGCGCGATCGGGACAAGGTCATCGCCTTGGCCCGATCGCACGGCCTGACGCTGACGTTGCGGACGGAAATGCCCGCCAACAACATCAGCCTTCTGTTCAGGCGGGCCTGATCGGGCTTCCCCGATCAGGCGTCCTCAATCAGGAAATCGTCGCGACCACGGCCGACAGTTCGGCGCGCTCGTTGATCAGAGCAACCTTGTCACCCTGGAAGACGGCGCCCGGCGCCTCAGCGGCGACACCGAATGCCTCGGCCGCCAGGGCCACGCCGTCGGCGAAGGCCAGCACCGGCAGGGCTTGCGCCTTCGCCAGGACCAGCAGCGCCTTGATATGGGCCACGCCCGCCTCGTCCGCCGCGCCGCCCGGAACCACCACGCCCTTGACCCGTCCGCTCGTGATGTCGTCAGCCGTCGCCGTGGCGAGAACGGTCACGCCGCCGCTGATCAGACTGGCGTCGCCCGTCGAGATCGGCGCCAAAGACACGCCGTCGAAGCGAAGCGCGCTCTCCATGTCGCCCAGCGGGCCGAAATCCATGCCCTTGCGCATGATCAGGCCCATGCGCAGACGCATGGGCGCGGGGCGACTGAAGCCCTGGCGAGGACGGGGGGCGGTCGAAGTGTTGCGTTGAGCGTTCAAGACGTCTCCTTCAAAGGTTATCGTTCAATATTCGATCGCCCGATCAGATTGGATCAGGCGAAAAGCCCCCTAGGGGGAACTGAAAACGAGAATCGCCGCGTCACGGCGCGGCCGGACGCGATCTGGATCAGTTCGATGGGGTGACTGCACATATAGTCTCCCTGCGCTGGGGGTCAATGACAGGTCACGGCCATCTGATCTCAGTGATATTCAGAAGCGCCGCGCGAAATCTTTCGACCGGTGTTCGATCCTGCCGCTTGCCTGCCCCGCCTCCGGCCTTCTACAGAGCGGCATCTTCGAGGATGGACCCCATGGCCTTCACCCGCACCTATGACGGCCCCGAGCCTGTTCGCATCAACAAATGGCTGGGCCAGACCGGCATCTGCTCGCGGCGCGAGGCCGAAGCCCTGATCGCCGCCGGCATGGTCACGATCGACGGCGAGAGCGTCACCGACGCCGGCCGCAAGATCGAGCCGGGCCAGACCCTGACCCTGAACGATCGGGCCGAGGCGGCCCTGGCGTCCGGCGTCACCATCCTGATCCACAAGCCGCTGGGCTATGTCTCGGGCCAGCCTGAGCCGGACAAAATCCCGGCCGTGCGCCTGCTGACCGAGGCCAATCGCATCGGCGAGGGCGCCGTGCCCGCCGAGGACGCCTCCCTGCCCCCCATCGGCCGTCTGGACGAGGACTCGCGCGGCCTGCTGATGCTGTCGTCCGACGGGGTCGTGGCCAAGGCGGTGATCGGGCCGCAATCGCGCCTGGACAAGGAATACCTCGTCCGCATCGAAGGCGACGTGACCGAGAAGAAGCTGGCCACCCTGCGGCGCGGCCTGATGCTGGATGGCCGTATCCTGAAATACGCCCGCGTGTCGCGCATGGACCAGAACCGCCTGCGCTTCATCCTGACCGAGGGCCGCAACCGTCAGATCCGCCGGATGTGCGAAATGGTCGACCTGGAGGTCACCGACCTGCTGCGCATCCGCGTCGGCCCGGTGCATCTGAACAACCTGCCCGAAGGCAAGTGGCGGATGATCACCACCGAAGAACGCGACGCCCTGATCCGAGGCGAGATGGGCTGAGGTCAGCCAGCGACGATCCCGGCTAGCCGGGTCAGTTCCGACACATGGGCGGCGAAGGCCTTCTTGCCTGCCGGGGTCAGCGCCAGCCAGGTGCGCTGACGCCCCGCCGCCGCTGCCTTGCGGACCTTGAGATAGCCCGCCTCCTCCAGTTGCTTCACATGTTTGGACAAAACGGAATCCGACACGACGATGGCGTCGCGGACGACCGCGAACTCGACCTCGTCCGCCACCGACAGCATGGCGCAGATCTGCAAACGGCCCGGCGCATGGATCACAGGGTCGAACTGCGGGACGAAGCTCATCCCTTGGCCCCCGTCTCGGCGCGATAGACCCTGAACCATAGGCGCGACAGGGCCAGGGCGCAGACAAAGCCGATCGCCGCCAGCGCAAACGGCGCCCAGATCATGTCGCCCCGCCGGTCGGCATAGAGCGACAGCCCCATCAGGATCAGGAACAGGCCGCCCAGCCCAAAGGCCACCCAGCGCGCCTTCTTCGGCGTCACACCTGTCACCATGACCCCGTTTTTCTGGGCCCAGCTCCGCATCAGCAGCATCAGCGCCAGAGCACCGCCGCCGGACGCCAGCACGTTGAACGGCAAGGGCGCGGCCTGCCCGCCCACCATCACAGCGGCCAAAGTCGAATAGATCAGGTCAAAGCGCCAGGACCCTTGCGCCACCCTGTCGTGGACGACGGACTGGGCCTGGCGGATGGCCGCCAAGGCGCCGGCGGGATCATCGTTCTGGTGTGGGTTCATGGCGTCTTCCTCACTTTCCAAACAGGAAAATGAAACTGACTTTCCATATCGTCAAGTCATAGGTTTCCAGATTGGAAAATTAAGACCGCAACGCCTCGAACCACCGCTGCAGCAAGCTCGCCTCTGCGCGGTGGGCGGCCGTGCGCAGCGCCGCCTCCTCGTCCACGCCCCAGCGGCTCTCGGTGAAGGCCTCGTCCAGACGCGACAGGTCCAGCGCCGCCTCGCCAGACAGCGCCCCACGCTGCACCGCCAGCCCCAGCACCGCCGATCCCAGCAGCGGCACTGCCGTCGCCAGTCCCGTCAGGGCGTGGTCGTCCAGCGCCAGCGCCAGCGCCTTCACGCGCTCCAAAGCCTCAGGCGACTGCGCCCGGTGAACGATGCCCTCGGCGGGGCGCAGGGCCACGTCCAGTTCGCGCGCAGCCCAGTCGCGCCACGGCCCCCACTCGGCCTGCTGACGCGCCACCAGCGATCCGGGATTCTCGGCCAGGTAGCAGATGACGTCCGACCCGGCGTAGGCGGCGATTTCGGCGGCGACCGGCTCGCGGGTCTGGCTGACCCGGTCGATGGCGGTCGAGGCCAGACGGGTGGCGGGCATGGTCCCGGGAACCAGGAACTCGCCTTGCGCCGCCCATTCATCCGCCACCAGCCTTGCAGCCGCCTCGGTCGGCAGGGTCAGGGTGTTTCCCGCCGGCGTCTTGGGCGTCCGGCCGTCCAGACGCACGGTCCAGCCGCCCTCATCTGCCAAGACGTCGGCCAACTTCCAGAAGCGTTTGATACGCTCCTCGGACTCGCGGAAACCCTTGCGGGCGGCGACGTTGGGATCAAGCGGGGGGATGTGGGACATGACGGTCTTCTAAGCGGCAATGGCGATCGAGGCGAAGCGGTCGAGCGCCGCCTCCAGATCAGGACAGTCGACGGCGACGTGGCGGGCGCCCGCCGCGACCTGTTCCTCGTAGGTATGGAAGCCCCAGCCGACGCCCAGCGGATGCACGCCCGCGTTCAGGGCCATTCTGACATCATGCGATGTGTCGCCGATCATGGTGGTCGAAGCCGCATCGGCCCCGCAAGCCGTCATGGCGGCGAGCAGCATGGCCGGGTGGGGCTTGCCCGGACCGTCCGCCGCGCAATGGCTGGACAGGAACAACTCGCTCCATTCCGGCCGCGCCAGATTGCGGGCCACGCCGCGCCGATTCTGCCCCGTCGCCAGCGACAACCGCCAGCCGTCGCGCTTCAACCGCCGCAGCGTCTCCATGACGCCGGGATAGAGCGCTTCCTCATGCCCCGCCTCATGCATCACCCGGAAACTGGCCTGGAAGGCAGCGACGAAGTCCGCCAGTTCAGCCTCCGTCAGGCTGGGCTCCAGCACGTGCAGCGCCTTGTCCAGCGTCAGGCCGACGATCTGGCGCACCCGGTCATAGCTGGGTTCGGGCAGACCCAGAACCTGCGCCGCCTCGCACGATGCCCGAAAGATCGAGGCGCGGCTGTCGACCAGGGTGCCGTCGATGTCGAAGACTGCCAGCGGACGCATCATGCCGGCACCACGTCAAAGGCTATGGTCAGGCGCGTTTCTTCGCCCGAGAACGGCACGGTTCCATGCCACATATAGGAAGGAAACAGCACCAACTTGCCCGGCTCCGGCTTCTCGAAATGTTCAGGCGGCGTGGGCGCAGCACAGGCGAACGGCGGCGCGCCAAAACCGATCCAACCCTCTCGCCCGCCCGCATCGACCGCCGCCGGCAGGTCGATATAGCAGGCCGAGGACAGCCAGCCTTCGGGATGAACATGAGGCGCATGGTATCCATGGGGCGCCAACTGCACCGACCAGCAGCCAGCGATGCGATAGCCCCCGGTATTGCGACGCCGCAACGGATCGTCGCCAGCGCCCAGCCGCTCCATATAGCGCCTTATCGGCCCATCGATGGCGACGAAGAAGGCCCGGATAGCGGGGTCGTCGCTGGATTTCAGATCGACCTGGGTCTGGGTGCCATGCCGCAGACTCTGGCCGACCGGATGGGTCCGCAAGGTGTGCAGACGCCGCAGAGCGACCGCGAGATCGTCGAGATAGGCGGTCAGATCAGACCATCCCTCGGGCGTATCGATGGTCCCGCCTTGCACGAAGGCGCCATAGTCGTTCAGTCCCGCGCCCGACGCCCCCGACAACCGTTCGTACGTGGCTTGCAGCGACAACCAATTCTGATCCTCCGCCGACCTGACGGTCGCCGCCAGCAAGGCGGAGACGTGATCCAGCTCGCCCCGCGCCAATCGAATCTCGGCCAGCTTCAAGGCCACGACCGGATGGCCCGGCGCCCCGGCCACAGCCGTCAGCGCATGATCGAGCGCCAGATCGAGGTCGAACGACAAGGCGGCGTTGGCGGCGGCCAGATCAATCGCCGGATTTCGCACACCGCCTTCGACCAGGGTGCCCCAGACCTCGCGCGGCGCCGAACCGGTGTAGTCCATCAGCAGCCCGAGCAGGCCTCGCAACCCACTATCGCCGGGTGCGCTATCCAGCGCGTCGCGAACCGGCGCCAGAGCGCGCGCAGCGTCGGCCGTCCGCATCCAGATCAGTTGCGCCAGTTCGCGCAGAGCTTCGACATAGGCCGGTCGCCGCGCAACCGCCTGACGATAGGCATGCTCGCCGTCGTCATACTTCTCCTGCCCGGCCAGAGACCGCGCCAGCACCAGCCAGGTTTCCGGCGCGTCGCCGCCCTTTTCAAAGGCGCGCCGAACCGCCGCCTCAGCCTCAACATGCCGCCTCATATCGCCCAGAAGCGCCGCCAGATTATGCTCCGACACGCTGCTGATCGGCCTGGCCTTCGCCTGGGCGACACGCAGGGCCAAGGCCTCGTCCAGCCGTCCCAGAAGCTTGAGAAGGTCAGCCTGAAGGGGCCAAGTCGTGGACGGGTTCGCCGCCGCGCGCAAGCCTGCCAGAGCCTCCTCATAGCGACCAGCCGCGATCAGCCGGTCGATGGCCGCGCGCTCGGGACTGGAACGGCCGTCGTGGCTCATCGCTGGCGCTTGACCCCTTCGAACGGATCGACGTCGCTTTCGTCCTCGGAGAAGCCGAAGTGGGCGAAGCCGGCCTTGATCTCGGGGCTCAGCGGGGCCTCGACGATCAGGGTGCCGCCGCCGGGGTGGTCCAGTTCGATGCGGCGGGCGTGCAGTTGCAGCTTCAGCACGCCGCTCAACTGCTTGGAGGCGTCGGTGCCGTATTTATGGTCGCCCAGGATCGGGTGGCCGATGGCCGCCATGTGGGCGCGCAGCTGGTGAGTCCGTCCGGTGAAGGGTCGCAGCGCCATCCACGACGCGCGGTGGGCGGCGCGGCTGATGGTGGCGAAGGCGGTCTCGGCCGGTTCGCCCTTGGGATCCTTGGGCTCGGCCGGGCGCATCATCTCATAGTCGTTGATGCCCGTCTTCTTCAGCGCCAGGTCGATCTGGCCGTGCGTGGGCTTGGGGGTGCCGATGACGATGGCCCAATAGGTCTTCTTGGCCTGACGCCGGGCGAAGGCGCCGGCCAGACGCTTGGCCGCCTCGGGCCCCTTGCCCAGCAGCAGCACGCCCGAGGTGTCGCGGTCCAGACGGTGGACCAGGCGCGGCCGGTCCATGCCCTCGCCCCAGGCCGACAACAGGCGGTCGACGTGCTTGGTGGTCTTGGTGCCGCCCTGCACGGCCAGGCCGTGCGGTTTGTTAATGGCGATGACCATGTGATCTTCATACAGGACCAGCGACTTGGCGTAGGCCACGTCGCGCTCGGTCAGTTCATGCAGGTCGCCGGGCTTGCGCGGATTGGCGTCGGGCAGCGGCGGCACGCGCACGGCGGCGCCGGCGGTCAGGCGGTCCTGCGGCTTGACCCGCGAACCATCGACGCGGATCTGGCCGCTGCGAGCCATCTTCTCCACCTGGATATGGGTCAGGTGCGGCCAGCGGCGCTTGAACCACCGATCCAGGCGGATGTCGTGTTCGTCCTCAGCAACATAGAGGGTCTGGACTTCGCGGCTCATGCGCCCACTCCGGTAAACAGTTTGCGCGCGATCATCAGGCCGACGAACAGGGCGGCGATGGAAAGTACCACCGAACCCACCGCATAGACGAAAGCCGTGGCCAGTTCACGGCGTTCGATCATCAAAGCCGCTTCCAGCGAAAAAGCCGAGAAGGTGGTGAAGCCGCCCAGCACGCCCACGGCGGCGAACAGGCGGATGCTCTCCTGCCCCGCGCCCGCCTTCAGCGCCAGCCAACCGACCAGCAGCCCCATCAGCAGACCGCCCGAGGTGTTGGCGGCGAAGGTGGCCAAGGGCCAAGCCGCGCCGGGGGCCAGCCGCCCGACCGTCAGGCCCAGCCCATAGCGGGCCATGGCCCCCAGGGCGCCGCCGCACGCGACGAGAACAAATTGCATCATGCCGCGCTTCTACACCGGCGGCGGTCTTTGGCGAAGACCCGGGGGCGCCGCCGCCCGAACGCAAAAAAGGGCGGCGGATCGAAATCCGCCGCCCCTCTCTTGTGGTCGAAGATCTGCCGCTTAGAAGCGCGCGGTCAGACCGACGTAGTAGCGACGGCCCAGCACGTCGTAGGTCGACGGGTCGGTGTTCGCTTGAACGCCCGGCGAGAAGACGTTGGGCTGTTCGTCAGTGAGGTTGTTCACACCGGCGCGCAGAGAGACGGTGTCGTTGATCGACCACGAACCGTTCAGGTCGAAGTAGTCGATCGAAGGCAGAACGATGTCGGTATTGATAACCGTCAGTTCGCCGACACGGCGCCAGCGCGCGCCGACCGAGAACGGGCCATCCGACCAGGTCACCGAGCTCAGGGCCTTCCACACAGGGAAGGTTTTGCCGAACGAGCTGGCGATCGTGCCGGTACGATCAGTGAAGACGCCGCCCTCAACAACGTTGTCCTTATACTCGGACAACCAGCTGATCACGGTGTTGAACCGCAGTCGGCCCCAGTCGCCGCCGCCGACTTCGTCGATATTGAAGCCCCAGTCAGCCTGGAAGTCGACGCCAGAAGTCTCGATCGCTCCCAGGTTCGCTTGACGCTCGATCGCTCCGACGATGCCGCCCGACAGCGGATCACGGCGGAACAGTTGGCAGTAGCCGTTGTTGACGTCGAAGGTCGGGTTTTCACCCGTAACGTTGAAGCAGCCTTGAAGGGAGTCCGTAGCCGCGATCGAGCCGATCGCATCGGTGATCTTGATGTTATAGTAATCGACCGACGCCGAGATGCCCGACAGCCAGGGTGAAGCGAAGCGCGACTGATAGACCAGACCGGCATTCCAGCTGTCCGAAGTTTCTTCGAACAGACCGGGGTTGCCGCCGCTCACGCCCTCAACCTGGGCGTTCGAGTACTGGAAGTTGTCGATCGCCAGAGGAGAAAGGCCCTGGGCAAGGCACAGCGCCTTGACCTTGGCCGCGTCAGCGCCGTTGCGGAAGCTGCTGCGGTTGTCGCAAGGATCGCCCTCCGTACCCTTCAACGACGGCGCGCCGATCCCAGGGAAGTTGGTGCCGCCGGTCGCAAACAGTTCGCCGATCGAAGGCGCCCGAACCGAACGGCTGTAACCGCCACGAGCGCGCACGCCGCCCGCGATGGTCCAATCCAGTTCGGCACGATAGGCCTTGGTGCCCCCTGCAGTGCTGTAGTCGGCGTAGCGATAGCCCAGGTTCAGATCCAGCTTCTCGACGAACGGCAGATCCGCAAGCACCGGCACCAGCGCTTCGATGAACAGTTCCTTGGAGTTGGTGCTGCCCTTCAGCGAAGGCACCGGGTTGAAGCCCGCGATTTCCGATCCGCCGATCTTACCACCGTCCGGCTTGCCATCAGCGCCCAGGTGATCCGTGCTCGCATTTTGCTGAGAAAGCGAAGAGTCGGCGCCGAAGGCGAAGTTATCCTGGCGGTACTGAGCGCCCACGGCGACCCGGACTTCGCCGGCCGGCAGGTCGAACGCCTTGCCCTGCATCGAGGCTTCGACGTTGCGTTGCTCGGTCGTCGTCTGGTTGCGAGCGGAACGGCCGATGTAGCTGATGCACTCGGCCGACAACTGGGTCACGCCGAACGGATTGAAGCCGCCTTTGCAGAGCTCCGGAATGGTAGCGCCGTTTTTAACGCCGCCAGCACCGCCGAAGGGATCATCCAACAGGCGCTGAACGGAGGAACGCGAGACGTTGCCGGATTGGGTGGTGACGTTGGCCACACGCCCGTAGGAGCCATAGACGTCATAGGTCCATTCGCTATTCGGCACGCGACCGCGAAGGCCCGTCGTCAACTGGTAGATGTTGTAATCTTGGTTCGAATGGCGTCCCCCAAGCGAGGTGAACCGCTTGTTCAGTGCGAACGAAGAGTTCGGATTGGCACGCGTATTCAGCAGGGCGCGAAGGTCCGCCGTGATGAAGGGGTTGGTCGACGGTACGCGGAACCCGGTTCCGCTGGCCGCCGGGCTGGCCGCCAGCTCAGTGTCAGACGAATACTGGGTGAACAGTGCGTTAGCGTACACTTCGGCGCTGTCGTTGATCTTGTAACGACCTGCGCTATAAACGTTGTAACGCTGGAGCGGAAGCTGAAGATAGTTCAGCGGGCCCGTGTTGAACGTATAGTTCGCCCCAGGAGCCGTGTACTCAGGACCGGCGCCGGCGGGATTTTTTACATTCAGCTTGCCGGTGTACGAGAAGATCGATCCGTCGTTATTGAAGCCGAACTGGCCCGTGTTCGACAGCGTCGGGTTGTTGAAGTAGGCGCGGATGGCGGCCAAAGTAGGCAGGTTGGTGCTGTCAAAAGTCGTCGACCCCAGCGGCGACGTGCCCGAAGCCCCCGAAACCGCCGAGAACTCACGAGCCCCGTTAAAGATGGTGCCTCGGGTCGAACGAGCCAGGGACAGGACCATGTTGCCACGGTCGTTGTCGAAATTGCCGCCGAGGGTCACCGAATAGCTTTCGGTCCTGCCGTCGCTGCGGTCGGTCTCGCCATATTGTGCGTCGAACTGAACGCCCTGGAAGTTCTCATTGAGAATGAAGTTGGCCACACCGGCCAGAGCGTCAGACCCGTAGGCCGCCGAGGCGCCGCCGGAGATGACTTCGACATTCTTGATCAGAGCCGTCGGGATCAGGTTCACATCGACCGTACCGTCCGAGTTCGACGGAACAACGCGACGGCCGTTCATCAGGACCAGGGTGCGGTTGGACCCCAGGTTACGCAGGTTGATGTTGGCTTGGCCGCCGTTCGAAGGGTTGTTCGACGTCGAAGAGATCGACGGAGTGAACTGCGGCAGGTCGTTGATCAGCGTGTCGATGGTGACCGAGCCGGTCGCCTGGAAGTCCTCGGCGGAAACCGTGACGATCGGGCTGGTCGACCGATAGTCCTGACGCGCGATGCGCGATCCGGTGACGACGATGTCGCCCACCTGAGAAGCCTGATCGTTCGTAGCCTGAGACTGGGCCATGGCCGGCGCGGCGAAACCTGCCAGCGCAAAGCCGGCGATCATCGTCGTGGCCAGCAACCGTTCACGTTTGTTGGTCAATTTCAAAACCCTCTCCTGACGTCCGGACGACAAAGCAAAGGGACCGTCCCCCGCTTCCGCCCCCCATATCCTGGCGCGAACAATCATTAGATTCGCTCGCCAATCCCAAACCGATTACGCGAGGGCGTCCAATTTACGCCACGAAATTACTTAGCCGCCTGATGATGTTGGCCCATATGTCACAAAGCGGACACGCTTCGGCGAGCCGATAGCATCGGTCAACTTGACTTATTTTTCGCTCCATTCGCGACAAGGACCCTTTCATGAACGTTGTTCACGGAAAAATATTCGCCGCATCCTGCGCATTTTTGGCGATTTCCCTCCACGCAGACCAGGGTTATGCGAGAGTGTCGCCGTCGCCAAGAGCGGCGGAAATGCAACGGCTTTTCGAGTGCAAACTCATCGCTGAACGCGCTGCCCGTGTGGATTGCTACGACGCAGCCGTCGAATCACTGGGCGTCGCCGAGCGCCAAGGCGAAATCGTCGTCGTCGAACGCGAACGCGTCCTAGAGGCGAGACGCGCCCTGTTCGGCTTTACCCTCCCCGCCTTCCCCAGCCTGCTGGGCGGACAAGCAGAGCGGTTGGACGAGGTCGAGACGACACTCGAGCGCGCAACCTATGCAACGGGCCCTGGATGGACGTTTTATCTGGCGGACGGGTCGATCTGGACTCAGATCGACACCGCGTCTCTTCAGTTCCGTGCGACCGCGGGCCTGCCGGTCAGAATACGCCGAGCCGCCATGGGCAGCTATTTCCTCAAGGTCGCAGACAATCCCGCCGTACGGGCCAAGCGACAGTAACGGCTAAGAAATAGACATTTCTCTGGCAATAGTTCCTGTGCCGGCCGCTATGCCTCGACCGTTTCCTGCACGTTCTAAAGCCGAGGTCGGATCGCGTCCTGCACACCCCGCGCGTCATAGGCGCCGGGGCGGCCCGGGCGCGGGCCGCGTCCCAGGACGATCTCGAGCGTGGTCGAGGTCGGCTGAGGCCCGCTGAGGTCGAAGCCCAGACCCACGCCGACGCCCGAGGTCGACCAGCCGCCGTAGCGGCTGGAGCCGGCGCCGATCGAGATACTGGGGCGCACGCCGCCGGCGCTGTCGGGGCGTCCGTCGATCCAGCGCTGCGTCACCTCGAACCAGTCATAGCCCTGATCGACGGTCAGTTGGGCGGCGCGGAACAGGGCGCGATCCGCGACCGGCCCCGGCGCACCGACCCCGTTGTAGGTGACGCGGAAGCGGTTGGCTTCGATGCGCTGCTCGCTGAACCCCTGCCCCCGCGCCGCTTGCTGCGGGCCGTAGGGAGCCAGGCTGGCGCAGGCGGTCAACATGAGGGCCGAGGCCGCGATCAGGCCGAAGGTAAGACGTTTCATGCGGCGATCTCCTTGCTCGAATAGCGTCGAGCAGAACTGGATGTTCCGCCTTGAAGCTGAACCGGCGCTGAACCGGCCTAGAGACCCGCCGCCGTCCGCAGCGCGGCGAAGTCCTCGGGCGGAGCCGCCTCCAGCGTCATTCGCTCGCCGCTCTCGGGGTGCGGGAAGGACAGCTTGGCCGCGTGCAGCATCAGGCGCGGAGCGCCGCGACCGGCGAAGGTCAGCGCCCCGCCATAGCGCACGTCGCCGACAAGAGGCCGCCCGATAGAGGCCATGTGGACCCGCAGTTGGTGCATCCGCCCTGTTTCCGGCGACAACTCGACCAGAGCGCCGTCCTCGCTGGATGCCAGGGTGCGATAGCCGCTGACCGCCCCCTGTGCTCCGGCTGCGTCAAACTCGACCACGCGCATATAGCTTTCGCGCCCGATCTCTTCGCGGCGCAGAGCGGCGGTGATCCGGCCGGACTTGGGCTCGGGTGCTGCGGACACCAGGGCCAGATAGGTCTTCTGGAACCGGCGCATCTGCATCGCCTTGCCCAGGAAACTGGCCGCCGGCTTGGTCTTGGCCGCCAGGATGACGCCCGAGGTGTCGCGGTCCAGCCGGTGCACAAGTTCCGGCCGCTTCCCGTTCGAGCGGGCGAAGGCCCACAGTAGGTCGTCCAGGGTATTGGCCTGGATGCGGCCGCCCTGGCTCGACAGGCCCGAGGGCTTGTTGAAGGCGATGATGTGCGCGTCCTCGTGGATGACCCACGAACGGACGGCGGCGATTTCTTCTTCGGTCAGGGAGACAGGCTGGCGGGTTTTCACCCGCCGAGCCTTTAGCGGAGGACCGCCTTCTTCGCCATGGCCCAAGCGTACCAGAGCAGGAACAGGGCGATGATCAGGATCACCAGTTGCATGTGGACCATCGGCCCGATCGCGGCGGGGCCGTTTCCGATGAAGTAGGTGTAGATCACGCTGACGAAGGCGCCGATCAGCGAGATGGCGAAGGCATGCACAGCCCAGCGGCTGCGCGCCAACAGCAACAGCGACCCCAGCACCGCGCCCCAGACGCCCAGGGTCCACGGCACGTACATCCATGCCGGCATGGCATGGAAATAGGCAACGGCGGCGTCGCCGAAGCCGGATTCGCGCATGTAGGCTTCGCCCCGCGTATTGGACTGGATGTAGTCAAAGGCGCCGTAGCCGTTCCACAGCAACGACAGCACGCCCACGACCCACAGATGCCAGGGCGTCGCCGCCCGTCTTGCAATATCGGTCATTATTCCCTCCCCAGGTTTCGACAGCGGCAGGCTATGCCGGAACCGCCCCGCTTA
Organism: Brevundimonas sp. 01N35; assembly: GCF_056399785.1. Lineage (NCBI taxonomy): Bacteria > Pseudomonadati > Pseudomonadota > Alphaproteobacteria > Caulobacterales > Caulobacteraceae > Brevundimonas > Brevundimonas sp. 01N35. The sequence goes on from NZ_JBFTRZ010000003.1 coordinate 294,666, forward strand.
ACAATGAACGCCGATCAGATGGAGCTTGAGCGCTTCTTTCCTCCCCATGGAATGGGGAGGAAAGCTTAGCCCTCGCCGCCCTGCGCTCGCGCTCGCATCGCCGCCCAGCGTTCCAGCCGCGCCTTGACCTTCTCCTCGTGGCCCTCGCCCTTGGGCTTGTAGAAGGTGCGGCGCTCCATTTCGTCGGGGAAGAAGTTGGCGCCCGAGAAGCCCTCGGGCGTGTCGGGGTCGTACCGATAGCCCTTGCCGTAGCCGAGTTGCTTCATCAGCTTGGTCGGGGCGTTGCGGATGTGGGCGGGCGGCATCAGTGACCCGGTCTCGTGCGCCGCCTTCCTGGCCGCCTTGAAGGCTTCATAGACGCCGACCGACTTGGGCGCCGTGGCCAGATGGACGACGGCCTGGGCCAAGGCCAGCTCGCCCTCGGGGCTGCCGAGAAAGTCGTAGGTGTCCTTGGCGGCGTTGGCGACCAGGATGGACAGGGGGTCGGCCTGGCCGATGTCCTCGACCGCCATCCGCACGATCCGCCGCGCCAGATAGAGCGGGTCCTCGCCCCCGTTCAGCATCCGCGCCAGCCAATACAGCGCCGCGTCCGGGTCCGACCCGCGAACCGATTTATGCAGCGCGGATATGAGGTTATAGTGTTCTTCTCTCGACTTGTCGTAAGCGGGTGCGCGCTTCTGCAACACCCCGGCCAGGCCCTGCACATCCAGCAGATCGCCCTCAGGCAGGTCGAACAAGACCTCCGACATGGTCAGCAGATAGCGGCCGTCGCCGTCGGCCAGCGCCAGCATGGCCTGACGCGCCTCGGGCGTCAGCGGCAGGGGCCGGTCCATCAGAGCGGCGGCCCGGTCCAGCAACTGATCCAGCGCCGCGTCGTCCAGGCGCTTCAGCACATAGACCTGCGACCGCGACAGCAGAGCGCCGTTCAACTCAAACGAGGGATTTTCGGTCGTCGCTCCGACCAGGGTGACGATCCCCTCCTCCACGAAAGGCAGGAAGCCGTCCTGCTGGGCGCGGTTGAAGCGGTGGATCTCGTCCACGAACAACAGGGTCTGCTGCCCGGCGGCCCGGCGCATCCGCGCGGCCTCGAACGCCTTCTTCAAATCGGCCACGCCGGAAAAGACGGCGCTGATCGACTGGTATTCATAGCCCGCCGCCTTGGCCAGCAGCCGGGCGATGGTGGTCTTGCCGGTGCCGGGCGGTCCCCACAGGATCATGGAGCCGAGCCGCCCTGCCTCAATCATGCGACGGATCGGCCCGCCCGCTCCCAGCAGGTGGTCTTGGCCCACGACCTGTTCCAGCGTCTGCGGGCGCAGACGATCGGCCAGGGGGGCGTCGGGAGGATGGATGCCGGAGGCTTCGAACAGATCAGACATGAAACAGACAGAGATGGGGAACGGCAAAGATAGGCGTTCGTTCAGGCGATTACACGCACTAGTATCGGCCCGACGGAGGAAACCCCATGTCCGAATCCCAGCCGAACCAAGGCCCCAGCGGCGGCGTCACGCCTCACCTGACCATTCCGTCGAAAGGCGGGACGGCGGCAATCGAATTCTACGGCCGGGCCTTCGGCGCCGAGGAGATCATGCGGATGCCTGCCGAGGACGGCGAGCGGCTGATGCACGCCCACCTCAAGATCAACGGCGCCAGCGTCATGCTGGCTGACGAATTTCCCGAATGGACCGGCGAGGCCGACATCCAGCCCAAGGGCGTGACCCTGCATCTTCAGGTCGATGATCCCGACGAATGGTGGACCCGCGCCCTGGTGGCCGGCGCCGTCCCGGTCATGCCGCTGGCGGATCAGTTCTGGGGCGACCGTTACGGCCAGGTCCGCGATCCCTTCGGCCACACCTGGTCCATCGGCGGCCCGAAAAAGGGCTGACCCAAGGCGTCAACACAAGGAGACGCGCCATGTCCGACCCCGCCTACCCGCCGCTCAGCCCCTATCTGATGGTCAAACGCGGACCAGAGGCGCTGGACTGGTACGCCCGCGCTTTCGGCGCCGAGGTGGTCGAGCGTTACGACATGGACGACGGTCGACTGGGCCACGCCACGCTCAGCCTGAACGGCGGCTCATTGATGCTGTCGGACGAATTCCCCGAAATGGCCGAGGTCGTCGGCACGTCCTCGCCCGAGACGCTGGGCGGCACGACCAGTTCGGTGAATCTGTCGGTCGACGACGCGGACCGCTGGTTCGACCGCGCCATCCAGGCCGGCGCGACCGCCCTGCGCCCTCCCGCCGACGAATTCTACGGCCGCCACGGCAAGCTGCGCGATCCCTACGGCCACGTCTGGTCGATCGTCGGGCCAGCGAAGGGCAAGTAGCCTTTCCTCCCCATTCCATGGGGAGGTGGCGCGGCGCCGAAGCCGACGTGACGGAGGGGCTTCGCCGGTCAATGGAAGCAGCCCCTCCACGGCTTGGCTGCGACGCGCCGCCCTTCGGGTCGCGGCCCCCCTCCCCACAAGTGGGGAGGAAAATGTCCCCTACGGCAGACGCCCGGTCAGTTGGCGTCCGCCGCGCACGATGACAATTTCCGACCCGCGTTGCGCGCGGCCCAGGGCGGCGACCGAGGTCACCGGCCGACCGTCGACCTGACGGATCAGATCGCGACGGCTCAGGCCGATCTTTGCGGCGGCGCTGTTGCTCGCCACGCCGGTTACGACCACGCCGCTGGTGAATGGATCGCCGCCCAGGCTGTCGGCCAGCGCCGGGTTCAGCGCCACGCCCTGAAGCCCCGCCAACGGTCCCTGGGCGACCACAGCCTCCTCGCCTGCCTCGACCTTTCCAGGCAGGGCCGAGACCCGCGCGTTGATCGTCTGGGTCTTGCCGCCCCGCAGGACGGCCACGACGACCGTATCGTCCGGCGAGCGGGTGCCCACGCGGAAATTTAGCCCGCCCTGATCGTTGATCTCAGCCCCGTCGACGGCGGTGATGACGTCGCCCTTCTGCAGACCGGCGCGCGCGCCCGGCCCCTGCGGATAGACGTCGGTGATGATCAGACCCTGCGGTCGCGACAGGCCCAGGCTGCGGGCGATGTCGGCGCTGACGGTGTCGCCCCTCACGCCCAGCCAAGGCCGCACCACGGACTTGGCGCCCCCGACGGCGGAATCGACCACGCGCTTGACCATGGTCGCCGGCACCGCAAAGCCCACGCCCGTCGAGGAGCCGGTGCGCGAGAAGATGGCGGTGTTGATGCCGATCAGGTCGCCGTCCATGTCCACCAGCGCCCCGCCGGAATTGCCGGGATTGATGGGGGCGTCGGTCTGGATGAAGGAGCCGGAATCGTTGATGCCCGTCTCGGTTCGGTTCAGGGCCGAGATGATGCCGTTGGTCACCGTCTGCCCGACGCCAAACGGATTGCCGATGGCCAGGACCAGGTCGCCGACCTGCTGTTCTTCCTGATCGTCGATGCGCAGCACCGGCAGCCTGCCCTCGACGCCTTCCAGTTGCAGCACGGCAATGTCGGAACGCTCATCGGCCAGCAAGACCTTGGCGGCGTATTCTCGCCGGTCGTTCAGGGTGACGCGGATTTGCTGCATGTTCTCGATGACGTGGTTGTTCGTCACCACCACGCCGTCAGAGCGCACGATGACGCCCGACCCGATCGAGCCGGTCACGCGCGACTGCGGCCCGCCGCCGAACATCTCGAAGAAGGGATCGCGGACCTGCTGCACCCCGCGCGCCGAGATATTGACCACGGCGGGGGCGGCCTCCCGCACCACGGGGGCGAAGCTGGACTTCATCGTTCCGGCGTCGCGCGGCGCCTGACGCGGTTGTTCGGCGAAGACGCCTTCCTGCGCCTTGGACGAGGTGGGCTGGCCGCAGGCGGACAGCATCAGGGCGGCGGCGATGGCCAGTCTGGAAGTTTTCATCTCGTCCCGGTTCTGGAAGCTTGGGCGTTCATCCCATTCCGCCCCGGCTTTTCGACAGGATCAAGGCCGCCGTAAAGCGAGGGGCGCAGCCGCGATCAAACGGCCGTGACTGCGCCTCGTTCCGCTCCCGGGCCGCCCGACTTCAGTGCGTCGTCACCGGCAGGGTGTCTTCGGGCCGGCCGTCGCCGCGCGGCGCGTCCACGCCCAGCAGACGGGCGAGGAAGGGCTGAACGTCCACGCTGTCCAGGTCGCGCAGACGCCGCCCCTGAATTACGCTGGGACCATGGGCGATGAAGATCGCCGCCATATCCGGCGAGACGTTGTCATAGCCGTGCGCTCCGCCCGGCTTGGTCACGGGCCGCGCCCGCGTCGCCAGCAGCCAGCCCGGCTCCGCCGCGCAGACGATGGCCGACACGCGCGGGTTGGAGCCCAGGACGAAACGCGCCGGGATTTCGCTCTTCTTCCAGCAGTCCAGATGGGGACGCGAACCCAGCAAGCCCGCCTCGACCTCGGCCTCGCGACCGGCGACCGGGTTCAGGAAGCTGACCGCGCCGGAATAGACGATCTGCACCGCCGCCGGATCGATCAGGTCGTCCAGCACCAGCACCCGCTCGGGCGAGGTCGCCGCCATGCCGTGGTCGGACACGACCACCAGAACCGTGCGCTCATATAGGCCGCGCGCCTTCAGCCCCTCGACCAGTCGGCCGATGGAGGCGTCGACCGAGCGGATCGCTTCGGCGGCCTCGGGCGAAGCGGGACCGAAGCGGTGTCCTTGGGTGTCGACGATGTCGAAATAGAGGGTCGTCAGCTGCGGCCGCTGATCCTGAGGCAGGTCCATCCATTCCAGCACGCGGTCCACCCGCGCGTCGCCCAGCGTCTCCTGATCGAAGGAAGTCCAGTACGCCGGTCGCACGCCGCGAATATCGGCTTCCGATCCCGGCCAGAACATGGTGGCGGTCTTCACCCCCGCCTTCTCGGCCGAGACCCAGATCGGCTCACCCTGATCCCACCAGCGGCGGTCGGTCACGGCCTCCTTGGCGCTCAGCGAGAACCGGCCCAGTTCGGCGTCGACCATGTTGTTGCCGATGATGCCGTGATGATCAGGATGCAGGCCCGTGACCAGCGTATAGTGGTTGGGGAAGGTCACGCTGGGGAAGGACGGCCGCATCGGCCCCGTCGCCCCCTCGCCCGCCATCCGCGACAGGTTCGGCGTGATCCCCCGGTCCAGATAGTCGGCGCGGAACCCGTCGATGGAGATCAGCATGACCAGCGGCGGCTCGACCGCGGCCTGTGATTCAGGGGCGGCATCAGGGCCGATGACGGGAGGGGTGGCGCAGGCCGTCAGCAGCAGGGCCAGACACAGGCCCGCGACGCGAGAAAACATGAAAACTCCGAAGCGACTTCGGGAAGATTGCCTAAGCTTAATCTGCGACAGACAGAAGACGGCTTGTCGGCTTATCCCCATCGCGCCAAGCTCCGCTGCATGACCGCTGTTATCGAAACGACCGGCCTGACCAAGACCTACGGCGCGGTGCGCGCCCTGAACGGGCTCAGCCTCTCCATCCCGCGCGGCGGGGTTTACGGCGTGTTGGGGCCGAACGGCGCCGGCAAGTCCACCCTGTTCCGCATCCTGCTGGGCCTGATCCGTCCGACGGAGGGCGAGGTTCGGGTCCTGGGCCAGCATACGGGCGATCCCGCGGTCACGCGCCGCATGGGGTCGATGATCGAGACGCCCCGCTTTCCGCCCTATCTGACCGCGCGCCAGGTGCTGGAATGGCTGGCTCTGGCCCACGGCCAAGAACGGGGCATGAGAAAAGAAGCCGCCATCGACGCCTGGCTGGACCGGGTCGGCCTGACCGAAGCGGCGAACCGCCGGGTGCGCGGCTTCTCGGTCGGCATGTTGCAGCGCCTCGGCGTCGCCGCCGCCCTGATGACCAAGCCGGACCTGGTCATCCTCGATGAACCGACCAGCGGCATGGACCCGCCCGGCATCCAGGAAATGCGCGCCCTGATCCGGTCCCTGGCCGACGACGACGGCGTGACCATCATCCTGGCCAGCCACCAGTTGCTCGAGGTCCAGCGCGTCTGCGACCGCGTGGCCATCTTCAATCGCGGCAAACTGGCCGCCGAGGGCAAGGTCAGCGAGCTGACTGCGGCGGGCGAACGCCTGCGCCTGTCGGCCACGCCCCTGGCCCGGATCATGAGCGTGCTGGGCGACAAGGGGACGATCGACGGCGACGCCGTTCTGGCCGCCATTCCCAGGGCCGAGGGCCCCGCCCTGCTGCGCGCCCTGATCGAACAGGGCGTCGACATCGACGAGGCCCGCTGGGTCGGCGCCGATCTGGAAAGCGTCTTCATGGCCGAGACCGGCCCCGCGCGCACCGATGCTCAGGTCCGGGAGGCCCTCCATGCTGGCTGATGCCGTCCGCTCCGAATCCTATCGCCTGCTTCAGAACCGCACCGCGGTCTTCTGGAGCGTCTTCTTCGTCCCGATCGTGGGGCTGGCGATCTCGATCCTCGGCTTCTTCCTGATCAAGTCGAAAGCGGCGCAGATCAGCGGCGGCAACCTGCCCCCCGAGCTGTCGCTGGGCGGCTCGCTGGATCTCGGCGCGTCACTGGCGGGCAACGCCGGCGATCTGGCCAATCCGGCCATCCTCGCCTTCCTGCTGATCGGCGCGGCCACCCTCTATGCCGGAGACTATCGCTGGGAGACCTGGCGGCTGATCAGCGCCCGCAACACCCGTCCCAATCTGCTGCTGGGCAAGGTCGGCGTGGTGAAGTTCCTGGCGCTGGCCGCCATGCTGGTCTTCCTGCTGATCGGCTCGGTGTCCGACGTGGCGAAGGGCCTGATCTTCGACCGCCCCATGACCTTCGGCTTCGGCGCCCAGCAGGCGGCTCAGTTCGGCCTGCTGTTCCTGCTGTCCTTCGTGCGCGTGGTGCAGTTCCTGATGATCAGCCTGTTGGCGGCGACGCTGACGCGGTCGCTGCTGGCGGCCCTGTTCATCCCGCTGGTGGTCGACGTCGGCCAGTTCTTCCTCGGCGGCCCATTCGCGCCCATGCTGGGGCTGGAGCCGGGCGACTGGCTGACCCAACTGCTGCTGCCCGGCACGGCGTTCGAGACGCTCAAGGCCCTGATCAAAGGCGGCATGGAAGCCTCCACCCTGCCCGCTGGCGTCATGGTCAAGGCCATCGCCAGCCTGGCCCTGTGGAGCCTCGCCCCCCTAGCCGCCGCCATCGCCTGGTTCAGCCGTCAGGACCTGTCCAAGGAGTAGCGGCTAGAGCGAAATCGCGCAGCGTTTCACCAGCCGATCAAGCTCTAAAGCTGCTTCTCCATCCAGACGTCGGCGCGCGCATAGGGCGTCGGCTGCGGCGGCAGGTTTGTAAAGCCGAACCGATGATAAAGGGCGATTGCGGGCGCCAGGGTCGAACTGGTTTCCAGATAGAGGCGGTGCGCGCCCGCAGCCCGGGCCGCCGCCTCGCAGGCCTCCAGCAGGCGCACCGCCAGCCCGCCGCCCCGCGCCTGCGGCGTCACGGTCATCTTGGTGACCTCATAGCCCCCGTCCGCCATGGTGATCAGGCCGCAGCAGCCCACCGGCACGCCCTCCCGCTCCGCAAAGAAGATATGGCCGCCCTGGCTCAGGATTCGTCCCTCGGGATCATCCAGGGTCAGATGATCCTTGGCCTCCAGCGCGAAGCCGCCCTCCACCAGCCAGTCGGTGTTCAACCGCTTCCAGGCCTCACGATGGGCCGGGGTGAAGGCGACGATACGGTCTTGGGTACTGGTCATAGGGCCTGTATCGCGGCAAGGCCCGCCGCTGGCAACGGATCAGCCGACCGAGCGGGCAGCCAATCGTTGTTCCAGTTCCGCGAGATCGGCGACGAACCAGACATGGTCCCCCGCGTTCGCCTCGCGGACGAAATCCCGCAGGGCTTCGCTGGCCGCCGCGGGGGCCGCGATGTCCCCCACCACAGCCAGCTTCAGGCGATAGTTGACGAACTTCTGCACGACCGCGCCCAGAACGCCCGTCCTCAGATGAAGGAAGTCCTCGGCCAGAAGCGACGTCGGCACCGCCACCCAGTCCGCCTCCAGCCCCCACAGCCGCCCCATCAGGTCCAGCGCGTCGGCCTCGCCTTCCAGGCGCGGACCATCGCTGGCGCAGACGAACACCGGCCAGCCTGCCAGAACCCGGATCGCGTCGTCCATCGCTCGCCCCAAAAGCAAAAGGGCGGCAGGTCCGAAACCCGCCGCCCTCTCTATTCTACACCGGAAACGGTGAAGCCGATCAGGCTTCGTCGTCGCCTTCGATCGCATAGACCGGACCCGAGTCCAGGCCCTTGGCGGCGGCGTCGCGATCAACAAACTCGATCACGGCCATCGCGGCGTTGTCGCCGTGACGGAAGCCGGCCTTCATGATGCGGATATAGCCGCCTTGACGTTCGGCGTAACGCGGGCCGATCGTTTCAAACAGCTTGCCGACTTGCGGCACGTCGCGGACGGCGCTGATGGCCTGACGACGGGCGTGCAGGTCGCCTTTCTTGGCGAGGGTGACCAGCTTCTCGACGAAGGGACGCAGTTCCTTCGCCTTGGGCAGGGTCGTCGTGATCTGCTCGTGCTTGATCAGCGAGGCGGCCATGTTGGCGAACATGGCTTGGCGGTGGCTGACCGTACGGCCGAGCTTGCGGTAAGCGGCGCCGTGGCGCATCGGGGTCTCTCCTACTCAACCCTGGTTTCCGGCCTTTACTAAGGGGCGGGACCTGGGGCCTTGTTCATTCTAACCGCCCCATCCGCGCCCCGAAGGGCGCTGGGCGGAGGGTTGATGATCAGATCTGGTCGTCGAACTTTTTGGCCAGATCTTCGATGTTTTCGGGCGGCCAGTTCGGCACGTCCATGCCGAGCGACAGGCCCATCGTCGCGAGAACTTCCTTGATCTCGTTCAGCGACTTGCGGCCGAAGTTCGGGGTGCGAAGCATTTCGCCCTCGGTCTTCTGGATCAGGTCGCCGATATAGACGATGTTGTCGTTCTTCAGGCAGTTGGCCGAACGGACCGACAGCTCCAGTTCGTCGACCTTCTTGAGCAGGGCCGGGTTGAAGGGCAGGTCGGGCTTGCCGTCCGTCGCCTCAACCGCCTTGGTCGGCTCGTCGAAGGTGATGAAGATCTGCAACTGGTCTTGCAGGATGCGGGCGGCATAGGCCACCGCGTCAACCGGCGAGACGGCGCCGTTGGTTTCGACTTCTAGGATCAGCTTGTCGTAATCCATCGACTGGCCCTGACGGGTCGGCTCGACGCGATAGGCGACGCGCTTGACCGGCGAGTACAGGGCGTCGACGGCGATCAGGCCGATGGGCGCATCTTCGGGACGGTTCAGTTCGGCGGCGACGTAGCCCTTGCCGTTCTGGACAGTCAGTTCCATGCGCACCGAAGCGCCGTCGTCCAGGGTGCAGATGACGTGATCGGGGTTCAGAACCTCGATGTCAGCCGGGACTTCGATCTGGCCAGCAGTGACGACGCCGGGACCCGTGGCGCGCAGAGTCATGCGCTTGGGGCCTTCGGCGTGCATGCGCAGCGCCAGTTGCTTGATGTTCAGGACGATGTCGACCACGTCCTCGCGAACGCCTTCCAGCGACGAGAACTCGTGGACCACGCCGTCGATCTGGATGGCCGTGACAGCCGCGCCTTGCAGCGACGACAGCAGCACGCGACGAAGCGCGTTGCCGAGCGTCACACCGAAACCGCGCTCGAGAGGCTCAGCGACCAGACGCGCCTTGCGCAGCGGGTCGGATCCGCCCTCGACTTGCGGCTTCTCGGGACGGATCAGCTCTTGCCAATTTCTTTCGATCATAGAGTCCCTCGAACGGGTTTCGCCGGTTCCGCACCCTCACGTTCAGGGCAGTCGGAACCGGCGGGGAAAGGGGTAGGCGGTTCGCTTAGACGCGGCGGCGCTTGGGCGGACGGCAACCATTGTGCGGCATCGGCGTGACGTCGCGGATGGTCGTGATCGTCAGACCCACGGCCTGCAGAGCGCGAAGCGCCGACTCACGGCCGGAACCCGGACCCGAGACGTTGACTTCCAGCGTCTTCACGCCGTGCTCTTGAGCCTTCTTGCCGGCGTCTTCAGCAGCCATCTGGGCGGCGTAAGGGGTCGACTTACGCGAACCCTTGAAGCCCATGTGACCGGCCGAAGACCAGGAAATCGCGTTCCCCTGGGCGTCCGTGATCGTGATCATGGTGTTGTTGAAAGAGGCGTTCACGTGGGCGACGCCCGACGTGATGTTCTTGCGCTCGCGCTTCTTTACGCGACCCGTTTCCTTGGCCATCGATCAGCCCTCTCTTACTTCTTCTTGCCGGCGATCGGCTTGGCCGGACCCTTGCGGGTACGGGCGTTGGTATGCGTGCGCTGACCGCGGACCGGCAGGCCCTTACGGTGGCGCAGGCCGCGGTAGCAGGCCAGGTCCATCAGACGCTTGATGTTCATCGACGTCTCACGGCGCAGGTCACCTTCGACGGTGTGGTCCTTGTCGATCGTTTCGCGGATCTGCAGGACTTCTGCGTCGGTCAGCTGGTTCACGCGGCGAGCCGGCTCAATGCCGACCTTCGCGGTGATTTCCTTGGCGGCGTGTGCGCCGATGCCATGGATGTACTGAAGCGCGATTTCGACGCGCTTGTTGGTCGGAATGTTGACGCCAGCGATACGGGCCACGAGAATCTCCAGATACGCTTAAACAGACGCGGAAACCGCTCCGGTCAACAGACCAGGAGCGTGTGCGCCCTTCGCGGAAGCGGCTCTTATACAGGGGATTCTATTTGCGTCAATGCCGCCCCCCATCGCCGCTCGCGAGCATCGGCTGCGGAGCAGGAAAGGCGACCGCGATCGTCTGGCGATGACGGCGGTTGAAGCGCCCGACGCCCAAGGGCGGTCTATAGCGGAACTCTTCGGCTTTCCGAAGCGCCGCCGCCCCCACGCCCGCGCCGGACGGATGTTCGTCCTTCACACGGCAATCCTCAAGCCGGTCGCGGCCGACCCGGATATAGCATTGTAGCACGGCGTAGGGACCGGGCAGCGAGGTCAGGGAACTGGCCGAAACATTGGCCGACATGACGGCCCCGCGCGGACCGCTGACAAGAACAGGCCCCGCCCCGCGGCCCGAACCTGCGCCGTCCCCCACGCCGACTCCCTCGCCCGTCCCAGTTCCTTCGCCGCCCCGCCCCATGCCCGGCTCGATGGTCGGGACGGCGGCGAGGCCGACCTCAAGCGCGGGAAGCGGCGCCTGCACCAGAGGCGCCGACAACTCCGCCGTCTCCGTCGGGGCATCGGGCGGCCTGTGGATTCGCGACGCGGTCGCGGGCGCGCCTCCCCTCGGCTGTGCGTCCGTCCCTTGGGGCGGCGGCGGCTGAAGCCGCATCATCAGAATGTCGAACACCGGCGGCGTAACGGGCTCCAACGGAAAGTCCTGACGGCTCAGGCCGAAGCCGGCGATCAGAACGGCGTGGATCAGGCCTACCCCGACGACCGCGCCCAGGCGTCGCCTGGGGTCCGAACCGTGATGCGTCGCCACGCTCACAAGCGATCTCTCCATCGGCATGAAAATAACACCGGAATACGACGCATCATGCCCAACTGCCGCAGGTGGTCAAGCGGCCCCCGGGCCCGACGACGCCGCCCCCCGCCTCACGGCCAAAGCACGGCGACGGGAACCTCCTGCCCGTCGACCGGCACGCCGTCGCGCGTGGGCGGCTGAAAACGGAAATAGATCGCAGCCGCCAGGGCGGCGGCGCCAAATCCCATGCCGGGCGGCGCTTCATCCACCACGCGGCAGCCCTCCAGCCGCGTGTCGAGCCGGATGCGGCAAGACAGGACGGCCTGCCCGCCCATTCTCTGACGAAACGCCGCAGGCGGGTGAAGCCGGCGCAACTCCTCCAGGGTCGGTCCGCGCAACAGGCGGAACCGACCGTCTCCGGCGCCCCGCCCTAAGCCCGCCCCGGTTCCTCCCCCCTCACCGGCGCCCTGCCCGCCCTGGCCGGGACCGGGAGCGGGCGACGCAGACGGCGCAGCCCCGACAACCAGCGGCTGTTCCGGCGCCGGGCGCGCAGACGCGGTGATTTCTGGCAGAGGTCGGAGGGGCCTGGGTCGCGCGGGCCGGGTAATCGACGGCGCAGCGGGCGCGCCGCCGCCCATGGTTGGGGTCGGCCTACGCAGCGGAGGCGGCTTGGGGACCGGTTCTGGCCGGATCAGGTCCACGACGATGGGGGGATTGGGCGGAACGAACCGCCGATCCGCCTGAATCTGGCCGAGCAGAAGAAAGAGACCGACATGGGCCAGACCGACGACGCCCGCCGCGCTGAAACGCGCCAGAGTGCGATGGCGCGAGGTCGGTCTGTCGGTCAACAGCGCCTCCTGAATGCGGTCGCCCCGAGCCTAACGCCCGAACGCCGCTTCAGATCAGGCAATTCAGGCCAGAGCGCCGTCGATAGCGCCGGCGACCGTGGCGATATCGCCCATGCCGTCGATCTCGGTCAGCTTGCCCTGCGCCTCATAGTAGGGAAGCAGCGGAGCGGTCTGGCGGTTATACACAGCCAGACGATCCTTGAAGGTCTCGGGATTGTCGTCCGGACGGCCCTGCTCGGCGAAGCGCTTGGCGATCCGATCGGTCAGCGCCTGGTCGTCGACCTTTAGGCGAACGACCCGGTCGATCTGGGCGCCGCGCTTGACCAGCATCGCGTCCAGGGCTTCCGCCTGGGCCACGTTGCGGGGGAAGCCGTCGAAGATGGCGCCGCCGGCGGCCTCGGCCTCCGGCAGACGGTCCTCGATCAGGGCGATGACGATCTCGTCGGTGACGAGGTCGCCGCGCGCCAACACGTCCTTCACCTTGAGCCCCAGCTCGGAGCCCGAAGCGATCGCCGCGCGCAGCATGTCGCCAGTCGAGAGCTGGATCATGCCGCGCCCGTCGACCAGCCGCTTGGCTTGCGTGCCCTTGCCGGCCGCAGGCGGCCCGAACAGGATCAGGTTCATAGTACGGGCTCCCCTACCCGAGTATCAGCGCCGGGCGGGGGCGGAGCCGCCCCGGCCGCGACCACGCAGCTTGGCCTTCTTGATCAGACCTTCGTACTGGTGCGCCAGCAGTTGGGACTGGATCTGGGCGACAGTGTCCATCGTCACCGACACGACGATCAGGATCGACGTTCCGCCGAAGTATAGGCTGTTGCCCATCTGGCTGACCAGGAACTCCGGCAGCAGGCAGACGGCGGTGATATAGCCGGCGCCGATCACCGTCAGGCGAGTCAGGACATAGTCCAGATACTCGGCCGTGCGCTTGCCCGGACGGATCCCCGGCAGGAAGCCGCCGTACTTGCGCAGGTTCTCGGCCGTGTCCTCGGGGTTGAAGGTGATCGAGGTGTAGAAGAAGCAGAAGAAGACGATCAGGATCGCATACAGGATCATGAACAGCGGCTGGCCATGCGTCAGCTGCGCCGTCACCAGCGGCAGCCAGCTCATCCACTCAGGCAGGTTGGCCTGGGCGGTGAAGGTGGCCACCGTCGTCGGCAGCATCAGCAGCGACGAGGCGAAGATGGCGGGAATGACGCCGGCGGTGTTGACCTTCACCGGCAGGAACGAGCGTTCGCCGCCCGTCATGCGGTTGCCTTCCTGGCGCTTCGGATACTGGATCAGAAGGCGGCGCTGGGCGCGCTCCATGAAGACGATGAAGACGATCACGGCCACGGCCATGACGGCGATGGCCAGCAGGGCGAAGGCCGACATCTGGCCCTGCTGGGCCAGACCGAGCAGACGCGCCACCGTCGACGGCAGAACCGCCACGATGCCGGCGAAGATGATCAGCGAGATGCCGTTGCCGACGCCGCGCGCCGTCACCTGCTCACCCAGCCACATCAGGAACATGGTGCCGCCCGTCAGGGTGGTGACCGTCGAGATGATGAAGAAGATGCCCGGCTGATCGATCAGGCCGGACTGGGCGTTCAGGCCAGCGGCGATGCCGAAGGACTGGGCCAGGGCCAGGAACACCGTCAGATAGCGGGTGTACTGGTTCAGCTGCTTGCGGCCGCTTTCGCCGCCTTCCTTCTTCAGCTTCTCCCAGGGCGGATACACCGCGCCCATCAGCTGCACGATGATCGAGGCCGAGATGTACGGCATCACGTTCAGCGCGAAGACGGCCATCCGCTCGACCGCGCCGCCCGAGAACATGTTGAACATGTCCAGGATGCCGCGCTGGCCCTGAGGGTTCTGGAAGAAGGCCAGGAAGGCCTCGGAATTGATGCCCGGAATCGGAACATAGGTGCCGATCCGATAGACCAGCAGCGCGCCCAGCGTGAACAGCAGGCGTTTGTGCAGCTCGGTCGCTTTCGCGAACGAGCCCATGTTCATATTGGCGGCGAGTTGTTCAGCGGCCGAAGCCATTACGCGGTCCCCACGACTATGCCCGTCGTCAGATAGGCGGAAAGCGGCCGTCTTGCGAGGGCCGCTTTCATGATTTTCGTCATCCCGGTTCGGACGATCCCGGCGAACGCCGCCTCAGCAGCGCCCGCACGGGATGACGACATCGATTTAGGCCTTGGCTGCGGCGCGCTTGGCGCGAGCCGAGACCTTGTTGGCGTCGCCCAGCGGAGCCTTGGGCGCCGGAGCCTTGCCCTTGGCCAGGTTGCGCTTCTCGACGCGAGCGGCGGCCTTGGCTTCAGCGGCGATGCGCTGTTGCTCGACCGAACCGCCAGCAGCTTCGATCGCCTTGACGGCGCCGGCCGAGGCCGACCACACGACCAGGTTCAGCTTGGCCTTCAGCTCGCCTTCGCCCAGCACGCGCACGCCGTCCTTGACGCGGCGGATCACGCCGGCGGCCACCAGGGCGGCGCCGTTGATCTCAGCCTTGGCGTCCAGCTTGCCGGCGTCGATAGCCTCTTGCACGCGCCACAGGTTCACTTCGGCCAGCTTCAGAGCGTTGGCGTTGTTGAAGCCGCGCTTGGGCATACGCATGTACAGCGGCATTTGACCGCCTTCGAAGCCGCCGATGGCGACGCCCGAACGCGACTTCTGACCCTTGACGCCGCGACCGGCGGTCTTGCCCTTGCCCGAACCCGGGCCACGGCCGACGCGCATACGCTTCTTGTGGGCGCCTTCGTTGTCGCGAATTTCGTTCAGTTTCATGTGCCTGATCCTTTCGGGTGCTAGCGCCAGACCGCAAGGCGGCACTGACTCGGCGTTGGAAAAATTGAAGGCCGCTTCTAGGCGGCCTATCGCAGCATCGCAAGATGCTTCTTCAAAAGCGAAACGCCCTCCCCCGCGAACGGGAGAGGGCGAAACAGCTTACTTCTCGACGACTTCGAGCATGTGGGCGACCTTGGCGATCATCCCACGAACCGAAGGGGTGTCTTCCAGCGTCGACTCGCGGCCGATGCGGTTGAGACCCAGGCCCGCCAGGGTGGCGCGCTGATCAGCCTTGCGGCGGATCGGGCTGGCCGTCTGGCGAACCGTGACGGTCGCTTTTTCTTGCTTGGCCATGTCTATCAGCCCTCGACAGCTTCAGGCGCCGATGCGCCATCGTTGCGACGGCCCATCAGGTCGGAGACCTTCTTGCCACGCTTCGAGGCCACCTGACGCGGCGACGATTGGACCTTCAGAGCTTCGAAGGTCGCACGGATCATGTTGTAGGGGTTCGACGAGCCGGTCGACTTGCCCACGACGTCTTGAACGCCGAGGGTTTCGAGGACCGCACGCATCGGACCGCCAGCGATGACGCCGGTCCCGGGAGGGGCGGCGCGCATCATGATCTTGCCAGCGCCCCAACGGCCGTTGCCGTCGTGGTGCAGGGTGCGGTTCTCGCGGAGCGGAACGCGGATCATCGTCTTCTTGGCTTCTTCAGTCGCCTTGCGGATGGCTTCCGGCACTTCACGCGCCTTGCCATGACCGAAGCCGACCCGGCCCTTGCCGTCGCCCACAACCATCAGGGCTGCGAACGAGAAACGACGTCCGCCCTTAACGGTGGCGGCGACGCGGTTGATGTGCACCAGCTTTTCGACGATGTCCGAATCCGGACCGTCAACAGCGGGAGCGTTACGGTCGCGGCGGTCGCGGTTCTGACCACCTTGTCCGCGTTGGGGTTCACGAGCCATGCTTCTCGTCCCTTAGAAGTTCAGGCCGGCTTCACGCGCGGCCTCCGCCAGCGCCTTGACGCGGCCGTGATAGATGTAGCCGCCGCGGTCGAAGACGACGTCGGTGACACCCTTCTCCTTGGCGCGTTCGGCGATCAGCTTGCCAATGGCGGCTGCAGCGGCGACGTCCGAGCCCTTGGAACCCTTGCCGCCTTCCAGCGACGAGGCGGCGGCCACCGTGACGCCCTGGGCGTCGTCGATGATTTGAGCCGAGATGTTCTTGTCCGAACGGAAGACCGACAGACGCAGACGGCCGTTGGAGACGGCCTTGAGGCGACGACGGTTGCGTTCGGCGCGGCGCTTGGCCAGTTGTTGAAGAGAAAGAGCCATGACTTACTTCTTCTTGCCTTCCTTGCGCCGGACCTTTTCGCCCGAATAACGCACGCCCTTGCCCTTGTAGGGCTCCGGCGGACGCAGCTTGCGGATCACGGCGGCGATCTCACCGACGGCCTGCTTGTCAGAGCCCGAGATCTTGATCTCGGTCTGCTTCGGCACGACGAAGGTGATGCCGGCCGGCGGCGCGATGTCGACTTCATGCGAGAAGCCGAGTTGCAGCGACAGCGACTGGCCCTTCAGGGCGGCGCGGTAACCCACGCCGACCAGTTCCAGGGTCTTCTCGAAGCCGTCGGTGACGCCGACGACCATGTTGTCGACCAGGGTGCGCGACAGACCCCACATGGCGCGAGCGCGCGGGGTGTCCAGACGCGGGGTCAGCGACAGACCCTCTTCGCCCTGGGTGACTTCGATTTCTTCGGCCACGGTCCAGGAGCGTTCGCCCTTGGGACCCTTGACCGAGACGGTCTGGCCGTTGAGCGTGACAGTCACGCCCTTCGGCACAGCAATGGTTTTCTTGCCAATACGGGACATATCAGTAGACCCTGCAGAGGACTTCGCCGCCGACGTTAGCGTCGCGGGCGTTGGCGTCAGACATGACGCCCTTCGAAGTCGAAAGGATCGAGATGCCGAGGCCGTTCTTGATCGGCTTCAGATCGTTGATAGCCGAATAGACGCGGCGGCCGGGCTTCGACACGCGGGCGATCTCAGCGATCACCGGCTGGCCGTCGAAGTACTTCAGCTCGATCTCGAACTGCGGGAACTCGCCGGGGTTTTGAACCAGCGAATAGCCGCGGATGTAGCCTTCGTCCTGCAGCACGTCGAGGACGCGCTGGCGCAGACGGGAGGCCGGGGTCAGCACCTTGGAACGCTTGCGGGTCGCCGCGTTTTTGATGCGAGCGATCATGTCGCTCAGGGGATCGTTGATCATCATGTCTGTTCGCTCCCCTTACCAGCTCGACTTCGTCAGGCCGGGGATTTGCCCCAGGTTGCCGAGTTCGCGCATGGCGATACGGCTCATCTTGAGCTTGCGGTAGAAAGCCCGCGGACGACCCGTGACTTCGCAACGGTTGCGAATACGGCTCGGCGCGGAGTTGCGCGGCAGCTCAGCCAGCTTCAGGCGCGCGTCGAAGCGCTCCTCCAGCGGCAGGCTTTCATCGTTGGCGGTCGCCTTGAGGGCAGCCCGCTTCGCGGCATACTTCGCAACCAGGGCCTTGACGGCTTCGTTACGGTTTACGGCGCTTTTCTTAGCCATTGTTCTCTTCCCTTCCCGCTCAGTTCTTCACGAACGGGAACTTGAACTCGGTGAGGAGAGCCTTGGCTTCCGCATCGGTCTTGGCCGTGGTGCAGACGACGATGTCCATGCCCCACATCTGGTCGATCTGGTCGTAGTTGATCTCGGGGAACACGATGTGCTCCTTCAGACCCGTGGCGTAGTTGCCGCGACCGTCGAACGAAGTACCTTTCAGGCCACGGAAATCCTTCACGCGCGGCAGCGCGATCGTGATGAACCGGTCCAGGAACTCGTACATCTGGGCGCCGCGCAGCGTAACCTTGCCGCCGATGACCATGCCTTCACGCAGCTTGAAGCCGGCGATGGAGTTACGAGCCTTGGTCGGCACAGCCTTCTGGCCGGCGATGGCCGTCAGATCCTTGAGGGCCGCGTTGGCCTTCTTGGAGTCAGCGACAGCTTCACCGATACCCATGTTCAGGACGATCTTGTCCAGCTTGGGGATCTGCATCTCGTTGGTGTAACCGAACTGTTCTTTCAGGACGGCGCGGATGCGAGCCTGATATTCGGTCTTGAGACGCGGCGTGTACTTGGTGTCAGCCATTAGATGACGTCTCCCGTGGTCTTGGCGAAGCGAACCTTGGCGTCGCCTTCGACCTTGAAGCCGACGCGGGTCGCCTTGCCGTTGGCGTCGGCGACTGCGACGTTCGACAGGTGAAGCGAGGCTTCCTTGTGCTTGATGCCGCCTTGCGGGTCAGCCTGGCTCGGGCGCGTGTGGCGCTGAACCATGTTGACGCCTTGCACGACGACGCGGTTTTCGGTCGGGAGAACGCGGAGCACCTGGCCGGTGCGGCCCTTGTCCTTGCCGGCCAGGACGACAACGTTGTCGCCCTTCTTGATCTTGGCGGCCATGTTACAGGACCTCCGGAGCCAGCGAGATGATCTTCATGTGGTTCTTGGCGCGCAGTTCGCGAGGAACCGGGCCGAAGATCCGCGTGCCGACCGGCTCGTTCTGCTTGTTGACGATGACGGCGGCCGACTTGTCAAAACGAATGACCGAGCCGTCCTTGCGCTGAATGTCCTTGGCGGTGCGCACGACGATAGCGCGAACAACGTCGCCCTTCTTCACGCGGCCGCGAGGAATAGCTTCCTTCACCGAGGCGACAATAGTGTCGCCCACCGAGGCGTAGCGGCGCTTGGAGCCGCCCAACACCTTGATGCACATGACCCGGCGGGCGCCCGAGTTATCGGCGACCTCCAGGTTAGTTTGCATCTGGATCATAGGATCCGATCCTTCTCTTTTACGAAGCCGAGGCGGGGGAAACGACTTCCCAACGCTTCAGCTTGGACTTGGGGGCGCACTCGACGATGCGTGCGACGTCGCCGACTTTGAGGGCGTTGCCCTCATCGTGAGCGTGGTACTTCTTGGACAGACGGACGATCTTCTTCAGGACCGGGTGCAGCAGAGTGCGCTCGACCTTCACGACGACCGTCTTGTCGCCCTTGTCGGACACGACCACGCCTTCAAGAATACGTTTGGGCATAGGTGTTTCCTTAAACCGCCGCGCGCTTCTCACGCAGAAGCGTGGAGATGCGAGCGATGTCTTTGCGGACTTCACCAACGCGGTGAGTCTTTTCCATCTGGCCGGTAGCGGCCTGGAAGCGCAGGTTGAACTGTTCCTTCTTGAGCTTCAGCAGCTCGTCGGCCAGTTGATCGGGGGTTTGACCCCGGAGATCGGCGATCTTGGTCATGCCGCTTCCTCAAGGTGAGCGATGCCGGCGTCCAGGCGGGTGACCACCTTGGTGCGGACCGGCAGCTTGGCCGCGCCGAGGCGCAGTGCTTCGCGAGCCACATCGTCCGGCACGCCGTCGATTTCGAACAGGATACGGCCCGGGTGGCAACGCGCGGCCCAATGGTCCACGGCGCCCTTGCCCTTACCCATCCGGACTTCGGCCGGCTTGCCCGTGACGGGCAGATCCGGGAAGACCCGGATCCAGACGCGGCCCTGGCGCTTCATCTGACGCGTGATCGCGCGGCGAGCCGCCTCGATCTGACGTGCAGTGATGCGTTCCGGTTCCACCGTCTTCAGGCCGTAGGAGCCGAAAGTCAGCGAGAAACCACCCTTGGCAGCGCCATGGATGCGGCCCTTGAAGGCCTTGCGGTACTTGGTCTTTTTCGGTTGCAACATGGCCTATCAGCCCTCACGACCACGGCGCGGACCGCGATCACCGCGGGGGCCGCCACGGCCTTCGTTGGACGACGGACCCGAGGCTTCCAGGGCCCAGCGCTTGTCCTGAGCCATCGGGTCGTGCTCGAGCACTTCACCCTTAAAGACCCAGACCTTCACGCCAATGATGCCGTAGGTCGTCTTGGCTTCATAGAAGCCATAGTCGATGTCGGCGCGCAGGGTATGCAGCGGCACGCGACCTTCGCGGTACCATTCCATACGAGCGATTTCAGCGCCGCCCAGACGACCGGCGACATTGATCCGAACGCCCTTGGCGCCCAGACGCATCGCCGACTGCATCGAACGCTTCATGGCGCGACGGAAAGCGATCCGGCGTTCCAGTTGTTGCGCGATGTTCTCAGCGATCAGCTGCGCGTCGGTTTCCGGCTTGCGGACTTCGACGATGTTCAGGTGAACTTCGCCTTCAGTGCGGGCCGAGATGTCCTTGCGGAGCTTCTCGATGTCAGCGCCCTTCTTGCCGATCACGACACCCGGACGGGCGGCGTAGATCGTCACGCGGCACTTCTTGTGCGGACGCTCGATGATGATGCGCGAGACGCCGGCAGCGAGCAGGCGCTCCTTCAGCCACGTGCGCAGCTTCAGGTCCTGGTGCAGCAGGCGGGCGTAGTCGGCGCCGCCGGCGAACCAGCGGCTGTCCCACGTGCGGTTCACGCCGAGGCGCAGACCGACCGGATTGATTTTCTGTCCCATCAGGCGGCCTCGCCGGCTTCACGGACCACGATCGTGATCTCGCTGAACGGTTTCAGGATGCGCGACGAGCGACCACGAGCGCGGCTCGCGAAACGCTTCATCACCAGGTTCTTGCCCACGAACGCTTCAGCGACAATCAGATTGTCGATGTCGAGGTTGTGGTTGTTTTCGGCGTTCGAAACGGCCGAATACAGAACCTTGCGGACGTCGGTGGCGATGCGCTTGCGGCTGAATTCAAGCTCGTTCAGCGCCTTCTGAACCGGCAGACCGCGGATCGATGCGGCCACCAGGTTCAGCTTTTGAGGGCTGATGCGAACGTTGACCAGCTTGGCGCGAGCCTCGGTGGCGCCGACGCGGCGGGGGTTGTTGGACTTGGCCATCAGTTACTTCCTTTTGGCCTTCTTGTCCGCCGCGTGACCCGGGAAGCTCCGGGTCGGGGCGAACTCGCCAAACTTCATGCCGACCATGTCTTCGTTGACCATCACCGGCACGTGCTTTTGGCCGTTGTGGACGCCGAAGGTCAGACCGACAAACTGCGGCAGGATGGTGGAACGACGCGACCAGGTCTTGATCACATCCTTGCGGCCCGACGTTTGAACGGCGTCGGCCTTCTTGAGCAGATACCCGTCGACAAACGGGCCTTTCCAGGAGGAGCGGGCCATTCTTAGCGAGCCTTCTTCACGTGGCGAGTACGGATGATGTACTTATCCGTAGCCTTGTTCTTGCGGGTGCGGGTGCCCTTGGTGTCCTTGCCCCACGGCGTAACCGGGGTACGACCACCAGAGGTCCGGCCTTCACCACCACCATGCGGGTGGTCGATCGGGTTCATGGCGACGCCGCGAACGTGCGGACGCCAGCCCATGTGACGAACGCGACCGGCCTTGCCGAGGTTCTGGTTCATGTGGTCGGGGTTCGAAACCGCGCCCACCGTGGCCATGCAGCCGTCCAGAACCATACGCAGTTCGCCCGAGCCGAGACGGATCTGGGCGTAGCCCTGATCGCGGCCGACCAGCTGAGCATAGGCGCCGGCCGAACGGGCCAGCTGAGCGCCCTTGCCCGGCTTCATTTCGATGTTGTGGATGATCGTACCCACCGGCATCGAACGGAGCGGCATGGCGTTACCCGGCTTCACGTCGGTCTTTTCGCCCGCGATCACCGTGTCGCCGGCCTTAAGGCGTTGCGGCGCGATGATGTAGGTCTTTTCACCGTCTTCGTAGGTCACGAGAGCGATGAAAGCCGTGCGGTTCGGATCGTATTCCAGACGCTCGACCGTACCGATGGCGTCGAACTTGCGACGCTTGAAGTCGATCTTGCGATACAGGGTCTTGGCGCCGCCGCCGCGGAAGCGGACAGCGATACGACCACCTGCACCACGACCGCCGGACTTCGTCAGGCCTTCGGTCAGCGACTTCTCGGGACGGCCCTTGTGGAGCTCGGACCGGTCGACCAGCACCAGGGCGCGGCGGCCCGGCGACGTCGGATTGTAATGCTTCAGAGCCATCTTCTTAGAGCCCCGTCGTGACGTCGATCGACTGACCATCGGCCAGCGTCACGATCGCTTTCTTGATGTCCACGCGACGGCCCAGGATGCCCCGGAAGCGCTTGGTCTTGCCCTTTTGAACCAGGGTGTTGACCTTGAGGACGTTGACTTTGAACAGGCTTTCGACCGCAGCAGCGATCTCGTCCTTGGTCGCCGTGCCGGCGACGCGGAACACAACCTTGTTCTGCTCCGACAGGATCGTGGCTTTTTCCGTGATGATCGGAGCCAGGATGGTGTCGTAGTGTTTGGCGGTGGGTTGAGCGGCGGCCATTATGCGGCTTCCTTCTCAGCGAAGCGCGCCTCGATCGCCTCAACGGCGGCCTTGGTCAGCACCAGTTTGTCGGCCCGAAGGATGTCATAGACGTTTAGGCCGGCGTTCGGCAGCACGTCGATGTTCGGGATGTTGCGAGCGGCCAGGCCGAAGTTGGTTTCGACTTCCGGACCAGCGATGATCAGAGCCTTGGTCCAACCGAGCTTGCCGAAGGTCTCGCGCAGCGAGGCCGTCTTGGCTTCGGTGATCGAAACGCTGTCGACGACGATCAGATCGCCGGCCTTGACCTTCGAGCTGAGCGCGTGACGCAGAGCCAGGGCGCGGACCTTCTTCGGCAGCGAGTAGCCGTGGTCACGGACAACCGGACCAAAGGCGCGCGAACCGCCGACGAACTGCGGGGCACGGCGCGAACCGTGACGAGCGCCGCCGGTGCCCTTTTGCTTGTACATCTTCTTGCCCGTACGAGAGTTCTCGTTGCGGGTTTGAACCTTGTGCGTACCGGCGCGGCGCTTGGCCAGTTGCCAGTTGACGTAACGAGCCAGCAGGTCGCCGCGGATGTCGGAGATGCCGAAGACGGCTTCCGACAGTTCCACGTCGCCAGCGGCCTTGCCGTCGAGCTTGATGACAGAGAGTTTCATTACGCTTCACCGCCTTCGGTCGCTTCAACGGCCGGCGCTTCAGCCGGGGTCGAGGCGGGTTGAGCAGCCTTCGTCGGCTTGACGGCGCCCGGGAAGGGAGCTTCAGCCGGACGAGCCTTCTTAACGGCGTCGCGAACCTTGACGTAGCTGCCGTCGTGACCCGGGACAGCGCCCTTGATCAGGATCAGGCCACGCTCGGCGTCCACGCGGACGACGGTGAGGTTCTGCTGGGTGACGACTTCCTGGCCGTAGTGGCCGGCCATCTTCTTGCCCTTGAAGGTCTTACCCGGGTCCTGACGCTGGCCGGTCGAACCGTGCGAACGGTGAGACACCGACACGCCGTGCGAGGCGCGCAGGCCGCCGAAGTTCCAGCGCTTCATAGCGCCGGCGAAGCCCTTACCGATGGTCTCGCCCTGGATGTCGACCTTTTGACCCGCCAGGAAGTGATCAGCCGAAAGTTCGGCGCCCACGTCCAGCAGACCTTCCGCGTCAACGCGGAATTCAGTCACGTAATGTTTGGGTTCAACCTCGGCTTTGGCGAAAACTTCGCGCTGAGCCTTGTTGGTGTTTTTTGCCTTCTTGGTTCCGGCACCCAGTTGCAGGGCGACGTAGCCGTCCCGCTCTTGAGTGCGCTGACCCACGACCTGACAGCCATCAAGCTGCAGAACCGTGACCGGGATGTGCGCGCCGTCTTCAGCGAAGACGCGCGTCATACCCAGTTTCTTGGCGATCACGCCCGTACGCATGTCGGATCCCGCCTCTTTCTTTCTTAAATCTTGATCTCGACGTCCACACCGGCCGACAGGTCGAGCTTCATGAGCGCGTCCACGGTTTGCGGGGTGGGGTCGATGATGTCGAGCACGCGTTTGTGCGTGCGGATTTCAAACTGCTCACGCGACTTCTTATCGACGTGCGGCGAGCGGTTCACGGTGAACTTTTCGATCAGGGTCGGCAGCGGGATCGGACCACGAACGGTCGCCCCGGTGCGCTTGGCGGTGTTGACGATCTCGCGCGTCGAAAAGTCGAGGACGCGATGATCGAAGGCCTTGAGCCTGATGCGGATGCTTTGATCCATATCGGTTGTTATTCCCAAGCGGTCGGAACCGCGTCCCTGTGAACCATTTCAAAGACCGAAGCCTCGGGCAGAGCCCCAAGGAACGCAAATCCGCAAAAACGATTGGCCCACGCAGAACTCCGCGAAGGCCATAAAATCCCAAGAATGCTGCAAAGAACAGTAACTTAGGTCGTTCCTGCGAACCGCGTCTGCACCCGAAGATGCACAGCCGGTCCAACAAGAGGGGCGCTTATGCCCTCCGATTCCGTTTCCGTCAAGCGCTGAAACCACGGCGCAGCGGGGGTTTGGGACTCCAGGCCGCCACCCGGACGAAGGCGGCGTGCGGGCGCATTATATAGAGGCAAGCAGCCGTCGCGCTCATGGCCTTCGCTTAACCCTTGCGGCGAAAGCGGGGCCACATGACCGCCCCCGTAAGGCTTGGCCTCATTCCGCCCCGCCCAGCAACACAAACATGTCGCAATGCGTCACACATCGGCAACATCGGCCTCAAACCGCTGAAAGATGACAAGTTCGTTACAGCAAAGCGGCGAATGGGGGCCTATCTCTGCCGTACCGCTGCGGTGCGAACCCGGCGGTACGAAAAAAAGGATAATCATAATGAAAACCGTCTTCCTCGCCTCGGTCGCCGCCGCCACCCTGATCGCCGCTCCCGCCTTCGCTCAAGAAGCCGTCGGCTCGGCCGGCATCGGCTACGTCCACACGGACACCGAAGGCTTCAAGACCGATGGCGCTCAACTGGACGGCGTCGGCGCCTTCCAGGTCGCCCCGGAATGGACCGTGACCGTCAACGGCGCCGTCAACTACGCTGACAGCAAGTTCGGCGACGACACGACGGCCGCTGCTGCTGCTCACCTGACCAAGACCTTCGGTTCGGACCTGCGCGCCGGCGGCTTCGTCGGCGTCACGGACCTCGGCGACGACAACACCTTCACGGTCGGCGCTGAAGTGCAGAAGTACCTGGCCAACGCGACCCTGACGGGCCTGGTGTCCTACACCGACCTGGACGGCGCTGACGCCTGGACCTTCGGCGGCGACGCTGCCTACTACGTCAACCCGTCGCTGCGCCTGAACGCTGGCGTCTCGTACAGCAACATCGACGCCGATCTGGGCGAAGCCGACGTCTGGGCCTACGGCGCCGGCGCCGAGTACCAGTTCGCCAACAGCCCGTTCAGCGTCCACGGCACGTATCAGCGCGTCTCGACCGACTTCGCCAACGTCGATGTCGACTCGGACGTCTTCATGATCGGCGCTCGCTACAACTTCGGCGGCACCCTGCAGTCGCTGGACCGCGCCGGCGCCAACCTGGGCCGCACCCTGGCCGGCCTGCCGGTCATCCGCGGCTTCTAAGCCCTACGGATACCTGCCGACTCCGGTCGGAACGAAGCCCCGGCGGAGCAATCCGCCGGGGCTTTTTCTTGGGGCGGCGCGGTCCGCTGCGGACACGAAAAAGGCCCGGGGGGTTCCACGCTCCCGGGCCTTCTCTCGCAGCAAGGGATCGGATCAGCGTCCGATGCGCACCTCGCCCGAACCCACGATCGAGCGCGACACCGGCCCGGTCACTTCGGCGACGCGCACATCGCCCGAACCGGCGATGGAGGCCTCCAGACTGTTCGCGGTTCCGTCGAACCTGACATTGCCCGATCCGGCGATGGCCACCTCCAGCTTCGTGGCGCGACCGCCGCGGATCGTCACGTCGCCCGAGCCGCCGATGGACACGTCAGCCGCGCCGTTCACGGCCGCGACGACGATATTGCCGGAGCCGCCGACATTGGCCTCCAGGTCACCTGTCACGCCCGCAAGGATCGAGCCCGACCCGCCGACCGAGGCCTCCAGCGAACGGGAGGCGCCTGCGCGCACAATGCCGGACCCGCCGAGGCCGATCTCAAGCCGACCATCAACATTGGCCACGGTCCAGGTGCCGCAACCGCCGGAGCCCAGGTCGACGGACCGCGCCCCCCGACCGATCGCTCCATAGACCCCGCTGCCCGCACTGACGTCCACGTCGCGCGGCGTGCGCAGCACGATCAGCGGCGCGTCTTCAAGGCGAATACGGCCCATCCCGTTCACCTCGACCGTCGCGCCCTCGCCGGGCTGGCGCCCGTCGGCTGGGCCGCTGTTGCAGTTGCGGATGCTGTCGTTGCTGATCTGAAACAGACCGCGGCGACGGCCCAGGCCGCCATCGACCCGGACCTTGTTGCCCCGGCGTTCAACGGTGAGTTGCGGCAGGTCCGCCGAACCGCGGGTGATCTCGACGGCGATGTCCGATCGGTCCTCCGGGATGACGATGACGCGGGCCACCGCGTTGCGGATCTCGGCGTCCTGCGCGGCGGCGGGCTGGGCCGCGGCCAGGGCGCTCAGAACGGCGGCCGAGGCGGCGACGTAAACGGCGATCTTCATAACGGTGTCCCTCTCCAGTTGTGCGCTGAAGGTGGTCCCGAGCGGGTCTCAAGTCATTTTAAATCGAGGTCATGAAGTCGTTGTAAGAATGGGCTTCGCGATCAGCCCTGCAACGCGCCTGCCCCGTCGACCGCCCCGACCTCAGGTTCAAAGTCGCGCTCGAAATGCGCGATCCGGCTTTTCAACGCCCCTATGCGGCGCAAGGCCAGCGAGGCCGCCCATCGCGCCGCCAGTTCCCCCTGCCCCATCCGCTCGGTGAAGCGGGGCGAACCGCCCCGGCTGCGTATCACGGCGTTGGTGTAGAGCGCGCCGTTGCGGAAGCGAGACGGCCAGGTCTGGAAATCCATCGACAGCGAGACGCAGAACCGCTCCAGATTCTCGACCCGGTGCGGTGCATACAGGGGCCAGGTCAGCGCCTGCCCGGGCTCCAGGTCCATGATCCGCGCATCGTCCTCGAAGGCCCGGCTGTAGGGGACTTCCTCGGTCGTCTGGCGCGCCACCACCTGCTCCATGCTGCGCTCCGGCAGATGCGCTTCGTCGCCCGGATAGACGAAGACCCGCTTGCGCCCGCGCAGGTGGAACAGCACCACGCCCGCCGCGTCGAAGTGATAGGGCGCCCCCGCCTTGGGCGAGGACAGGATCAGTTGGCCGGCGGTCTTGACCGCCTTCAGCCCCGGATAGGCCCGTTGGATCTGGCGGTACTCGGCCATCGCCGCCGCCCACAGTTCCGGCCAGCCGGTCTCGACGCCGCGAAGATTGACCCACAGCCGCCCCTGCTGGATGGCCTCCAACAGTTGCCCGCCGTCCAGCCGCCCCCGCGCGCCCGTGCGCAGCGAAACCTGCCCCTCGTCGTCGTAGTCGTAGAGGTTGATGTCGAACAGGTCGGCCGGATAGCGGTCCAGCAACGCCGCCAGGGCTTCGTCCTCGGCGAACCCTTGCGCGATCAAACCATGGGGGTGGGTCGCCGCCTCGCCGATCGGGCCGGGATAGCGGGTGCCTCGCCGGGACATGAAGTTCTCTGTCCTCATGACGCGGCCCCCGCGCGGCCCTTCGCCTTGGACAAGGCCGCCCGGGCGGCCGTCGCCGCGCCCCGCAAGCGGTCGAGGCTGTTCGTCTCGCACGCCTCGATGGCGTTCCAGCGCCGACGTACGCTGGCGCGCAGGCGCGCGCCGCGCTCCGCCCCCGCCAGATTCAGCAGCGAGGCGGCGGCGCCGCCCAAGGCCGCCGACAGCCCGGGCCTCAGGATCGTCGCCTCCGCCACGGGCTGAACCGTGTCGCAGAAGTAGCGCTTGTAGGCCTCGCCGCCGAATCCGTAGTCGAAGTCGCGATAGCCGTGCTCCGCGCCCATACGGATGGTCTCCATGCTCAGCATGATGCCGGGCGAGCACCGCGCCAGCGCCGGGACATAGGCCGGGAACCAGAAGTGCAACCGTTGCCCGGCGTGCAGCGAATACTCCATCGCGCACACCCGTCCCCCGGCGGTCAGGACCGCGATCGAGGCGCCGAAATCATCGCCATCCGTCGCCATCAGCGCGTGCAGCAGATCCCGTGTCCAGCCGCAGGCGAAGATGTCGTGCCGCCCGGTCCGCCGATACTGCTCGCGCTTCAGGACGATCAGGTCGTCGAGCAGAGCCCCGTCGCGCAGACCGATCCGCGCCTCGACGGGTCCAAACTCGGTCGCCATGCTGCGCCGGGCGCGCTCCTTGTCCTTGAAGTATTTGCCGAAGGCCTGGCGGCGGGCGGCGTACCAGGCGTCATAGCCGCCGTCCTCCGGGATGGTGGTTCGGAAGCTTTCGGACATCAGCGCCCCCGGCGCCGGCCCCACCCAGCCGTTGACGCTGAAGCGGGCCCCATCGAGCAGTCCGGCGACCTCGCCCAGGGTCGGGCGCGCGTCGCGTGGACCGATGACCCCATGATAGTCATTCATGGGCGCGCCGATCGGCTGGACTGCGCCGCCCCTCCGCTGATGTGGAAAATAGCCGACCACCTCGCCGCGCCGACGGAAGAGCGCCAGGGCCGCCCCCGGGCTGACCCGCCCCGCGATCTCGGCGAACTCCACGCGGAAATAGGGACTGGCCAGGTCGGGATCCGCGGCGGCCCAGGCGTTCCACTGCGCGCGCTCCTCACCCGTCAGGCTGTCAAGGGCGCGGATCTCGAGGGTCAGTGCAGCGGACATGGGGCTCTCTTTGGGCGAAGGGACAGCAAGATCCATTCCAGCCCCCCCCTTGTGCACCTGTGCCCTTGCGGCAGGGTTTACCGCCATGGTGAACGCCTTCTGACGTAGCGCAGACCTTCGCCAACGTCTTGTCCCAGGAAGGGATAGCCGGCTTTGACCGCCGCCGATCACCGCACGCAGAAACGGCCCCCGGATTTCTCCGAGGGCCGCTCTGTTACGCTTGCTCTATGCAGGCCTATCGCGCTTGCGCGCTGCTTGAGGCCAGCACTGTTCGGGTCCGAAGACCCGGATCAATCGCTTAGGCGATGATCTTGGACACCACGCCGCCGCGCTCGACGTCTTCACGCTTGGTGCCGCGCAGCAGCACGCCCACGTTGTCGCCGGCTTGACCCTGGTCCAGCAGCTTGCGGAACATTTCGACGCCCGTGCAGGTCGTCTTCTGGACCGGACGGATGCCGACGATTTCGACTTCTTCACCGACCTTGACGATGCCGCGCTCGACGCGACCCGTGACCACGGTGCCGCGGCCCGAGATCGAGAACACGTCTTCGACCGGCATCAGGAAGGGCATGTCGACCGGACGTTCCGGCTGCGGAATGTAGGCGTCGACGGCGGCCATCAGTTCCAGCACGCGCTCTTCGCCGATGTGGGCGTCGCGGTTTTCAACGGCGGCCAGAGCCGAACCCTTGACGACCGGGATGTCGTCGCCCGGGAACTGGTAGGACGACAGAAGTTCACGAACTTCCATTTCGACCAGCTCGAGCAGCTCTTCGTCGTCGACCATGTCGACCTTGTTCAGGAAGACCACCAGAGCCGGAACGCCGACCTGACGCGACAGCAGGATGTGCTCGCGCGTTTGCGGCATCGGGCCGTCAGCGGCCGAGCAGACCAGGATCGCGCCGTCCATCTGAGCGGCGCCCGTGATCATGTTCTTCACGTAGTCGGCGTGGCCGGGGCAGTCGACGTGGGCGTAGTGACGGTTGGCCGTCTCATATTCCACGTGCGAGGTGTTGATCGTGATGCCGCGGGCTTTTTCTTCCGGGGCGGCGTCGATGTCGGCGTAGTTCATCGCCTTCGCGCCGCCGGCCTTCGCCAGCGTCATCGTGATCGCAGCCGTCAGCGTCGTCTTGCCGTGGTCAACGTGGCCGATCGTGCCGATGTTGCAGTGCGGCTTGTTACGTTCGAACTTTTCCTTGGCCAT